>NZ_DASWVV010000226.1:0-37002 GCF_036406155.1 Devosia sp. | reverse complement strand
GGCAAGGCGAAGCGAGCCCGCGGCGGCCGCCGACGGCCGCCGCTGACGCTCGGCCGCCTCATCGGCAAACTATTCTACTGGCTGGTGGTGCTCGGCTTCTGGGCCGGCATCGCGGTGGCCGGGGTGGTCGTCTATTTCGTCATGCAGATGCCGGCCGTGGACACCTGGGCGGTGCCCGAGCGGCCGCCCAATATCCGCATCCTCGCCGCCAACGGCCAATTGCTCTCCAACCGCGGCAAGACCGGCGGCGAGGCCGTGGCGCTGCGCGAACTGCCCTATTACGTGCCGGCGGCGGTGATCTCCATCGAGGATCGCCGCTTCAACGAGCATTTCGGCATCGACGTGCTCGGCCTCATCTCGGTGGGGTTGGAAAGCCTGCAGGCCGGCGAGGTGACGCGCGGCGCCTCCACCATCACCCAGCAGCTCGCCAAGAACCTGTTCCTGAGCCCGGAGCAGACGCTGCAGCGCAAGGTGCAGGAGGCGCTTCTGGCGCTGTGGCTCGAGCAGAACTACTCCAAGGAGGAGATCCTCGAACTCTATCTCAACCGCGTCTTCTTCGGCAACGGCGCCACCGGCATCGAGGCGGCGGCGCAGCGCTATTTCGGCAAGTCGGCGCGCAACCTGTCGCTGGGGGAAGCGGCGATCCTGGCCGGCTCGGTGCAGCGGCCCTCGCGCGTCAACCCGATCTCCAACCCCGAGGCCGCCGCCGCCCGTGCGCGCGTGGTGCTGGCCGCCATGGCCAAGGAGGGCTACATCTCCGAAGCCGAGGCGAAGGCCGCCGCCATCGATCCCAACCAGCGCATCCGTACCAAGGTGACCGGTTCGGAATCCTACGTCGCCGACTGGGTCGAGAGCCTGATGACCGCCTATGTCGGCGATGTCAGCGAGGACGTCGTCGTCTCCACCACCATCGACTGGGACCTGCAGAAGCACGCCGAATTCGTGGTCCGGGAGGCCGTCGCCAATGAAGGCGCGGCGCGCGGCTTCAGCCAGGGCGCGCTGGTCGCCGTGGACGTCGACGGCACCGTGCGGGCGCTGGTGGGGGGCGTCGACTACGCCCAGAGCCAGTTCAACCGCGCCGTCACCTCGCGCCGGCAGCCGGGGTCGGCCTTCAAGCCCTTCGTCTATCTCGCGGCCATGGAGAAGGGCTACACCCCCGATACCGTCGCCGACGACGCTCCCTTCGAGTACAACGGCTGGAGCCCGGAGAACGCCTCGGGCAAGTACCTGGGCCCGGTGACGCTGAGGAACGCGCTTGCCTATTCGCTCAACACCGTCTCGGGGCGGCTGGCCATCGACGTCGGCCCGGACAAGGTGGTCGAGGCAGCGATGCGACTCGGCATCTCCTCGCCCATGCTGCCCGTGCCCTCGATCGCGCTCGGCACCTCGGAAGTGTCGCTGCTCGAGCTGACCGCCGCCTACGCCCCCTTCGCCAATGGCGGCATCGGGGTCATCGCCAACGTCATCACCCGCATCGAGACGGCGAGCGGCAAGCTGCTCTACGAAGCTGTCCCGGCCGGCCCCGGCCAGGTGATCCAGCCCGAGATCGTCGCCGAGATGAACGACATGCTGACCACCGCGCTCGAGATCGGCACCGGCAAGAAGGCGCAGCTCGACGGCTGGCCGATCGCCGGCAAGACCGGCACCAGCCAGAAGGCGCGCGACGCCGTGTTCGTCGGCTATACGGCGCGCATGGTCACCGGCGTCTGGCTGGGCAACGACGACGATACCGGCACCAAGCTGTCGGGCGGCAACGTGCCGGTGCAGATCTGGAGCGAGTTCATGAGCAAGGCGCATGCCGGCATGGCGGTGGCGGAACTGCCCGGCGGCGTTCCCGCCGCCCCGCTCGACGTCGCCCTCGACCCGATGGAGCAGCCGCGCCAGCCCAAGCGCACCCTGGTCGACCTGCTGGGCGAAATCTTCGGCGGCCAGTAGGACGCGGCCTACAGGCCCAGCCCGTAGACCATGAGCTGGCGGCCGTTGGCCTTGAGCCAGGCGCGGCCGCGCTCCATCGTCGGCAGCGTCGCCTCTACCGTCGCCCAGAAGGCCGGGGAATGGTTCATCTCGACGAGGTGCGCCACCTCGTGGGCGGCGACGTAATCGAGCACGAAGGGCGGCGCCAGCACCAGGCGCCAGTTGAAGTTGAGCCGCCCGGCCGAGGAGCACGAGCCCCAGCGCGTCGACTGGCTGCGCAGCGTCACCGCCCGGACCGTCACCTGCAGCCGGCGCGCATGCACCGCCACGCGGCCGTCGAGGTCGCGCTGCGCCTCGCCCTTGAACCAGTCGACCAGCCGGCGCGGCCGGTGCGCCACCTCCCCCGGCACCAGCAGCGCCGGCTGGTCGTCGATCTGCGTCGTCTCGACGCGGCCGCGCACGGTGCCGGTGGGCACGATGCGGTGCTCCACCCCGCGCAGCGGCACCAGCGCCCCGGCGCGGAACGCGACCGGCTTGGCGACGCGCGCGAGCCGCGCCGCCAGCCAGTCGCTGTGCCGGTCGAGGAACGCCTCGGCCTCGCTCCAGCGGCCTTGGCGCGGCACGGTCAGCACCGGCGCCCCGCTATGCGGAATCGACAGCCGGTAGTTGCGGGCGCGCTCGCTCACCCGCACCTCGACGGCGACGAGGCGGCCATCGACACGCGCCGCGGCGCTCTGGGGGAATTTCTTGTCGAGCATGGCCGTCATCGTCCTCGCGCTTCATAACACCAGATTCGGGCCGATGCCGGAACCAGCGCCCACGAAAAAGGCGCCCCCCGGGGAGGGCGCCACCACCAGGCCAGGGCCCGGGCCGGCGAGCCGCGCACGGTGCCCCAAGGGGGGCGAAGGGCAGTACTAGACGGCGCCGGGGCCGGTGCCGCCGCCGGCGGTGCCGCGGTCGCGCATGAAGCGGTCAAACTCCTCGCGGTCGCGGGCCATGCGCAGGTTGCGCATGTACTCGTGGAAGGCGGCGACCTCCTCGTCGAGGCGCCGGCGCTCCTCCTCGAGGCGGCGCAGCTGCTCGGCGCGGTAGGCGTCGAAGGCGGCATTGCCGCTGGAGCGGCGGAAGCCGTCGCGGCCGTGCGGTCCGCAGCGCTCCCGCGCCCATTGGCGCTGGCGGCCGACGAAGGCCTGTGCGCGCTCGGCCGAGCCGCCGAAATACTCGCCCCAGACGATATAGGCCAGCACGGCCAGGCCGAGCGGCCACCAGACGACGAAGCCGAGCACCATCAGCAGAATGCTCAGAAAGCCCCATTGCGGTTTGATGATTGC
Organism: Devosia sp.; assembly: GCF_036406155.1. Taxonomy (GTDB): domain Bacteria; phylum Pseudomonadota; class Alphaproteobacteria; order Rhizobiales; family Devosiaceae; genus Devosia_A. The sequence continues at coordinate 33,757 of NZ_DASWVV010000226.1, read as the reverse complement.
AGTGCTCATAGATGTTCTCCCAGGACGGACAGCATGGGACGTGGCCATTTGCCGGGCGCCGGTCAAGCGCGCCGCCACGCAATGTTGCCCTTGACGTGGGCGTCGGCAGTACCTAACGGCGGGCGATGGAGCGGCGTTGGTGAGCATGGCGGACGACAGGGCCTCCTTCCGGCCCGGCAACTGGCGGCCGCTGCGGCTGGCGACGCTGGTCGGGCTGCGCTGGCTGGCCATCGCCGGCCAGACCGCGGGCGTGCTGTTCGTCGCCGTCGTGCTCGGCTATCCGATGCCGCTGCTCGCCTGTCTCGGGCTCGTCGCCCTGTCGGTGCTGCTCAATCTGTGGCTCACCTTCCGCTACGGCGCCGGCTATCGCTCGAGCGCCACCGTCGCCACCATGCAGCTGGCCTACGACATCGTGCAGCTGAGCGCGCTGCTGGCCCTGACCGGGGGGCTGCAGAACCCGTTCTCGCTGCTGCTGCTGGCGCCGGTGTCGGTGTCGGCGACGACGCTGCCGCAGCGCTCCACCTACTTCCTCGCCACCCTCGCCATCGTTGTCGCCTCCATCCTCGCGGTGTGGCACCTGCCGCTGCCGTGGGATCCGCGCGAGCGCATCGTCTTCGACCGCGTCTACGACGTCGGGCTGTGGGTGGCGCTGCTTTCCGGCGTCATCTTCGTCGCCGCCTATACCAACCGCGTCGCCCACGAGGCGCGCCAGCTCGCCGACGCGCTCGGCGCCACCGAACTGGCGCTGTCGCGCCAGGAGCAGCTCAGGGCCCTCGACGGCCTCGCCGCCGCCGCCGCCCACGAACTGGGCACGCCGCTGTCGACGATCGCGCTCGCCGCCAAGGAGATGCGCGCCGACGTGCCCGAGGGGCCGCTGGCCGAGGATGTCGACCTCATCATTTCGCAGACCGCCCGATGCCGCGCCATCCTCGCCAAGCTGCGCAACCTCGGCGCCGACGAGGGCGACCCGTTCGCCGCGGTCCCCCTCGGCGAATTGCTGGCGGAGGTGGCGCGCCCGTATCGCGGCCTGGGCAAGGAGATCGTCATCGTCACCGAAGCCGCCGCCGGCCCCGAGCCGGTCTTCCGCCGCAATGTCGGGCTGCTGCAGGGGCTGGGCAATCTCGTCGAGAACGCCGCCAACTTCGCCAGCGCCAGCGTGGTCATCAACGCGCTGTGGGACAAGGGGGCGGTGACGCTGGTCATCACCGACGACGGCCCCGGCTTTCCGCCCGATCTCGTCGCCCGGCTGGGCGAGCCCTACCTCACCACCCGCGCCAGCGGCAATGGCGGCGACGGCGGCGGCGGGCTGGGCCTCGGCATCTTCATCGCCAAGACGCTGCTCGGGCGCACGGGCGCCCGCCTCGCCTTCGAGAATGTCGGCGCCGACGGCGGCGCGCGGGTCACGGTGGTGTGGCCGCGCAAGGTGATCGAAACCGAAAAAGCAACGGGCTTTTGACGTTGCGCCCCGAAACCCTTATGTGAAGCTGAACATGAGCACAATCGACGATCTTCTCGCTGCCGATCGCACGCTGCTTCTGGTGGACGACGACAAGGCGTTCCTGACCCGGCTCGAACGGGCCATGGACCGGCGCGGCTTCGAGGTCCGCATCGCCGACACCGTCGCCGGCGGGCTCGCGGCGGTGGAGGCGCAGCCCCCTGCCTTCGCCGTGGTCGATCTCAGGCTCGAGGACGGCAACGGCCTCGACGTCGTCGCCGCGCTGCACCGCAGGCGCCCCGATGCCCGCGCCGTGGTGCTGACCGGCTACGGCAACATCGCCACGGCGGTGACGGCGGTGAAGCTCGGCGCGGTGGACTATCTGTCCAAGCCCGCCGACGCCGACGACGTCATCAACGCCCTGCTGGCCACCGGCGAGAGCGCGCCGCAGCCGCCGGAAAACCCGATGTCGGCCGACCGGGTGCGCTGGGAGCACATCCAGCGCGTCTACGAACTGTGCGACCGCAACGTGTCCGAGACCGCGCGCCGGCTCAACATGCACCGGCGTACGCTGCAGCGCATCCTCGCCAAGCGCGCGCCCCGCTGACGCCCGCCCGCTTTCCCCGCAGCATCGAGAGGCCGCCATGACCGTCACGCTCAATTTCCACGGGGCGGCGGGAACCGTCACGGGTTCGTGCTACCGCATCGTCCACCCGCACGGGCAGTTCCTCGTCGACTGCGGCATGTTCCAGGGCAACAAGACGGTGCGCGACCTCAACTACAAGCCCTTCCCGTTCGAGCCGGCAAAGATCGACTACGTGCTGCTCACCCATGCCCATATCGACCATTGCGGATTGCTGCCCCGGCTGGTCAAGCTCGGCTATCGCAACAAGATGTACATGACCGAGCCGACGGCGGGCCTGCTCGAATTCCTGCTGCCCGACGCTGCCGGCATCCAGGAGAGCGAGACCGAGCGGGAAACGAAGAAGCGCGGCCGCCGCGGCGACGCCCCGGCCGAGCCGCTCTACGTCATGGAGGACGCCGAGGAGGCGCTCAAGCACCGTGCCACGATCGGCTATGGCGCCTGGTTCGAGCCCGGCCCGGGCGTGCGCGCCCGCTACTGGAACGCCGGCCACATCCTGGGCTCCGCCTCGATCGAGGTGGAAGTCACCAACGGCGACGGCCAGGTCGTCCGCCTGCTGTTCTCGGGCGACATCGGACCCGACGAGAAGGTGTTCTATCTCGAGCCCGACGCCCCCGCCGGCTTCGACTACATCCTGTGCGAATCCACCTATGGCGGGCGCGAGCGGCCGGAATACACGCTGGCGCAGCGCCGCGAGGGGCTGAAGGCCGAGATCAACGCGGCGCTCGCGCGCGGCGGCAACCTCGTCATCCCCACCTTCGCCGTCGAGCGCAGCCAGGAGCTGCTGCACGACATCGGGGTGCTGATCAAGACCGGCGAGATCGACCCCAGCCTCGTCTTCCTCGACAGCCCGCTCGCCTCCAAGGTGACCGGCGTCTACCGCAAGTACGGCGCCATGTTCGAGGATGTCGAGTTGGGCGCCGATGAGCTGTTCAACGACCAGCGCTTCCGCATCGTCGAGGCGGTCGAGGAATCGAAAGCCATCAACTCCATCCGCGGCGGCGCCATCATCATGTCGGCCTCCGGCATGGCCGATGCCGGCCGCATCAAGCACCATTTGCGTGCCAACCTCATCCGCGCCAACGCCACCGTGCTGTTCGTGGGCTACCAGGCGCCGGGCACGCTGGGCCAGGTCATCCAGTCGGGTGCCAAGGAGGTGCGCATCCACGGCCATCTGGTGCCGGTGCGGGCCCAGATCCGCACGCTGGTCAACTATTCGGCCCACGCCGACCACAGCGAGCTCATGGCCTGGATCAAGGCGCGGCTGCCGGCGCACGGGGCCTTGTTCCTCACGCATGGCGACGACGCCGAGCGCCGGGCGCTGCGCGAGTCGGTGCTGGCCGATTACGGGCTGGGCGGCGACCAGGTGATCCTGCCCATGCTCGACGACGCCTTCGAGCTCCGCGCCGAGGGCGTCAAGGGCGTGCACGTGCCCGAGGAGCGGCGCATCGACCTCAGCCAGGTCACCTCCGACTGGCACAACGCCTATGCCAGCTTCATCATCGACTTGAGCCATGTGCTGCAGCAGTCGAGCGACGAGCGCCGCCTCGCCATCATGGCGGCGCTGAAGCAGGAGCTGGCCGAGGCCGAGGGCATGCCGCCCGCCGCGGCGCGCGTCATCCCGCCGGGGCCGAGCGGGGAATTCCGCGGCGACGAATAGCGCCGCCCGTCGGCGTCAGGCCAGCGGGTCGCGCGGGTCCATCAGCGTATGCACGCGGTCGGCGCCGAGCCGGCCGAGCTGCAGCAGCAGCGCCTTGCGCCGCGCGCCGGGCAGGGGCGCGTGCCCGGCCATGCGCAGCACCGCGGCGTCGTGGGCGTCGGCCGCGATCAGCCCTTCCGAGGCGGGAAAGATGTCGGGGTCGAGCTCGGGCGGCTTGGCGAAGAAGAAGCGGTCGCAGAAATCCTTGTAGTCGGGCCATTTGCCGTCGACCCGGAAGTCGACAAGGCTCGACTTGATCTCGACGATCCAGATTTCGCCCTTGGGGCCGATGCCGAGTACGTCGGCCCGGCGGCCGTTGGCGAGCGGCACCTCGGCGAGGCAGCAATAATCGTATTGGGTGCGCAGCAGCCGCATCACGCCGCGCTGTACCCTGAGCGCGGTGGGTGACTGGCGCAGATCGACGATGGGCGGCAGTGTGGCCATGGCGCCAGTCTAATCCACTTCGTGCCGGATCGGGCGACGGCCGAGCGCCGCTGCCGCCACCAGGCTGAGCGCCACCAGCGGCAGGCCGACGCCGAACGACCAGCGGATGCCCCAGTGCTCGGCGATGAGGCCGAGCAGCGGCGGGCCGAGCAGGAAGGCGACGAAGGAGATCTGCGCCAGCGCGGCGACGTTGGTCGCCGCCGATCGGTCGGTACGCTGCGCCGCCGCCGACATGGCCAGCGGGAAGATGGCGCTCGAGCCCACGCCCATGAGCCCGAAGCCGGCCAGCGCCATCCACTCGCTGGTGGCGAAGAACACGGTCAGCGTGCCCAGCCCGAGGATGCTGAGCAGCACCCGTGCCACCGCGATCGGGCTGTAGCGCTCGACGAAGGCGTCGGCGAAGAAGCGCGTCGCCGCCTGGGTGAAGGCGCCGAGCGCCACGGCAAAGCCGGCCAGGAAGGGGGAGACGGCGAAGACGTCGCGCATGTAGATCGCCGACCAGTCGATGCCGGCCCCCTCGAGGATCAGGGCCGACAGCGTCACCGCCACCAGCACCATGATGGCGAGGGTGGGGGCGGCGAAGCGCGAGGCCGTGCCGTCGGGGGTACCGGTCCGGTGGGGTGCCGGTTCGAAGCGGCCCAGCACCAGCAGCACTGCCAGCGCCACCACCGGCACCATCCCCAGCAGGTGCAGCTGCGGGCTCAGCCCGGTCTGCGCGATGCCGGCCCCCATCAGCCCGGACGAGAAGAAGCCGAAGCTCCAGAAGGCGTGCGCCCGGTTCATGATGCGATGGCCGATCATGTGCTCGGTGCGGTCGGCCTCGAGATTGACGATGATTTCGATGCCGCCGATGGCGAGGCCGGCCGGCACCAGCAGCAGGAAGAGGCCGAGCGGGCCGGTGGCGAACACGGCGACGGCATAGAGCAGGGCGAGCAGCGGGATCAGCGTCAGCAAGGCGCGGCGGTAGCCGACGCGTTCGAGCAGCGGGCCGGCAAAGGTCAGCGAGATCAGCGTGCCCACGGCGGCCCCGATCAGCGCCAGCCCCAGCGCGCCTTCCTCGATGCCCATGGCGCTGCGGATGTCGGGCAGGCGCGGCGGCAGGCTGCCCATGCAGAAGGCGTAGACGAAGAAGGCGCCGTAGACCCGGTGCTGGGGCGGCAGCTCGAGACCGACTCGCATGGCGGAAATGCTCGCGGGGCAGGGAAGGAGGCGCGACGTTATTAATCAAAACGTTTTGGAACGGCAAGCGACCGGCGTGATTTCATCCGCCCCGCCGCCGTCAGGCGGCCGTGACCTCGTCGCGCAGGATGCGGATGCCGGTTGCCGGCGAGCGCACGATCTCGATGCGTCGATGCCGGCCGCCGGCGCCGCGGCCCGAGCGCACCGCTTCTCCGGGCCGGCGCCGCCGGTCGGGGCCGAAATAGTCTGCCGTCTCGAAATAGATCTGCGGGACGTCGAGCTGGCGGGCGATGCGGGCGGCGACGCGCTCGCGCGTGAACGGCAGCGTCACGACGTCGTCGAAGCCCATGGCGGCGCACCGCGCGATGGCGTCAAGCGAGGGGCTTTCGGCGAAATAGAGCAGCGGGGCGAAGCGCAGCCGCTGGTCGGGTGCGGCGCGGATGGCGTCGGCGATGGGCTGCAGCATGGCCGGGTCGTCGACGGCGGCGAACAGGAAGAAGCTCAGCGGCGCCGACGCCGCCTGCCGTCCGGCCTGGGCTGCGTCCATGAACCCGTGCACCGCGCCAAAGCCGAGGCCGGTCGCGACGTCGCGCAGGGCGGCCCCCGGTCCGTCCTCCGGCCCGACGACGAAGGCAACGGCTTGCACCGGCACGGTGTCCCCCAAGGCAGCGGCAGTTCCCGGGCGCCGATGTGCCAGCTTTGTCTTGCCGCCGCGTTAACCGGCGGCGCCGGGGCCCGGCCCGGCAAGGAAAAGGCCGCCCGCTGCTGACGGGCGGCCTTCGATGGTGACGCGGCGTCCTCAGACCCGCGTGATGCAGACCTTGCCGGTGCCAGCATTGCGGATGCCCAGCTTGGTGGCCGCCGCCTTGCTGAGATCGATGATGCGGCCCTTGTGGAAGGGTCCGCGATCATTGATCGTGACTTTCACCGACTTGCCGGTCCTTTGGTCGACAACACGTACGACAGTGCCGAACGGAAGCGTCTTGTGGGCGGCGGTCATGGCGTTCTGGTCGAAACGCTGACCCGAGGCCGCCGTCTTGCCGTGGAATCCCGGTCCATACCAGGAGGCTCCACCGCATTGGTCGCCTGCCGAAGCTGCCCCGCTGCCGGCGGTAAGGATGCCCGCGGCGAGGGCGGCGACCACGACGATTTTCTTAGTCAAGCTTAACGTCTCACTCTTGTTTACGACGGGGCGCCGCGTAATTCGGGGCTGTGGCCACAATGTGAACCGAAGATGAACGCCGCCCTTTGACGTGGAACTGTTGCGCCGTTGCATCGCCGCCGGTTCCCCGGCGCGGGCGTGATTCAGCGAGCCCGCCCCGGGACTTGGGCGATGCTGCGGGGCGCGCGCCACATCGGCGCCGGCAGCGGGCCGCGACGATTCGGCTCAGCCAGGCGCGGGCCGGGGGCAGGCCGTGCCGCGGGGAAAGCTGCCCTCCCGGGGCGGTCGGATCGGTCCGGCGGTGGCCAATTTTGACCAATTGATAAAATTTCCGACCTGCGCTAGCGTTCCGGACTGCAACAGCTCTTGGGAGGGGAGACCGATGAGCGAGGGAGTGCTCAAACAGGGCATTGCGGCCGGGCGCCTGAGCCCCGAGCAATACGCGCGCAACTTCGCCGACCTGCACCCGCTGCTGGATCGGCACGAAGCCCAGGTCGAGGCGGACCGCTGCTATTTCTGCTTCGACGCGCCGTGCATGCAGGCCTGCCCGACGACGATCGACGTGCCGATGTTCATCCGCCAGATCTCGACCGGCAACGCGCTGGGGGCGGCCGAGACCATCCTCGAGCAGAACATCCTGGGCGGCATGTGCGCCCGCGTGTGCCCGACCGAGCAGCTGTGCGAGGAAGCCTGCGTGCGCGAGGTGGCCGAGGGCAAGCCGGTCAAGATCGGGCAGCTGCAGCGCTACGCCACCGACGCCGCCATGGCGGCCGACAAGCAGTTCTTCGCGCGCGGCCCCGCGACCGGCAAGCACGTCGCCGTGGTCGGCGCCGGCCCGGCCGGCCTCGCCTGCGCCCACCGGCTGGCCATGCGCGGGCACGCCGTCACCATCTATGACGGCCGCCCCAAGGCGGGCGGGCTCAACGAATACGGCATCGCCACGTACAAGACCCCGGACGACTTCGCCCAGGCGGAGCTCGACTACGTGCTCGCCATCGGCGGCATCACCGTCGAACTTGGCCAGAGGCTGGGCCGCGATTTCAGCCTCGACGAGCTTGGCCGCAAGCACGACGCGGTGTTCCTCGCCATCGGCCTCGGCGGCGTCAACGCCCTGCGCGTCGACGGCGAGGCGGAGGACGTCGAGGGGCTCGAGAGCGCCATCGACTTCATCGCCGCGCTGCGCCAGGCCGGCGACAAGGCCGTCGTGCCGATCGGCCGCCGCGTCGTCGTCGTCGGCGGCGGCATGACCGCCATCGACGCCGCCGTGCAGGCCAAGCTGCTGGGCGCCGAGGAGGTCACCATCTGCTACCGGCGCGGCCAGGAGCACATGAACGCCAGTCCCTACGAGCAGGATCTCGCCGCCTCCAAGGGCGTCGCCATCCGCCACTGGCTGGCGCCGCGCCGGGTGCTGCGCGACGACGGCAGGGTCACCGGCCTGGAACTGGAGTATACTCAGCTCGTCGACGGCAAGCTGGTCGGCATCGGCCACACCATGACCATCGCCGCCGACCAGGTGTTCAAGGCCATCGGCCAGAGCCTCGAGGAGCGCTGGGCCGAGGGCGTCGCCATCGTCGGCGGCCGCATCCGCGTCGACGAGGAGGGCCGCACCTCGCGCGTCGGCGTGTGGGCCGGCGGCGACTGCGTCGACGCCGGCGACGATCTGACCGTCACCGCGGTGGCGCAGGGGCGCGACGCGGCCGAGAGCATCGACCGGGCGTTGATGGCGGCGACGCAGGGGCAGGCGGCGGGAGCACTGGCAAATGGCTGACCGCCCCGGGCGGTGCGCAGCAAGGCCGGCGGCAGGACGATGATCGGGGGCTCGACTCACTGGACAGGGGAGGTCTGGCTATGGCGAGCATCGAAACGAGGGTGGCCGAGCACTACAGTTCGGGGACGCTGTTCGACCGCATCATGGAGGGCCTGGGGCGCCTCGGAACGGCTGGCGCCATCGCGCCCGCCAGTCTCAAGCTGGTCGACGAGTTCCACATCGGCGGAGTCGAGGCCACGCGCGACGTGCTGGCCCAGCTCGCCATCCGGCCCGGCGACAGGGTCCTGGACATCGGCTGCGGCATCGGCGGCACCGCCCGCTTCATCGCCCAGGAGACGGGAGCGAGCGTGACCGGGGTCGACGTCACCGAGGAATTCGTGGACACGGCGCGGCGGCTCACGGCGCTCGCCGAAATCGACGATATCGAGTTCCTCGAGGCGAGCGCGCTGGCCCTGCCGTTCGAGGCGCACAGCTTCGACGTCGCGACCCTCATGCATGTGGGCATGAACATCGAGGACAAGCCCGGCCTGTTCAGGGAGGCGGGGCGCGTACTGCGCGCGGGCGGCGTCTTCGCCGTCTACGACGTGATGCAGACCGGCGCGGGCGAGTTCGGCTTCCCGGTCCCGTGGTCGAGCGCGCCCGAGACCTCTTTCCTCGCCCCGCCCGAGACCTACCGGGCAGCGGCGGAGGGCGCCGGGTTCACGCTCGTGGCCGAGCGCGGCCGCCGGGACTTTGCCGTCGCCTTCTTCGCCGCGCTGCAGGCCAAGATCGCCCAATCCGGGCCGCCCCCGGTGGGGCTGCCGCTGATCATGGGCGAGCGGGCGGCCGAAAAGATTTCCAACATGGTCGCCGGACTGCGGGGCGGCCTCATTGCGCCGGTCGAGATGATCTTCCGCGCCGCCTGAAAAACGAGGACGAGGACAAGAGCCATGGCTGACCTTCGCAACAATTTCGTCGGCATCAAGTCGCCCAACCCGTTCTGGCTGGCCTCCGCGCCACCCACCGACAAGGCCTACAATGTCGAGCGCGCCTTCAAGGCAGGCTGGGGCGGCGTGGTGTGGAAGACGCTGGGCGAGGACCCGCCGGTGGTCAACGTCAACGGCCCGCGCTACGGCGCCATCTGGGGCGGCGACCGGCGGCTGCTCGGCTTCAACAACATCGAGTTGATCACCGACCGGCCGCTGCAGCTCAACCTGCAGGAAATCAAGCAGGTGAAGATGGACTGGCCCGACCGGGCGCTCGTCGTCTCCATCATGGTGCCGTGCAACGAGGATAGCTGGAAGGCCATCCTGCCGCTGGTCGAGGAAACCGGCGCCGACGGCATCGAGCTGAATTTCGGCTGCCCGCACGGCATGAGCGAGCGCGGCATGGGGGCCGCCGTCGGCCAGGTGCCGGAATATGTCGAGATGGTGGTGCGCTGGTGCAAGCAGTACACGCGCATGCCGGTGATCACCAAGCTCACCCCCAACATCACCGACATCAGGAAGCCCGCGCGCGGCGCCATGGCCGGCGGCACCGACGCGGTGAGCCTGATCAACACCATCAACTCCATCACCTCGGTCAACCTCGACAGCTTCTCGCCGGAGCCCTCGATCGACGGCAAGGGCAGCCATGGCGGCTATTGCGGCCCGGCGGTGAAGCCGATCGCGTTGTCGATGGTCTCCGAGATCGCCCGCGACCCCGAAACCTATGGGCTGCCGATCTCCGGCATCGGCGGCATCACCACCTGGCGCGACGCCGCCGAGTTCATGGCGCTGGGCGCCGGCAACGTGCAGGTGTGCACGGCGGCCATGACCTACGGCTTCAAGATCGTCGAGGAGCTGATCGAGGGCCTGTCCAACTGGATGGACGAGAAGGGCTACACCTCGCTCGACGATTTCACCGGCCGCGCCGTGCGCAACGTCTCGGACTGGCAGTACCTCAACCTCAACTACGTCACCAAGGCCAAGATCGACCAGGATCTGTGCATCAAGTGCGGCCGCTGCCACATCGCCTGCGAGGACACCTCGCACCAGGCGATCACCAAGGAAAAGGACGGCGTGCGGCACTTCGAGGTCATGGACGACGCCTGCGTGGGCTGCAATCTGTGCGTCAATGTCTGCCCGGTGGAGGACTGCATCACCATGGTGCAGCTGCCGGCCGGCGCCCTCGACGAGCGCACCGGCCTCATGGTCGACGGCAGCTACGCCAACTGGACCACGCATCCCAACAACCCGACGCGCGTCGTCCCGGCGGTCGAGCCGGCGGAATAGGCCGTGCGGCGGGCGCCCCCCGGGGCGCCCGTCAGCCCCGCGTCAGCTTGGACGTGTAGGCCGGCGGCAAGCCTGCACGGAGATCGCCCATGGCCGCCCCCGCCTATTCCCGCATCCAGATCGGCCTGCACTGGCTGATCGCCGCCCTCGTCGTGTTCCAGCTGCTGTTCGCCGAGGCCATGGAGGAGATGGTCGAGGCGGCGGAGGAGGGCGAGCGGCTCTCCGCCGGCGACGCGCTGCTCGGCAGCGCCCATTACTGGGTCGGCCTCGGCGTGCTCGGGCTGGTTGCGCTCCGCCTCGCGCTGCGCCTGCGTGCCGGCACGGAGGCTGCCGATGCGGCATCGCCGGCACGGCTTGTGGCCGCCGTCGTGCACGCCCTGTTCTACGTGCTGCTCTTCGTCGTGCCGGTGCTGGGCCTGCTGGCCTACTATTCCGGCGGGCCGTGGGAGGATCTGCACAAGCTGGCCAAGCCCGCCTTCATCCTGCTCATCGGCGTGCACGCGGCGGCGGCGCTGTACCACCAGTTCGTGCTGCGCGACGGCACGCTAAGGCGCATCCTGGTGGCCGAGAGATAGTGGGCCGGGGGGCGTCCTGCCGGCTACCGCGGTTCGCGAGCCCTCTGGAACGAGAGGGCGAAGCGGCGCATGCTGGGGCCATGACCTACGAGCTCTACTACTGGAGCGGCATCCAGGGGCGCGGCGAGTTCGTCCGCCTCGCGCTCGAGGCGGCGGCGGCCCCCTATGTCGACGTGGCGCGCGAGCGCGGCGACGCGGCCATCTTCGCGCTCACCGGAGCGGTCGCGACCCCGAGCTTCGCCCCGCCTTTCCTCCGGGACGGCGACACCTTCGTCGGGCAGACGGCGCTCATCCTCGATTATCTCGGGCCCCGGCTCGGGCTGGCGCCGCGCGACCCGCGGCTCAGACTGTGGGTCCGCCAGATCCAGCTGACCATCGCCGATTGCGTGACGGAGGCGCATGACACCCACCACCCGCTGGGCGCCGAACTCTACTACGAGGACCAGCAGGACGAGTCGCGGCGCCGTGCCGAGCTGTTCCGCGAGCATCGGGTGCCGCGTTTCCTCGGCTGGTTCGAGACCGTGCTGGCGCGCAATCCCGCCGGCGGCCCCTGGCTGGCCGGTCGGCGCCCGAGCTATGCCGATTTGTCGCTGTTCCAGCTGGTCACGGGGCTGGACTACGCCTTCCCCAACCTCATGCGGCGCCACTTGCCTGCATATCCCGGGGTCGCGGCGCTGGCCGCGCGGGTGCGCGCGCTACCGAACATAGCAAGTTATCTAGCGAGCGACCGGCGGCTGCCGCCCAACCAGTCCGACATTTTCCGCCACTACCCCGAGCTCGACGAGCGGACTTCCCCTTTGCCGCGCGATTGACTAGGTCATTGCCCGCCATGGACCCTGCCCAGCCCATAGCGACCCCGGCCGGGGCGCCCGCAACGCCTGTCCGTCCGGCGCGCCGGCGCCTGCTGGCGCACCTTGCCATGCTCGCCTTCGCAGCGCTGATCGCCGGCTCCTTCACCAGCGGCGCCATCGCCGTGCCCTACCTGGCGCCGGCCCCGCTCAACGCCGTGCGCTTCCTGATGGCGTCGGTGCTCATGGCCGTCGCCGTCTTCGGGGTCGCCCGCCATCGCTTCGCCCTGCCGCCGGCGCCGTGGCGCTTCGGCCTCACCGGCTTTCTCATGGCGATCTACTTCGTCACCATGTTCATCGCGCTGGAGATCAGCGCGCCGGTGGCGACCAGCGCCGTGTTCACCCTGATCCCGCTGATGACCGCCGGCGTTGCCTACGTCCTTGTCGGCCAGAAATCCGGCCCGCTGGTGCTGCTCAGCCTGCTCGTCGCCGGGCTCGGCGCCATCTGGGTGATCTTCCGCGGCGATGTCGCGGCCATCCTGTCCTTCGACGTCGGCAAGGGCGAACTGATCTATTTCGTCGGCTGCTTCGCCTACGCCTTCTACACGCCGCTGCTCAAGAAATTCAGCCGCGGCGAGCCCTCGCTGCTGGCCAGCTTCTTCACCCTCGCCGCCAGCACGCTATGGATCATCGCCGCCAGCCTGCCCGAGCTCCTCTCGGTCGACTGGCTCGGCCTGCCGCCGGTCGTGTGGTGGGCATTGCTCTACCTCGCCGTCGGCCCGACGGCGATCTGCTTCTATCTCATCCAGTTCGCCACCCACCACCTGCCGGCTGCCAAGGTCATCGCCTACGGCTATCTGACGCCGGCCTTCGTCATCCTCTTCGAGGGGCTGATCGGCCACGGCTGGACGGCGCCGGGCGTCGTCGCCGGTGCACTGGTCACCGTGCTCGGCCTCGTCGTGCTGGCGGCGCAGCGCGACCCTTAGACGCGGCCCGCCCCGCCCCGGGCGCGGCCTATGCTGGTCCCGGACGGCCGAAGCAATGCGAAGAAGAGGACAGCTGCGCCATGCATTCCCGTCTCGATTACGCCCGCGTCGCGCCCGATGCCTACGCCGCGGTGCGCGCGCTCAACGATTTCGTCGTGCATCGCTCCGGGCTCGAGCCGCTGCTCATCGATCTCATCAAGCTCAGGGCCAGCCAGATCAACGGCTGCGCCTATTGCGTCGACATGCACACCAAGGAGGCGCGCGCGCACGGCGCTGGCGAGCAGTGGATCGCCCTCGTCGCGGCCTGGCAGGAATCGGCCGTGTTCAGCCCGGCCGAGCGGGCGGCGCTGGCCTGGACCGAGGCCCTGACGCTGCTGCCCCAGACGCGCGCCCCCGATGCCGACTACGCGCGGCTCTGCGCCGCCTTCACCCCCGAGCAGGTCGTCAACATCACCGTCGCCATCGGCCTCATCAACGTGTGGAACCGGCTCGCCGTCGGCTTTCGCGCGCAGCATCCGCTGGACCGGCCGGCGGCTTCCTGAGGACCGGCGGGGTCCGGCGGCGTCAGGCGTCGGGCTTGAGCCCGTGCAGGAACAGTTCCTCGAGGAAGGTGGCGGCCTCGGCGAAGCGGCTCTCGCCGCCGCGCCCCTCGCCCAGGACGGCGCGCACCTGCACGTCGAAATCGGCGTAATGCTGGGTCGTCGCCCAGATGGCGAAGATGAGGTGATACGGATCGGCGCGGCGCAGCTTGCCCTGCTCCATCCAGCCCGTGATGATCTTGGCCTTCTCGTCGACCAGGGCCTTGAGGTCGCCCTCGAGCATGTCGACGACGCGCGGCGCGCCCTGCAGCACCTCGTTGGCGAACAGCCGGCTCTGGCGCGGGAAGTCGCGGCTCATCTCCAGCTTGCGGCGGATATAGGAGCGGATTTCGGGCAGCGGGTCGCCGTCCGAATTCATGTGCCTGAGCGGGGCCAGCCAGACATCGAGCATGCCGGCGATCAGCTGCTTGTAGATGTCTTCCTTGCGCCGGAAATAGTAGAGCAGGTTGGGCTTGCTCATGCCCGCCGATTCGGCGATCTGGTCGATGGTGGCGCCGCGGAAGCCGTGGAGGGAGAAGACGTCGAGTGCCGCCTCGAGGATCAGGTCCTGCTTTTCCTTCTGGATCCGCGTCTGCGGCCGGGCCCGGCCCTCGCCGCTTTTGCCGCTGCGTCCTCTTGGCCGCTTGGGATCGAGCATTTTCACCTTGATCGGCGGCATGGGAGTGCTAACATTTTTTCCAACTGGTCAAATTTCTGGATAACCGGTGCTCCCGTCAAGGGACATTGCCAGGAATGACCCAAAAGACTCTATCGGGGGAGAACACGTGTCCAATCGTCTTAATGTGGCGCCGAACGATCTCAGCGCATTCTGGATGCCGTTCACGGCCAACCGGCAGTTCAAGAAGGCGCCGCGCATGTTCGTGGGTGCCCAGGACATGTATTATCGCACCGCCGACGGCCGCCAGGTGCTGGATGGCACGGCCGGCCTGTGGTGCGTCAACGCCGGGCACTGCCGCCCCCGGATCACCGAGGCCATCCAGCAGCAGGCGGCCGAACTCGACTACGCCCCCGCCTTCCAGATGGGCCACCCCGTCGCCTTCGAGCTGGCCAACCGTCTGGTCGACATCGCCCCCGAGGGGCTGAACCACGTGATGTTCACCAATTCGGGCTCCGAATCGGTGGAGACGGCGCTCAAGACGGCGCTCGCCTACCAGCGCGTCAAGGGCGAGGGCAGCCGCTTCCGCTTGATCGGGCGCGAGCGCGGCTATCACGGCGTCAATTTCGGCGGCATCTCGGTGGGCGGCATTTCCGGCAACCGCAAGATGTTCGGCACGCTGCTGACCGGCGTCGACCACCTGCCGCATACGCACCTGCCGGCGAAGAACGCCTTCACCCGCGGCGTGCCCGAGCACGGCGCCGAGCTCGCCGACGACCTCGAGCGCATCGTCGCCCTGCACGATCCGTCCACCATCGCGGCGGTGATCGTCGAGCCGGTGGCCGGCTCTACCGGCGTGCTGATCCCGCCCAAAGGCTACCTCAAGAAGCTGCGCGAGATCACCAGGAAGCACGGCATCCTGCTCATCTTCGACGAGGTCATCACCGGCTTCGGGCGCCTCGGCACGCCCTTCGCCGCCGACTATTTCGGCGTCATCCCCGACATCATGGTCACCGCCAAGGGCCTGACCAACGGCGTCATCCCGATGGGCGCCGTGCTGGTCACCTCCGAAATCCACGACGCCTTCATGCAGGGCCCCGAGCACCTCATCGAGTTCGCCCACGGCTATACCTATTCGGGCAACCCCATCGCCTCGGCCGCCGGCATCGCCACGCTCGAGACCTATCGCGAGGAGGGGCTGCTGACGCGCGGCGCCGAACTGGGCCAGTACTGGGAGGACGCGCTGCACTCGCTCAAGGGCGAGCGCCACGTCGTCGACATCCGCAATATCGGGCTGGTCGGCGCGGTCGAGCTCGAGCCGATCGCCGGGCAGCCGACGAAGCGCGCCTTCTCCGCCTTCGTCAAGGCCTTCGAGCAGGGCGCACTGATCCGCACCACCGGCGACATCATCGCGCTCAGCCCGCCGCTGATCGCCGAGCATAGCCATATCGACCAGTTGATCGATACGCTGAGGGGTATACTCAAGACGCTTGAGTAGGCGTGGAACACGTGTTCTGAGCGCATTTCTCAAACATTCCTTCCATCCATACCCGGGCGGAGACCCATCATGCAGACCATCCAGAACGCCATCGGCGGCAAGCTGATCCAGAGCCGCAGTACGCGGACCCAGCCGGTGTTCAACCCGGCGACGGGTGAGCCGAGCGCCACCCTGCCGCTGTCCACCGTCGAGGAGATCAACGCCGCGGTGGCCTCTGCCAAGGCCGCCTTTCCCGCCTGGGCCCATACGCCGCCGATGAAGCGCGCGCGCATCCTGTTCAAATTCAAGCAGCTGCTCGACGAGCATGCCGACGAGCTGGCGCGCGAGATCTCGCGCGAACACGGCAAGGTGCACGACGACGCCCTGGGCGAGGTGGCGCGCGGCATCGACTGCGTCGATTTCGCCTGCGGCATCCCGCACCTCCTGAAGGGCGAGTTCTCGCGCAATGTCGGGCCCAACATCGACACCTATTCCGACCGCCAGCCGCTCGGCGTGGTGGCCGGCATCACCCCGTTCAACTTCCCGGCCATGGTGCCGATGTGGATGTACCCGCTGGCCATCGCCGCGGGCAACACCTTCGTGCTCAAGCCTTCCGAGCGCGATCCCTCCGCGCCGATGCTGGCCTGGAAGCTGTTCATGGACGCGGGGCTTCCCGAGGGCGTGCTCAACGTCGTGCACGGCGACAAGGAGGCGGTCGACACGCTGCTCGACCACCCCGACGTCAAGGCGGTCAGCTTCGTCGGCTCGACCCCGATCGCCGAATATGTCTACCGGCGCGGCACCGCCGCCGGCAAGCGCGTGCAGGCGCTGGGCGGCGCCAAGAACCACATGATCATCATGCCGGACGCCGACATGAACCAGGCCGCCGACGCCCTGATGGGGGCCGGCTACGGCTCGGCCGGCGAGCGCTGCATGGCCATCTCGGTGGCGGTGCCGGTCGGCGACAAGACCGCCGACGCGCTGGTCGCGGCACTCAAGCCGCGCGTCGAGAGCCTCAAGATCGGCCCGGCCACTGACAAGGACGCGCAGATGGGCCCGATCGTCTCCAAGGCACAGCGCGACAAGATCGTCTCCTATATCGACTCCGGCGTCGCCGAGGGCGCCGAGCTGGTCGTCGACGGCCGCGGCTTCACGCTGCAGGGCTACGAGAACGGCTTCTTCGTCGGCGGCACGCTGTTCGACCGGGTGAAGCCCGACATGAAGATCTATCGCGAGGAGATCTTCGGGCCGGTGCTGTCGGTGGTGCGGGCGCAGTCCTACCAGGACGCGGTTGACCTGATCCACGGCCACGAATACGCCAACGGCACCGCCATCTTCACCCGCGACGGCGACGCCGCGCGCGAGTTCGCCGACAAGATCGAGGTCGGCATGGTCGGCATCAACGTGCCGATCCCGGTGCCGGTGGCCTACCATTCCTTCGGCGGCTGGAAGCGCTCGCTGTTCGGCGACCACGCCATCTACGGGCCGGAGGGCGTGCATTTCTACACGCGGCTCAAGACCATCACCAAGCGCTGGCCGGCAGGGATCAAGGAAGGCGCCGACTTCCACTTCCCGAGCACGAAATAGGCCCCGTGCGCACCGCCTGCGGCAGGATCGGCCCCGCGGCCCCTCGCGATGGGGGGATGCGGCGGAGCCGTGCCGCCACGACGCCACAGCGGCGGCGCCTTTCCGGCGCCACCTTCCGCCCCTGTTGAGGATCTGACCATGTCTGCACCCGGAGAAAACCTTCGTATCAACGGCGACCGTCTCTGGGACAGCATCATGCAGATGGCCAGGATCGGCCCGGGCATCGCCGGCGGCAACAACCGCCAGACGCTGACCGACGCCGACGGCGAGGGCCGGCACCTGTTCAAGCGCTGGTGCGAGGAGGCCGGGCTCGGTCTCGGCGTCGACAGGATGGGCACCATGTTCGCCCGCCGCGAGGGCACCGACGCGAACGCGCTGCCGGTCTATATCGGCAGCCATCTCGACACCCAGCCCACCGGCGGCAAGTATGACGGCGTGCTCGGGGTGCTGAGCGGGCTCGAAGTGGTGCGCACGCTGAACGACCTCGGCATCAGGACGAAGCACCCGATCGTCGTCACCAACTGGACGAACGAGGAGGGGGCGCGCTTCGCCCCCGCCATGCTCGCCTCCGGCGTGTTCGCCGGCGTGCATACGCTCGACTTCGCCTATGCCCGTAAGGACATGGACGGCAAGAGCTTCGGCGAGGAACTGCAGCGCATCGGCTGGATCGGCGACGAGGAGGTCGGGGCGCGCAAGATGCACGCCTATTTCGAGTACCATATCGAGCAGGGCCCCATCCTCGAGGCCGAGAACAGGCAGATCGGCGTCGTCACCCATTGCCAGGGCCTCAACTGGCTCGAGTTCACCCTGACCGGCAAGGAGGCGCATACCGGCTCGACCCCGATGAACATGCGGGTCAATGCCGGCCTCGCCATGGCCCGCATCTTCGAGATGGTGCAGACCGTCGCGATGGAGAACCAGCCGGGCGCCGTGGGCGGCGTCGGGCAGGTCAAGTTCTCCCCCAACTCGCGCAACGTGCTGCCCGGCACGGTGGTGTTCACCGTCGACATCCGCTCGCCCGACCTGGGCAAGCTGCAGGGCATGCGCGCCCGCATCGAGGCCGAGGCGGCAAAGATCGCCGCGGCGCTCGGGGTCGGCTGCGCGGTGGAACTGGTCGGCCATTTCGACCCCGTGACCTTCGACCCCACGCTCGTCGCCCGCGTGCGCGCCGCCGCCGAAAAGCTGGGCTACAGCCACATGAACATCATCTCGGGCGCCGGCCACGACGCCTGCTGGGCGGCCAAGGTGGCGCCGGCCACCATGGTCATGTGCCCCTGCGTCGACGGGCTCAGCCACAACGAGGCCGAGGAGATTTCCCTTGAATGGGCGGCGGCCGGGGCCGACGTGCTGTTCCACGCGGTGCTCGAGACCGCGGAGATTGTGGCGTGACGCCGCGACGACTATATTGCAGTGAGCCGAAAGCAGGATCATGTCGACCGACAACATCATCCTCGAGCATCTTCGCGCCATCCGCGGCACGCTGGATCGGCACTCCGAAGACTTGCGCGAAATCAAGGGGCGGCTGGGCATTCTCGAGCAGCAATACGCCAACCAGACGCAGCAATACGCCAATCTGTCGTCCCGGTTTGATCGTATGGACGAGCGACTGGCCCGGATCGAGAAACGTCTCGATCTCGTCGAGGCCTGACGCCGCCCGGGTATTGCCGACACTTACGGGAAATTGCGCGCCGCCGTGACACGCACGGCGGTGCGGCCGCGCGCGACTGCACGAAATCGGGGAGGAACCATGACCAGCAAGATCATCAAGGACGGCACCGTCGTCACCGCCGACCTCACCTACAAGGCCGATGTGCGCGTCGAGGACGGCAGGATCACCGAGATCGGACCGAACCTGGCGGGCGGCGAAATGCTCGACGCCACCGGCTGCTATGTCATGCCCGGCGGCATCGACCCGCACACGCATCTCGAAATGCCGTTCATGGGCACCTATTCGACCGACGATTTCGAGAGCGGCACGCGTGCCGGCCTCGCCGGCGGCACCACCATGGTCGTCGATTTCTGCCTGCCCAACCCGCAGCAGAGCCTGCTCGAGGCGCTGTCGATGTGGGACAACAAGACGGCCAAGGCCTCGGCCGATTATTCCTTCCACATGGCCATCACCTGGTGGGGCGAGCAGGTGTGGCGCGAGATGGCCGAGGTCGTCGACCGCGGCATCACCAGTTTCAAGCACTTCATGGCCTACAAGGGCGCGCTGATGGTCGACGACGACGAGATGTTCTCGTCCTTCCAGCGCTGCGCCGAGCTGGGGGCGCTGCCGCTGGTGCACGCCGAGAACGGCGACGTCGTCGCCCAGCTGACGGCCAAGCTCCTCGCCGAAGGCAATAACGGGCCAGAGGCGCATGCCTATTCGCGCCCGCCCGAGGTCGAGGGCGAAGCCACCAACCGCGCCATCATGATCGCCGACATGGCCGGCGTGCCGCTCTACGTCGTGCACGTGTCCTGCGAGCAGAGCCACGAGGCCATCCGCCGCGCCCGCCAGCAGGGCAAGCGCGTCTTCGGCGAGCCGCTGATCCAGCATCTGACGCTGGACGAGAGCGAGTATTTCAGCAAGGACTGGGACTATGCCGCGCGCCGGGTGATGAGCCCGCCCTTCCGCAACAAGCAGCACCAGGATTCGCTGTGGGCCGGGCTTCAATCGGGTTCGCTGCAGGTCGTGGCGACGGACCACTGCGCCTTCACCACCGCGCAGAAGCGCGCCGGCATCGGCAATTTCGCCAAGATCCCCAACGGCACCGGCGGGCTCGAGGACCGCATGCCGGTGCTGTGGACGAAGGGCGTCAACACCGGCCGGCTGACCATGAACGAGTTCGTCGCCGTGACCTCGACCAACATCGCCAAGATCCTCAACTGCTATCCGCAGAAGGGTGCCATCCTGGTGGGCGCCGACGCCGACATCGTGGTGTGGGATCCGAAGCGCAAGAAGACCATCAGCGCCGCGGCGCAGCAGTCGATCATCGACTACAACGTGTTCGAGGGCGTCGAGGTCACCGGCCTGCCGCGCTTCACGCTGACGCGCGGCGAGGTGGCGATCGTCGAAAACGAGGTCAGGGCGCGCCCCGGGCACGGCCAGTTCGTGGCCCGCGAGCCGAGGGGCGCCGTCAACCGCGCGCTCTCGACCTGGAAGGAGATCACCGCGCCGCGCAAGGTGGAGCGTACCGGCATCCCGGCGACGGGTGTATAAGGGTTAGTCAGAGCAACGGACCGCGGCCTGTCGTCCCGGGGGGGAGCGGGCCGGCCGCGGCAACAAGGGGACTTCATGGGGACCAAGACGAGGGGCGCGTTCGGCTGCGGGAGGCGGTCGGACGCGGGCGCGAGCAGGGCACGAAAACCTGGGACGGCACGCGGGGTGCGGCATTGACCACCGTCGTTTCCGCCCGCAATTTGGGCCTGACTTTCAACACCAATGACGGTCCGGTCGTGGCGCTGACCGACGTCAATCTCGACATCGGCAAGGGCGAGTTCGTTTCCTTCATCGGCCCCTCGGGCTGCGGCAAGACCACGTTCCTGCGCGTCATCGCCGATCTCGAGCAGCCCACCGCCGGCAGCATCACGGTCAACGGCATGTCGCCCGGGGAGGCGCGGGTCAAGCGCGCCTACGGCTACGTCTTCCAGGCCCCGGCGCTGTATCCGTGGCGCACCATCGAGAAGAACGTGGCGCTGCCGCTCGAGATCATGGGCTATTCCAGGAGCGAGCAGCGGGCGCGCATCGACCGCACGCTGGCGCTGGTCAATCTCTCCGGCTTCGAGAAGAAGTTCCCCTGGCAGCTGTCGGGCGGCATGCAGCAGCGCGCCTCGATCGCCCGGGCGCTGAGCTTCGACGCCGACCTGCTGCTCATGGACGAGCCGTTCGGGGCGCTCGACGAGATCGTGCGCGACCACCTCAATTCCGAGCTGCTCAAGCTGTGGGCCGCGACCAGCAAGACCATCGCCTTCGTCACCCACTCCATCCCCGAGGCGGTGTATCTGTCTACCAAGATCGTGGTGATGAGCCCGCGCCCGGGCCGGGTGACCGACGTCATCGAGTCGAGCCTGCCGCGCGAGCGCCCGCTCGACATCCGCGAGACGCCGGAATTCCTCGCCATCGCCGCCCGCGTCCGTGACGGCCTCAGGGCCGGCCACTCCTACGAGGAATAGAGGATGCTCAGGGCGCTGCGCGACGGCAACACGCTCCCCATCCTGCTCGTCCTCGGCGCGCTGGTGGTGCTGTGGTATGGGGGCTCCATCTGGCTCAACGCCCCCTGGCAGCTCGGCCTCTACGAGCGCGCCGGCACCACGCAGTGGGGCTGGACCGATTTCGTGCGCGACACCTGGAACCAGGAGCGGCCGGTGCTGCCCTCGCCGCACCAGGTGCTGATCGAACTGTGGAACACCACCGTCGCGATGGCACCGACATCCAAACGCAGCCTCGTCTATCACGGCTGGATCACGCTGTCCTCGACGCTGCTCGGCTTCGTTCTGGGCAGCCTGCTCGGCATCGGGCTGGCCGTCGCCATCGTGCACAACGGCGCCTCCGACCGCACGCTGATGCCGTGGCTGATCGCCAGCCAAACCATTCCCATCCTCGCCATCGCCCCGATGGTGATCGTGGTGCTCAACGCCGTCGGCATTTCCGGACTGGTGCCCAAGGCGCTGATCTCCACCTATCTGAGCTTCTTTCCCATTGCCGTGGGCATGGTGAAGGGGCTGCGCTCGCCCGAGCCGATCCAGCTCGACCTGATGCATACCTACAACGCCTCGGCGGCCCAGACCTTCTTCAAGCTGCGCTGGCCGAGCGCCCTGCCGTTCCTGTTCACCTCGATGAAGGTCGGGGTGGCGGCGAGCCTCGTCGGCGCCATCGTCGCCGAACTGCCGGCCGGCGCTGCCGGCGGCTACGGGGCGCGGCTGCTGGCCGGCTCCTATTACGGCCAGACGGTGCAGATCTGGTCGGCGCTGTTCGCCGCCGCCATCCTCGCCGCCGTGCTCGTCATCGCCGTCGGCGTGGTCGAGCGCAGCGTCAACTTGCGCATGGGGGCACGGGCATGAGCCGGCTGCAGCAGCTCCTCGCCGTGCTCGCCGTCGCCCTGTCGGCCGCCGGCCTCGGCTTTGCCATCGCCGCCGGCGGCGCCGCCCGGCAACCGGCGATTGCCCTCTTCCTCGCGCTCGGCGTCCTCTCGGCGCTGCGCGTCCGCGTTCCCTGGAGCCTGTGGCTCGACGGCGCCCTGGCCCTGTTCGGGGCCGCCGCCCTGCTGCTGGCGCTGCCGCTCGCGGCCACGCCGGCGTCGCCCGACTACTGGCTGGCGCTCGCCGCCGCCTGGGTCCTGGTCTGGCTGTTCGTCGAGCGGCTGACGCGCGCCCTGCGCCGCGGCGACCTGCGGGGCCGCGCCTTCGACCTGCTCATCCCGCTGCTGTTCGGGGCGGCCATCCTCGTCGTCTGGGAGGCGGTGACGCGCGCCGGCGGCGTACCGGCGGTGCTGCTGCCGCCCCCCTCCAGCATCTGGGCGCGCATCGTCACCAGCCTGTCCGTGCTCGCCGCCGACTTCGCGCAGACCTTCCTCAAGGCGGTGCTGGCCGGCTACGCGCTCGGCTGCGGCGCCGGCTTCCTCGTCGCCATCGCCATCGACCGCTCGCCGTTCCTCAAGCGCGGCCTGCTGCCGCTGGGCAATTTCGTGTCGGCGCTGCCGATCATCGGCGTCGCCCCGATCATGGTCATGTGGTTCGGTTTCGATTGGCCGTCCAAGGCGGCGGTGGTCGTGGTCATGACCTTCTTCCCGATGCTGGTCAACACCGTCGCCGGGCTCAACGCCGCCGGGGCGATGGAGCGCGACCTCATGCGCACCTATGCCGCCGGTTACTGGCCGACCCTGTTCAAGCTGCGCCTGCCCGCGGCCGGGCCGTTCATCTTCAATGGCCTCAAGATCAACTCGACTCTGGCGCTGATCGGGGCGATCGTGGCGGAATTCTTCGGCACCCCGATCGTCGGCATGGGCTTCCGGATTTCGACCGAAGTCGGCAGGATGAACGTCGACATGGTCTGGGCCGAGATCGCCGTGGCGGCGCTCGCCGGCTCGCTGTTCTATGGCGTGGTCGTGCTCATCGAGCGGGCGGTCACGTTCTGGCATCCGTCCGTCCGCAGTGGGCGAACGTAAAAGGGAGGACTGTAGGGAATGAAGAAACTTCTGGTTTCGCTGCTGGCCGGCGCCATGACGCTGGCCGTCGCCGGGGGCGGGTTTGCCCAGGACAAGGTGACCATGCAGCTCAAATGGGTGACGCAGGCCCAGTTCGCCGGCTATTTCGTCGCCAAGGACAAGGGCTTCTACACCGAGGAGAATCTCGACGTCGAGATCAAGCCGGGTGGCCCCGACATCGCGCCCGAGCAGGTGATCGCCGGCGGCGGCGCCGACGTCATCACCACCTGGATGGCCGCGGCGCTCGCGGCGCGGGAGCGCGGCGTGCCGCTGGTCAACATCGCCCAGCCGTTCAAGTCCTCGGGCCTCCTGCTCACCTGCCTCAAGGAAACCGGCATCACCTCGCCGGCCGACTTCAAGGGCAAGACGCTGGGCGTCTGGTTCTTCGGCAACGAATACCCGTTCTATGCCTGGATGGCCAAGCTCGGCCTGCCGACCGACGGCAGCGCCGACGGCGTCGAGGTGCTCAAGCAGGGCTTCAACGTCGACCCGCTGGTGCAGAAGCAGGCGGCCTGCATCTCGACCATGACCTATAACGAATACGGCCAGGTGCTCGACGCCGGCTTCAGCCCCGACGACCTCGTCGTCTTCAACTACCGCGACCAGGGCGTCGGCATGCTCGAGGACGGCCTCTACGTGCTCGAGGACAAGCTCAAGGATCCGGCTTTCGTCGACAAGATGGTCCGCTTCGTGCGCGCCACCATGAAGGGCTGGGAATATGCCCGCGCCAACCCGGACGAGGCCGCCCAGATCGTCATCGACAATGACGAGACCGGCGCCCAGACGCTGGCGCACCAGCGCTACATGATGGGCGAGATCAACAAGCTCACGGAAGGCTCGACCGGCGCGCTCGACGAGGCCGACTACGCCCAGACCGTGCAGACGCTGCTCTCGGCCGTGTCGCCCGATAATCCGGCGATCACCAAGGAGCCGACCGGCGCCTTCACGCACGAGATCACCGACAAGCTCTGAGCCAGTCCCGACGACTTGCGAGGAGGCGGGGGCAACCCCGCCTCTTTCGTTTCAGCGCCCGAGCCGGGCAACCACGCGGTCGGCCATGTGCACGCAACGTTCCCCGTCGAAGGGGAAGATGTCGCCGAAGGCCGGCGACAGCCGCTCCTCGATGCCGGCCCGGATCAGCTTGCGCGCCCGGTGCAGCCGCGTCTTGACCGTTTCCGGCTTGATGTCGAGATAGGCCGCCACCTCCTCGGTCGACATCTCCTCGACGGCGCGCAGCACGAACACCACCCGGAAGGCGGGCGGCAGCGCGTCGACAAGCTCTTCCAGCAATGCCTTCATCTGCATGCGTCCGGTCTCCGTCTCGGGGTTTTCCGGCGGCAGCGCGCCGGGAAAGGCGATGATCTCGGCCCCGCCCTCGTCCAGCGCCTGCTCCAGCAGTTCGATGTCCAGCGTCGGGCGCCGGCGGCGCAGGCGGCCCAGCGCCTCGTTGAGCGCGATGCGGGTGAGCCAGGTGGAAAAGGCCGACTTGCCCTCGAAGCCGGCGAGCCGCGTGAAGGCCCGCACATAGGTCTCCTGCACCACGTCCTCGGCCTCGGCGTCGTCCCTGAGCACCGCCCGCGCCACCCGGAACAGCCGGCGGTTATTGGCCTGCACCAGGGCGCGGATGGCGCTCTCGTCGCCCGTCCGCGCCGCCGCCAGCAGCCCGGCTTCGCCGACCGGTAGCGGGGTAGGGGAAACATGCTTGCGGAGTGTGCTCATGGGGTCCTCTTTCCGGCACCGGCCCTTGCCCGCGCCACCCGGTTCGATGCGCCCGGGCGCAAAAGGTTCCCGCCGCGTCGGCGCAAATTTCGGGCGTCCCGCGCAACCAATATCCCGTTCAGCGATTTCAGGTCCATCAACACGCGCTCACAAGGGCAAAAAAATGAATTCGATCATCTACCTCGTCGGTCTCGTCGTGGTTGTGCTCGCCATCCTGTCGTTCTTCGGGCTCGGCTGAGCCGCCCCCCCCGCCATCGAACGCAGCCCGGGAGATTCCAACCATGACCGCCCCCGCAGACGTCGACGTCGTCATCGCGCCCACCGCCCCTGACACCGCCTCCTATGTCGACTGGCCCGCCATCGTCGCGGGCATCGTGCTCGCCAGCGGCATTTCGCTGGTCCTGCTCACCTTCGGCGCCGCCATCGGCCTGTCCATGACCGATTTCCGCGCCGGGGAGAACGCCGCCCCCATCTGGATCGCCATCGCCGCGGCCCTGTGGCTGCTGTGGGTACAGGTGTCGAGCTTCATGGCCGGCGGCTACCTGACCGGCCGCTTGCGCCGCCGCCACGCAGGTGCGACCGAGGACGAGGTCGACGCCCGCGACGGCGCGCACGGCCTTCTGGTGTGGGCCGGCGGCCTCGTCGTCGGCGGCCTGCTCGCCGTGGGCGGGCTGGGTGCGGCCGCGAGCGCCGTCGGCTCGGCCGCCGCGACGTTGACCAATGCCGCTGCCACGGTAGCCGGCGAGGCCGCTGATTCCGCCGCCGACCCGACCGCCTATTTCACCGACATGCTGTTCCGCCCGGCCCCGGCGGGCGCCGCGCCGACGACGCCGACGGCTGCAGCGGCACCGGCCGAGGATACCACGGCGCTGCGCGCCGAGGCCGGCCGCATCTTCGCCGCCGGTGCCGTGTCCGGCGAGATCGGGGCGGATGACCGCGCCTATCTCGCCCAGACCGTGGCCCGCCACACCGGCCTCAGCGACGAGCAGGCGCAGTCCCGGGTCGAACAGGTGATCGGTGCCATCGACACGGCCAAAGCCGAGGCCGCCGCCGCCGCGGAAACGGCGCGCAAGACCGGCGTGCTCGCCGCCTTCCTCACCGCCGCGTCACTGCTGGTCAGCGCCGCGGGCGCCTTCTGGGCGGCGCAGAAAGGTGGCCAGCATCGCGATCAGGGCGTCGTCTTCGGCAACGCCTTCCGGCGCTTCTGACGGGAAAGGAGAACACCATGCTGCGCGGACTCGCATTGTGGCTTCTGGGCGTGCCGATCTGGCTCGTCCTCATCATCGTCTTCTTCATCCGCTGAGCCCCGCTGCGGGACGCGGACGAGCGACGCGGCGGGCGCCCCCCGCCGCGTTTGTCATGGCGCTGGGCGCAGCAGGCCGCGATAGATGCCCGGCTCCGACTTCGGAATCTCGAGCGCATCGAGGCGCTTGCGGTAGAACTCGACGGGCCCGGGATCGCCGATCACGGCATAGGCATAGCCGGCTTCGCGCATGCCCCTGAGGGTCGCGGCGAGAAGCGCCTCGCCGATCCCCTGGCCGCGCGCTGCCGCGGCAACCCCGGTCGGGCCGAAAAAGCCGCGCGCCGTGGCGTCGTGGCAGGCAAAGCCGAGCAGCTCGCCCTCGCGTACGGCAATCCACAGCGTCACCGGCAGCTGCGACAGCGCCAGTGCCGCCTCGCCGGCCCAGCCGGCCGAAAACCGCTCGCGGATCCAGGGAAGGACGACGCAGCGCTCCGGCGCCAGCGCCCGGCGCACAACGATGCCGGCGTCCGCGACCCGCGTCTCGGCGGGGAAGGCGGGCAGGTCGTAGAGGCGGACGAGTAGATCGGGCACTGGCCTATTCCTGTTCGTACTGGCCGTAGAGATTGGGCATCAGCCCCGCCGCCGCCGCGAAGCGGGCAAAATCGCGGGCCGCCTGGGCGGTCCAGCCGGCTTCCGCCACCGCCGACAGGCGCGGGAACACCAGCCGGTCGAACACCGCCCGCTCGCGCATCGGCTCGCCCCAGATGCAGGCCTGCACCCCGCGCAGCCGGCTGCGCTCGGCCGGGCTCCAGTCCGCGGCCGGCGCGAAGGCGTAGGTCTGTGCCGGCGACGACCAGCCGGCCCAGCTGGCGCCCGGCTCGTGCCAGTCCTCGGCAGTGGCCATGTCGAGATAGTAGGCCTGGCCCGGCGCCAGCACGACGTCGTAGCCGGCGCCCGCCAGCCGCCGCCCCGCCGCCGCGTCGCGCCAGGCGACGAGATAGCACGCATCCTGGTCGATGCCGCCGCCCGCCGCCGCTTCTTCCCAGGCTCCGGCGATGCGCCCCTTGGACGACAGCAGCGCCTGCAGGCGGCGCAGGAAATGCGCCTGCAGCGGCGCCGTCCCGCTCGCTCCGAGCTCGCGGCCGAGCGCCTGCGCCAGCGGCGAGGTCGCCCACGCATCGTGCGGCACCTCGTCGCCGCCGATGTGGAAATGCCGCGACGGGAACAGTTCGACCAGCTCGGACAGGATCGCGTCGGTCACCCGGTAGACCGCCTCGACCGCCGGGTTGAGGCAGTTGTTGGCAAAGCCCTGCACCGAGTGGTAGCGCCCGCTTTCGCCCGGGTCGGCGAGCTCGGGCAGTGCCGCGAGCAGGGCATGGCAATGCCCCGGCATGTCGATCTCGGGTACGATCTCGATACAGAGCGTCTCGCCCAGCCGCACCAGCGCCCGGATGTCGTCGCGCCCGTAATAGCCGCCGGAGCGCTCCGGCCCGCTGCCCAGCAGCGGCGGGATGTCGAGCCCGTGGCCGCGCCAGGCGGCGCGGGCGGTGAGCTCGGGATAGGCGGCGCTCTCGACGCGCCAGGCCTCGTCGTCGGAGAGGTGCCAGTGGAACACGTTGAGCTTGTTCCAGCACAATATGGCGAGGAAGCGCTCGAGTTCGGCGCGGGCGTAGAAGCGCCGGGCGACGTCGAGATGGCAGCCGCGCCAGGTCATGGAAGGCGCGTCCTCGATATGCCCCGTGGTCGGGAAGACGTAGCTCTGCGGGTAGAGCCGGGCGCCGCGCAGCACCTGGCCGAGGCTCACCAGCCCGTACAGGTAGCCCGCCGTCGCCGACGCCGTGACGATGGCGCGCTCGGGCTCGAACTCGATGCGGTAGGCTTCCGCGGGCAGCGTGGCGTCGGGCTTCATGATGACGGCGAAACCGCCTTCGTTGAACGGGCGCACCAGCCCCTCGACGCCGAACAGCAGCGTGGTGAGCTGGCGGAAGGCGGCCTCGGCCGCTTCGCCGGCCGGGTCGGCGGCACTGACGGCGAGGCCCTCGGGGGCGCTGCGCCGGTCGCCCACCGCCACTTTCTGCGGCCACGGGATGATCGAAACCGGCACTGGCGGGGTGGCCGGAACCGGCAGCGTCACGGTGCCGCGCCGGTCCGTGCCGATGCTGCCGGCGCGCCGCGTCGGCACGGTGAGCGCCGCCACGGCCTCGCCCGTCGCATCGATGACGAAGCCGGCGGCGGCCCCGTCCGTCCAGTGCCGGAGCGGGGCGGCGAGGCCCTTGATCTCGACGCTCCAGCGCCCCCCGGATGCCAGCACGAAGCCCGGCTCCGGGGCGATCTCGGCATAGGTGGAAACGACCCGGACCAGCGTGCCGCCCTGCACCCGCGCGTTTTCGCCGAGCCGCGCCGGGCCCGACAGGCCGAGCCGGAACTCCGTGAGCGGCGCCTCGCCGTAGTTGTGCAGCGTCAGCCGGTAGCGCCCCGCCGCCGTCCACTCGCTGTCCAAGACGAACCCGCGCTGCCAATCGGCAACCATCTCGAGGCCACCCCCTGCCGGGCAGTCCTAGACCATTTCGGGCCGCGAGGAAATCGCGTCGACGACGAGGTAATCCCCGCATCCCGACGCGGCCCTAGACTGCTGCCCGCTCAACCGCAACAAGGACAGGCCCAGATGGACGCCACAGCCCGCCTGCAACTCCCCTGCATCGCCCCGCAGCAGGCACAGAAGCACGTCACCTACAACGAGGCCATGCGGGCGCTCGACCTGCTGGTGCAGCCCGCGGTCAAGAGCGCCTCGCTCGCCGCCCCGCCCGCCGCCCCGGAGGAGGGCGACGCCTATCTCGTGCCTGGCGGCGCCGGCGGCGCCTGGGCCGGCCGCGACGGGCAGCTGGCGCTGTGGCGCGACGGCGCCTGGAGCTTCCGCACCGCCGCCGACGGCTGGCAGCTCTATGTCGAGGACAGCGCCGAACTCATGATCCGCCGCGACGGCACCTTCGCCGCCTTCGTCTCCAATGGCGGCAGCGCCGTCGCCCAGTTCGGCATCAACACCACGCCCAGCCTCGTCGACCGCCTCGCCGTCGCCTCAGAGGCGAGCCTGTTCACCCATGCCGGGGCGGGCCACCGGCTCAAGCTCAACAAGGCCGGGCCGGCCGAGACGGCGAGCGTCTTGTTCCAGACCGGCTATTCCGGCCGGGCCGAGTTCGGCCTCGCCGGCGACGACGATTTCCACGTCAAGGTCTCGCCCGACGGCGCCAGCTGGATCGAGGGGCTGACGATCGCCGCCGCCGGCGGGGCGGTGCGCCTGCCCCAGGGCCAGCTCGGCTTCCCGGCGGTCGCCAACCCGGCCGCCGACCCCACCACGCTCGACGACTATCGCGAGGGCAACTGGACGCCGGTCTTCACCGGCTCGGTCTCCAACCCCACGGTCACCTACGACACCCAGATCGGCCAGTACGTCAAGATCGGCCAGGCCGTCATCGCCTGCATCGACATCCGCACCGACGCCGCCAGCGGGGGCGGGGGAAATCTTGGTCTGACATTGCCGTTTTCCGTGAGAGCCGGTCATAACCCGTCGGGGCCAGTCGGCCGCGTACTGGGATGGGGTGCAAACAGGCCGGTGTATTGGATAGCGGACGAGGACACATTCACCCTGACATTCCATAGCGCGATAAACGATGGCACAAAGCTACAGTGCAGCGATCTTACCAATGCTCCGAATGCTAACCGGATTACGATGGTAATCTATTATTTCACAGGGGGTTAATAGGCCGAATTGCGCTGTCCAACAGCGGTGCCAAGATGGTGCCGCCAAAGTTGCTGAGGTGGTTAGTGTCGGAATAGAGAGGGCGACCATCTACATGCACAAGGCATTGATCTGTCGAACATAGCGGGACGGCAAGATCTAGGAAGCGGACCATCCCGATTGCCTCGAGATCGCGAAACGTTCGGGTGACAAATTTGGTGGACCGATTGTGATCGGTTGCCGTTGTTGCCCAAGCTGCGAGTGGCCGCCCCACCATGGTGTCGACGGCAAGTGACTCGGGAACAAGGACCGGATGCGAAGGCACCTGGCCCAGGACCCAGATCTCGCGGTGGTCTCCTGATACTTCTGCAAGCGTCTGTTCGAGACCCTCCACGAAGGACATTCGCCCGTCAGATGCAGCGGCTTCATAGAACCCGCTTTCTGTGTAGGTTTCCCACCTTGCAGCTAGGACCACGGTCGCGATTTCCGGATGCGAACGAAGATATCCGACAACTGTTTGATTCAGCCACTCGCAGCCCGGGTGATTTGTGCTCTTGTTACGCAGCGTCACGATAGGTGCGCAAGAAGGGTACCCTATACCCAGTCCGGTCCGGCCGCTGACCCGCGCGAGCGCATCAAACTCGGCTATGAGAGCACCGGAATGACTATCCCCGAAAAGTAGGAAGCTGGGTGGCCGATTTGCATCTCCCAGCAAACATGGACTTGTTCGTGCTTGACCCTCAGTTGTGCCGAACAGCCGCCAGTTTTCGGGCAAGCAATTTGCTAGGCCCCTGCCGATGTCCGTCTTGCCACTGAGGGCGAGTCGTACATCGGCAGGTAGCCGTTGCGGAATGCCCTTCAGGGCGACGCCGACATGACCGACGCCAAGCAATGTCGCCGAGATGAGGCCCGCCGCAATGAATACATGTCTTTGCGTCAGTTTCCACCGTCCGACAGGGCTCTCTATGAGATGGTAGGATCCGACAGCCAAGAAGATCGATAGAGCCAGGCTCGTGCCCAGCGGAAGGAGGCTCCAGCCGGGAAAAAGCGTCAGAGTAAGAACAAGTATGGGCCAGTGCCAGAGATATAGGGAATATGAGAGGCGGCCGAGATATCGCGCCGATTTCGCGGAAAGAAGCGACCAGAAGGGATCGGTATTCCTAGGATTGGATGCCACGATCAGAACTGCCCCCGCAACTGGAAGCAATGCGGCGGGGCCTGGAAAGGGCGTGGTATCCGAAAATCCAAATACCGCGACGCCGATCAGGGCCAAACCGGCAACACGGGCAGCGGTCGACCATCCGGGCCTCGTTATCTGAAGGTGTGGGCTTGTTGCAAAGATGGCGCCAATGGCGATCTCCCAAAAACGGGCGATTGAATTGAAGAACGCGTCATCGTTGCGCCCACCCAAGATAAGAATGGTGGCCACGATGAATGATGTGATGGCAAGCCACAGAGAGACGGCGGCGGGCGCAGCTTTGAACCTGCGTGCGGCCGCGTAAAACAGCAGGGGTGCGACGAAGTAGTACTGCGCTTCAACGGACAGACTCCACGTGTGAAGCACCGGGTTCGCGGCGGCTGGAGCATCGAAGTAGCCAGTCTGTCCAAGTAGCGACCAGTTTGTCGCTGCGAGCCCTAACGCACGAACATTTCTTGATAGAGCCTCGAAGCCCGTATCAAGATACAGGAGATAGCCCCCAATATAGACGACGACAATGACGGGGATGAGCGCCGGAAGGAGACGCCGAATGCGTCTCTCGCAGAAGGCCAGGAAATCACTCAGAAAGTGGCCGGTGTTCCTCGCAGCCAGAGACTGGGCAATGACGTATCCGGATATGACGAAAAATATATCGACCCCGACAAATCCACCGTGAAACGGCCCAAGCGTGTAATGATATAACATTACAGACAGGACTGCGACCGCGCGCAGCCCCTCGATATCGGGTCTGAACACGCCAACGACGGCGGGTTTGGCTGGCCGCGCGGCAGAATTATCCAAGCATGAGCCCCCAATGGCGGCGGGAGCCTATTACGAGCGGGCCGGATCGTCCATTCCGGCGCGACTCCCGTCGGGGATGCTGCCGCTGATCCCGCCAAACCGCGGCTGGCTTGGCGGGCGCAGCGCCATGTGGAGAGCGCCGGCCGGCGGTGCCCCCGATCGGCGGCCGGGGGGGCGCCGGCCCGAGTGAGCGCGCGATCAGCGACTGGATGCCGTCCGTTCCTCGCGGAGGGGCCTCATGCCTCTGCGCGACTGATGCTGACCGCAACCGGCACCGGGCATGCGGTCGGCTCGGCGGTGAACCCAAGAAGGCTCCGCAGGGAGCGTGAAAATGCCGGCGGCGGCGAATGCGACTCTGGCTAGCCCCTCACGCGTCGCGTTCCTGCGCCTCGCTGCGGGCGAGGTCGAGCAGTTCGCCCTCGCTCAGCTCGCGTGCGGCGCGGCGCTCGCGCCGGCTGCCGGGCTCCTCGCCGCGCGGCGATACGTAGCTGGCGCGGCCCGGCGGGCGCGGCAGCTTGGCTTCGCCGACGATGCGCGCCACCTCGTGGAACGGCAGGTGGTTGCCGTGGGCGGCGGCCTCGACGGCGACGCGCAGATAGCGGATGGGGAAGACCACGGCCTCGATATTGGCGGTGGAGAGCCCCTTCTTGGTTTCCGCCTCCCAGGCGATGGTCTCGGCGCGGTCGAGCGAACGGGCCAGCTCGTCCGAACTCAGCACGCCCTTTTCGCGCAGCGCCTCGGCCAGCGCCGTGACGGCGATGTAGAGCCCCTCGAGCTGCAGATTGGCGGTGTTCATGCGTTCCTCCTCATGACCTCCACGCACTGGGAGAAACGAAGCGCCCGCCGTTTCGATCCGTCAAGCGCCGATCGCGGCTCAGAACGGGCAGGGCGCCCGCATGATCATGGCCCGCCCGTCGGCGGGATGGGCGAAGCCCAGCGTCTCGGCGTGCAGCTGCAGCCGGTCGGCGGCGGCGAGCGCCTCCCCGGTGGCGTAGAACACGTCGCCCAGGATGGGGTGGCCGATGGCCAGCATGTGCACCCTGAGCTGGTGCGTGCGGCCGGTATGCGGGGTGAGCCGCACGCGCGTCGCCCCGTTCTCGTGCCCGATCACCTCCCACTCGGTGCGGCTCGGCCGGCCATGCGCCCAGTCCACCTTCTGGCGCGGCTTGTTCTCCCAGTCGGTGGCGAGCGGCAACTCGACCATGCCGCGCGCCTCGGCGAGGTCGCCCCAGACCCGGGCGACGTAGGCCTTGGTGGTCCTGCGCTGCTCGAACTGGCGGCCCAGATGCCCCAGCGCCGGCTTGTTGAGCGCCATCAGCAGCACTCCGGAAGTGTCCTTGTCGAGCCGGTGCACGACCTTGGCCGTGGGGAGGCGCTGCTGTACCCGCGTCTCGAGGCTGTCGTGCAGGGCCGGGTCCTTGCCCGGCACGGTGAGCAGCCCGCTCGGCTTGTCGAGGACGATGATGTCCTTGTCCTCGTACAGCACGCTGAGCCACGGTTCGGTCGGCGGGGTGTAGACGAAGGTTTTCGGCATCGGGTTGAGCATGGCGGGCTCATAGCAGCTTCCCCGCCCGCCACAAGTCCATTGCGAATTCCATCGCCGCGCAAAATCCTCTAAGAGGGGGCCATGCCGAAGGCACTTCGACATTGGCGCCGGGGCCGCAGCCTCGCCGGCCTCGCGGCCGC
>NZ_DASWVV010000225.1:0-4834 GCF_036406155.1 Devosia sp. | reverse complement strand
GACCTCATCGCCAAGGGCGCCATCTGCCAGTCCACCTCAGACACCGAAGTGGTGCTGCATCTCATCGCGCGCAGCCGCAAGACCTCGTCGTCGGATCGCTTCATCGATGCGCTCGGCCACCTGGAAGGCGCCTATTCGCTGCTGGCGCTGACGCGCACCAAGCTCATCGGGGCGCGCGACCCCAACGGCATCCGCCCGCTGGTGCTGGGGGACCTCGACGGCAAACCGATCTTCGCCTCGGAAACCTGCGCGCTCGACATCATCGGCGCCAAGTTCGTGCGCGACGTCGAGAACGGCGAGGTGGTGATCTGCGAGATCCAGCCCGACGGCCGCATCACCATCGACTCGCTGAAGCCGTTCCCGCCCAAGCCGGAACGCATGTGCCTGTTCGAGTACGTCTATTTCGCCCGCCCCGATTCCGTCGTGGCCGGCCGCTCGGTCTACGGCGCGCGCAAGCGCATGGGCAGCAACCTCGCCCGGGAAGCCCCGGTGGACGCCGATGTCGTGGTGCCGGTCCCGGACGGCGGCACCCCGGCGGCGATCGGCTACGCGCAGCAGAGCGGCATTCCCTACGAGCTGGGCATCATCCGCAACCACTATGTCGGCCGTACTTTCATCGAGCCGACGCAGTCGATTCGCGCCTTCGGCGTCAAGCTCAAGCACTCGGCCAACCGGCATGAGATCGCCGGCAAGCGCGTGGTGCTGATCGACGATTCCATCGTGCGCGGCACCACCTCGGTCAAGATCGTGCAGATGATCCGCGACGCCGGGGCGAAGGAAGTCCATTTGCGCGTGGCCAGTCCGCGGATCTACCACTCCGACTACTACGGCATCGACACGCCGAACCCCGAGAACCTGCTGGCCAACCAGCATCCCGACCTGGCCTCGATGTGCCGCTTCATTGGCGCCGATTCACTGGCCTTCCTGTCGCTGGACGGGCTCTACGACGCCGTCGGCGGGGTAAAGCGCGATCCGGCCCAGCCGCAGTTCACCGACCATTATTTCACCGGCGACTACCCGACGCCGCTGACCGACCGCAACGGGCGCGGCAAGAACGATCCCAAGCGGCTGTCGCTGATGCGCGAGGCGAGCTGAGCTTCGCCACCGCCGCTCTCCCTTCACCCGTCGTGCCGCGGCCCGAGCCCGCGCCCAGCTTCACGGAAACACCAGGCCCATGACCGACACGAATGATCTTTCCGGCAAGGTGGTGCTCGTCACCGGCGCCTCGCGCGGCATCGGCTATGCCGCCGCGCGCGAGGCGGGGCGGCGCGGCGCTCACGTCATCGCCGTGGCCCGCACCGTCGGCGGGCTCGAGGAGCTGGACGACGAGATCCAGGCGCTGGGCGGGGCGACCACGCTGGTGCCCCTCGACCTCAAGGACGCCGACGGCATCGACCGGCTGGGTGCCGCCATCTACGAGCGCTGGGGGCACCTCGACGGGCTCATCGGCAACGCCGGGCTGCTCGGCACGCTGACCCCGGTGCCGCACATCGCCCCGGACGAGTTCGACAAGGTGATGGCGATCAACGTCACCGCCAACTACCGCCTGCTGCGCTCGCTCGATGTGCTGCTACGGCGGGCGGAGGCCGGCCGCGCGGTGTTCGTCACCTCATTCTCGACGGGTCCCTCCAGGCCCTATTGGGGATTGTACGCGGCGGGCAAGGCAGCACTCGAGGCGCTGGTCACGAGCTATGCCGGCGAGGTCGCCAATACCGCCCTCAAGGTCAATCTGTTCGACCCGGGCGTGGTGCGCACGGCCTTGCGGGCCAAGGCCATGCCGGGCGAGGATCCCGAGACGCTGACGCGGCCGGAGGCGGTCGCCCCCAGGCTGGTGGACATGGTCGCCCCCGACTTCACCGCCACGCGGTCGCTATTCGACTTTCCCTCCGGAACGCTCGCCGCCCTCTGAGGCTCAGCTCCGGCTCACCAGCACCTTGTCGATGCGGCGGCCGTCGAGGTCGACCACCTCGAACTTCCACGGCCCGCGTTCGAAGTGCTCGCCCACGGCCGGCAGGTGGTTGAGCTCGGCCAGCACGAAGCCCGCCACCGTCTCGTAGTCGGGATCCTTGGGGACAGGCACGCCCAGGCGGTCCTTGAACTCGTCGACCGGCATCCAGCCCGAGACCAGGAAGGAGCCGTCGTCGCGGGCGACGAAGGCGGGCTCCTCCCCCTCCTCCTCTTGGAAGCTGCCGGTGATGGCCTCGAGGATATCCCCCGAGGTGACGATGCCCTCGAAATGCCCGTATTCGTCGAAGACGAGCGCCATGTGGACGACGGACGAGCGGATGGCCTTGAGCACGTGCAGCGCGTCGGAGCGGTCCATCACCACCGGGGCCTGCCGTACCAGCGCGCGCGGATCGAACGGCTTGCCGTCGGCGAAGACGTCGATCAGGTCCTTGCGCACGATGACGCCGATGATCGAATCCGGCCCGCCTTCCTGCACCGGCACCATGGAGCGATGCGTGGCGCGCAGCTTGGCGAGGATCTCTTCGGGCGATTCCGACAGGTCGACCAGTTCGACGTCGAGGCGCGGTGTCATCAGGCCCCGAGCCGAGCGGTCGGCGAAGCGCATGACGCCCGAGATCATGCTGCGCTCTTCCTTCTCGAGCACTCCGGCGCTCTCGGCCTCGGCGATGATGGTCCTCACCTCTTCGTCGGTGACCCGCTCGCCGGTCTCCCCGCTCTGGCCCATGAGCGTCAGCAGGCCGCGGCCCGAGACGTCCAGCAGCCAGACCAGCGGCGCGGCGATGGTGGCGACGAAGTCCATGGTGGGGGCAATTCGGGTCGCGATCCGCTCGGGATCGCGCAGCGCGATCTGCTTGGGCACCAGTTCGCCCACGATCAGCGACAGATAGGTGATGACGACGACGACGACGCCAACCCCCACGGCATCGGCCACGCCGGGATCGGCTCCCATCGATTCGAGCGCGCGCCCCAGCCGGTGGCCCAGCGTCGCGCCGGAGAAGGCGCCGGACAGCACGCCCACGAGGGTAATGCCGATCTGCACCGAGGACAGGAACTTGCCGGGGTCGTCGGCAAGCTTCAGCGCCACCCTGGCACCGCGGTTGCCATCCTCGGCGAGAACCTTGAGCCGCGCCGGGCGCGAGGACACGACGGCCAGTTCGGACATGGCCAGCAGCCCGTTGACGACGGTCAGGACGATAACGATCAGGATTTCGACGAACAAGGGCGTCTTGGGGTCACTGCGGCCCCGCACTCAGCAGCGGGTCGCTCGGGCGGAATCGTTATAGCGGGGCGAAGGCCAATCGCGAATAGGCAATAGCACCTACGGCCCGCCTGCCCCGCCGCCGCGCTATTTCTCCTGTTTGGCGAATGGGTTCTTGCCGCCGCGCACCCACATGCGGATGGGCGTGCCCGGCATGTGGAAGGCGTCGCGCAGCCCGTTGACGAGATAGCGCAAATAGGAAGCGGGCAGCGCCTCGGGGCGCGAGGCGAACAGGATGAAGCTGGGCGGCCGGATGCGGGCCTGGGTCATGTAGCGCAGCTTGAGGCGGCGGCCGGAAGTGGCCGGCGGCGGGTGGCCTTCGATCATGCCGGCGAGCCAACGGTTGAGCCGGGCCGTGGAGACGTGCGTGTTCCACGTCTTCTCGATGGCGAAGATGGCCTGCATCAGCCGGTCGAGATTGCGTCCCTGCAGCCCGGAGATGGTGACCAGCGGCACGCCGCGCAATTGCGGCAGCAGCCGCTCGCAGGCCTCGCGCAGCGCCGCCAGCGCGGCGGGCTTGTCCTCGACCAGGTCCCACTTGTTGACGGCGATGACCAGCGCGCGCCCCTCGCGCTCGACGAGGTCCGCCAGTGCCAGGTCCTGCTTTTCGAACGGAATGGTGGCGTCGAGCAGGAGCACCACGACTTCGGCGTACTGGACCGAGCGCAGCGCGTCGCCGACGGCGAGCTTCTCGAGTTTTTCGGTGACGCGGGCGCGGCGGCGGATGCCGGCGGTATCGACCAGGTTGATGGTGCGGCCTTCCCACTCCCAGGGCACCATGATGGAATCGCGGGTGATGCCCGCTTCGGGGCCGGTCAGCAGGCGCTCTTCGCCCACCATGCGGTTGATGAGCGTGGACTTGCCGGCGTTGGGGCGCCCGATGATGGCGACATTCAGGTAGCGCTCGGGGTTCCAGCGCAGCGCCGGCCCCTCCTCGGTCGAACCGTCGTCCTCGGGCAGGTCGATGTCGACCTGCGGCAGCAGGTCCTCCGGCAGCGGCGCCTCTGCGGCGGCCTCCGCGGCCGCCTTGTCGACCGCCTGCGCGACGATGGCATGCAGATCGGCAAGGCCGAGCCCGTGCTCGGCCGACAGCGCCACCGCCTCGCCAAAACCGAGCTTGTAGGCCTCCATCAGCCCGGCATCCGCCTCCCTGCCCTCTGCCTTGTTGGCGATCAGGTGCACGGCCTTGCCGGCCTTTCGCAGCACCTGCGCGAAGCGCTGGTCGAGGGGGGTGACGCCGGCGCGGGCGTCGATCATGAACAGGATGACGTCGGCGTCGCGGATGGCCAGTTCGGTCTGCTGGCGCATCCGGTCCTCGAGGCTGCCGTCGGTCCTATCCTCGAAGCCGGCCGTGTCGAGGACGCGGAACCTGAGGTCGCCGATGCGGCCCTCGGCCTCGCGGCGGTCGCGGGTCACTCCCGGCGTATCGTCGACGAGCGCGATCTTGCGGCCGACCAGCCGGTTGAACAGGGTGGACTTGCCGACGTTGGGACGGCCGACAATGGCTACGGTGACGCTCATGCGGTGTCCTCGCGCGGCGGGGGACGGCGGCGGTCAGTTGCCCGCCGCTGCGCCCTCGGCCGGGGCCGTCTCGGCCGGTGCGGCGGG
>NZ_DASWVV010000224.1:0-5674 GCF_036406155.1 Devosia sp. | reverse complement strand
CCGGCTTCGCCGCCGCCGTCGACGAAGCGCGGACGGCGACGCTTGCCGACGCCGCGGAACTGGCTCTGGCCATCGCCCGCAAGCTCGCCCGTGCGCTTGTCGCGCGCCAGCCGACGGCCGAGATCGAGGCGCTGCTCGTCGAATGCCTCGCCGCGCTCGACGGCGTGCCGCACCTGGTGATCCGCTGCCATCCCGGCCTCGCCGACGCCGTGCGCGAGATCGCCGCAGCCCGCATCGCGACCTCCGGCTTCACCGGCCGCCTCGTGGTCATGGGCGATCCCGATCAGGCGCTGGGCGACGGCCGCATCGAATGGGTCGACGGCGGCGTCGTCCGCGACATGGACGCCGTTTCGGCGGCAATCGACAGGCGCGTTGCGGCCTATCTCGCCGCCCACGGCGCCGCAATCCCGGAAGAGGGCGAACAATGAGCAGCGGCGGCGACGACCCCGGTGGCATCGGTCTTGAGGAAATGGTCGCGGAGGGCCGCGAGCCGGTGCCCCCCTACGGAGAGAAGACGGCCGCCGATCTCGAGGCAGTCTTCGACGTGCCGGTGCGCATCTCGGTGGTGTTGGGGCGCACCCGCATGCCGGTGTCGCAACTGCTCAAGATGGACGTCGGCACCGTGGTCGAGCTCGACCGCCAGGTCGGCGAGGCCGTCGAGATCTATGTCAACGGCCGGCTGGTGGCGCGCGGCGAGATCGTGCTGGTCGAGAACCGGCTCGGCGTCACCATGACCGAAATCATCAAGGCGGCCTAGGAGAGCACCATGCGGCTACTGATCATCGGCGCCCTCGAAGGCCAGTTGAGCGAGGCCACCAAGCTGGCCATGGCCGGCGGCGCCAAGGTGGCGCATGCGCCCAGCATCGAGGTGGCCCTTGCCAGCCTGCGCGCCGGCCACGGCGCCGACCTGCTTCTCGTCGACGTCATGGCCGACATCCCCGGGCTGATCGCGGGCCTCGAGGGCGAGCGCTTCCACGTCCCCGTCGTCGCCTGCGGCACCGAGACCAACGCTGCCGCGGCGGTCAACGCCATCCGCGCCGGCGCCAAGGAATACATCCCCCTGCCCCCCGATGCCGAGCTGATCGCGGCAGTGATCGCGGCGGTGGCGCGCGAGTCGAGCGACTTCCTGTTCCGCGACCCGGCCATGGCCCGCGTCGTCCGGCTCGCCGACCAGGTAGCCCCCTCCGCGGCGAGCGTGCTCATCACCGGCGAGAGCGGCACCGGCAAGGAGGTCATGGCCAAATACCTGCACACGCGCTCGAAGCGCGCCGGCCGGGCCTTCATCTCGATCAACTGCGCCGCCATCCCCGAGGCCCTGCTCGAGAGCGAACTGTTCGGCCACGAGAAGGGCGCCTTCACCGGCGCCGTCGCCCGCCGCATCGGCAAGTTCGAGGAGGCCTCCGGCGGCACGCTGCTGCTCGACGAAATCTCCGAGATGGACATCCGCCTGCAGGCCAAGCTGCTGCGCGCCATCCAGGAGCGCGTCATCGACCGCATCGGCGGCACCCGGCCGGTGCCCGTCGACATCCGCATCATCGCCACCTCCAACCGCAACCTCGCCGACGCGGTGCGCGAGGGCTCCTTTCGCGAGGACCTGCTGTTCCGCCTCAATGTCGTCAATCTGAGGCTGCCGCCGCTGCGCGAGCGGCCGGGCGACATCGTCGCGCTCGCCGAGCATTTCGTCGCGAAATATGCCAAGGCCAACGGGCTCGGCAACCGCGTGCTCTCCGAGGCGGCCCGCGCCGCCCTGCTCAAGGCGCCGTGGCCGGGCAACGTGCGCGAGCTCGAGAACACGCTGCACCGCGCGGTGCTGCTCGCGGGCGGCGAGAGCATCGGCCCCGAAGCCATCGCCATGCCGGACGGCACCGGCCTCACCGAGGTGGTGCAGGCGGCCTCGCTGGTGACCCAGGCGGCGCAGGCGGCCCAGACCGTCACCCGCGCCATGGTGGGGCGTACCGTGGCCGAGGTCGAGCGCGACCTCATCCTCGACACGCTCGACCACGTCTTCGGCAACCGCACGCACGCCGCCAACATCCTCGGCATTTCCATCCGCACGCTCCGGAACAAGCTCAACCAGTACGCCGAGGAAGGCACCTCCATCCCCGCCCCCGGCGAGCAGCGGACTACAGCCGCGTGACCAATCCCAACTTGCCGATGGTCCCCCACCCCCGTCCCCTCCCCTCAAGGGGGAGGGTGTGGGCTGGCGCTAGCACTCCGGCGCCCCGCCCACCGGGGGACACCTCCCCCCGCGCGGGGGAGGATGGGAGGGGGGTGAACGGCTCCGCCGGCTGCGGCACGGAGGCACCGCGTGTCTGATCTTTCCAACGCCACCCCCGGCTCCGGCTTCAAGCTCCCCGGCCTCGGCGCCATCGGCCGCACCGTCGGCAGCACCGACATCGGGCTGGCCGTCGGCATCATGGCGATCATCATCGTCCTCATCCTGCCGCTGCCGCCGCTGCTGCTCGACGCGCTGCTCGCCATCTCGATCGTCTTCTCGGTGCTGATCCTGATGACGGCGCTGTTCATCCAGACGCCGCTCGAGTTCTCCAGTTTCCCCACCGTGCTGCTCATCGCCGCGATGATGCGGCTGGCGCTCAACCTCGCCTCGACGCGCCTGATCCTCGCCGACGGCCACGACGGCACCGATGCCGCCGGCCACGTCATCGAGGCCTTCGGCAATTTCGTCATGCGCGGCAACTTCATCATCGGCGTGGTGGTGTTCACCATCCTGATCATCGTCAACTTCATCGT
Organism: Devosia sp.; assembly: GCF_036406155.1. Classification (GTDB taxonomy): domain Bacteria; phylum Pseudomonadota; class Alphaproteobacteria; order Rhizobiales; family Devosiaceae; genus Devosia_A. Next base: position 2,923 of record NZ_DASWVV010000224.1, on the reverse strand, counting down.
CATCACCAAGGGTTCCGGGCGCATCGCCGAGGTCGCCGCCCGCTTCAACCTCGACGCCATGCCCGGCAAGCAGATGGCGATCGACGCCGACCTCTCCGCCGGCCTCATCGACGAGGCGGCGGCGCGCAAGCGCCGCGAGACGCTGGAGGCCGAGAGCGCCTTCTTCGGCAACATGGACGGCGCTTCCAAATTCGTGCGCGGCGACGCCATCGCCGGCCTGCTCATCACCTTCATCAACATCGTCGCCGGCATGGTCATCGGCATGATGCAGCAGGGGCTGAGCTTCGAAGAGGCGGGCAACAACTATACGCTGCTCACCGTCGGCGACGGGCTGGTCAGCCAGATTCCCGCGCTCATCGTCTCCACCGCCGCCGGCATGCTGGTGTCCAAGGCCGGCGTCACCGGCTCGGCCGACAAGGCGCTGGTCGCCCAGTTCACCAGCTATCCCAAGGCGCTGGGCATGTCGGCCGCGGTCGTCGGCGCCCTCGCCCTGCTGCCCGGCATGCCGGTTGTTCCCTTCCTCGCGCTGGCCGGCGGCGTCGGCTTCCTTGCCTACCGCTCGAGCCGGACCAGGACGGCATCCCGCGCCGTCGCCGCCGCCGAGGACATCGTCAAGCAGGCAGCGTCGCTGCCGCAGGAGGAGGTGCCGATCGCCGACAGCCTGAAGATCGACGAGCTCAAGCTCGAACTCGGCTACGGGCTGCTGGCCCTGGTCAAGGAGGACGACACCGGCACCGACCGGCTGACCGAGCAGATCAAGGCGCTGCGCCGGCAGCTCGCCACCGAACTCGGCTTCGTCATGCCGCCGGTGCGCATCCTCGACAACATGCAGCTCGAGCCCAACGACTACAAGATCAAGATCAAGGAGGTGGAGGCGGGGCACGGCCAGATCTTCGCCAGCCAGTTGATGATCATGGACCCCACGGGCCAGCAGATCACGCTGCCCGGCATCCACACCACCGAGCCCACCTTCGGCCTGCCCGCCACCTGGATCGAGCCGGCGCTGCGCGACGAGGCGGAACTGCGCGGCTATTCCATCATCGATCCCTCGACGGTGATCTCCACCCACCTGACCGAGGTGCTGAAGGCCAATATCGCCGACCTCCTGAGCTATGCCAACGTGCAGTCGCTGCTGTCCGGTCTCTCCAAGGACCAGCAGAAGCTGGTCGAGGACATCGTTCCCTCCCAGATCTCGGTGTCGGGCGTGCAACGCGTGCTGCAGACGCTCCTCGCCGAGCGCATCTCCATCCGCGACCTGCCCACCATCCTCGAGGGCATCGCCGAGGTCGCCGGGCCGGGGCGAACCCCGCAGATGCTTGCCGAGCACGTGCGCGCCCGCCTGTCCCGCCAGCTGTGCGCCGCCAATCTCGGGCCGGACGGCAATTTGCCGCTGCTCACCCTCTCGCCGCAATGGGAGCGCGATTTCGCCGAGGCCATGGTGGGCGAGGGCGCCGAGCGCCACCTCGCCATGGCGCCGTCCAGGCTGCAGCAGTTCATCGTCGCCATCCAGCAGGGCTTCGAGACGGCCGCCCAGGCGGGCGAACTGCCGGTGCTCATCACCTCGCCCGGCATCCGCCCGCACGTGCGCGCCATCATCGAGCGCTTCCGCCCGCAGACCGTGGTGATGAGCCAGAACGAGGTGCACCCGAGGGTGCGGCTCAAGACGATCGGCTCGGTCTAGGCTAGCAGGCCAGGGCGCGCACGTGCCCCTCTTCGGCATAGGTCAGGATCTTCCGGTCGCGCGTTACCACGACCAGATCCATCGCCCGCGCCGTCGCGACGAGGATGCGATCCGCGGGATCGTTGTGGATCGCCCCGGGAAGGAATGAGGAGTCGATCAGGATTTCAGGCGAGAGATCGGCAACGGCGAAGCCGGTTTCGGCGACGAGCCGGGAGAACCACGCATGCGGCGTAATCGGCGACGCCAGCCTGCCCTTGGCGACAAGCACGCCGCGCTCCCAGGCGGTGATGGGGGACACGAAGATCGGCCTTCCCTCGTGGAACGCACCGTCGATGGCACGTGCTGCCGCATCCGCCAGCGGGGCGTCCTCCGTGATCCAGATCGCGGCGCAGGTATCCAACAGCAGCCGCGTGCTAGTTGCCATATACCTCGCCCCATTCCGGCTCGGCTGGCTCGGTGAGGTCGGTGCCGGGCCTGATAATAGTGGTCCCCTTGAGCGCACCCCAGGCCGGATGCCGACCCTTGGGTCGCCCTGTCGGCTCCTTCTTTGAGACCTCGTCGTTGTCCTGCCTGGCGAATACGACCCGCTCGCCCTCGAGGTCGACCTGTTCGGTTCGGTATCCCGCGGCTAGCCATGCCTTCGTCATCACATTGTTGCTGGGATTATTGCTCCACCAGGCGCGGTAGGATTTCGACGACGGCAACTGGAAGCCCAGAACCGCCTCGATTTCCGAAAACCTCATCGGAATGCGGGCCTGTCCCCGGCGCATGAGGTGTTCGGTCAACGGGTCGTACTTCGACATGGCATGTGTCCTCAGCGCCGAAAACTACACACACTTTCTCCGAGTGTAAACACTGTGACTCTTAGCACTCCGGCAGCGCCACGCTCAGCCCGCCGAGCGAAGTCTCCTTGTAGCGCTCGTCCATGTCGCGGCCGGTCTGGCGCATGGTCTCGATGCAGGCGTCGAGCGGCACGATGTGGCTGCCGTCGCCGAGCGCCGCCAGCGAGGCCGCCGCCACCGCCTTGACCGCGCCCATGCCGTTGCGCTCGATGCACGGCACCTGCACCAGCCCGCGGATCGGATCGCAGGTCATGCCCAGGTGGTGCTCGAGCGCGATCTCGGCCGCGTTCTCGATCTGCTCGTTGCTGCCGCCCAGTGCCGCGCACAGCGCCGCCGCGGCCATGGCCGAGGCCGAGCCGACCTCGCCCTGGCAGCCCACTTCCGCCCCCGAGATGGAGGC
>NZ_DASWVV010000223.1:0-35947 GCF_036406155.1 Devosia sp. | reverse complement strand
GAAGCCGCCGAGGCCCTGGATGATGAAGTCGTATCCGGGGCGGTGCTTCCACGGACCCGTCTGTCCGAAGCCGGTGATCGAGCAGTAGACGAGGCGCGGGTTGATCGCCTTGAGGCTGTCGTAGTCGAGCCCGTATTTGGCCAGCCCGCCGACCTTGAAATTCTCGATGAGCACGTCGCTGGTCGCGGCCAGCTGCCGGACCAGGCCGGCCCCCTCGGGGGTGCGCAGGTCGGCGACGATGGAGCGCTTGCCCCGGTTGCAGGCGTGGAAATAGGCGGCGGTCCGCTCGCCGCCGTCGTCGATGAAGGGCGGGCCCCAGCGGCGCGTGTCGTCGCCCTCGGGGCTCTCGACCTTGATGACGTCGGCACCGAGGTCGGCCAGGGTCTGGCCGGCCCAGGGGCCGGCGAGGATACGGGCCAGCTCCACCACGCGCAGCCCGGCAAGGGGGTGAGTCACGGCCCGGCCCCGGTTCAGAAAAAGGCCTGCAGGCCGGTCTGCGCCCGCCCCAGGATCAGGGCGTGGACGTCATGGGTGCCTTCGTAGGTGTTCACCGTTTCCAGGTTCTGGGCGTGCCGCATGACGTGGTACTCGATCTGGATGCCGTTGCCGCCGTGCATGTCGCGGGCGGAACGGGCGATGTCGAGGGCCTTGCCGCAATTGTTGCGCTTCATCAGCGACACGAGCTCGGGACCCGCCCGGCCCTCGTCCATGAGGCGGCCGAGCTGCAGCGCGCCCTGCAGGCCCAGCGCGATCTCGGTCTGCATGTCGGCGAGCTTCTTCTGGTAGAGCTGCGTGGCGGCGAGCGGCCGGCCGAACTGCTTGCGCTCGAGCCCGTACTGGCGGGCGCGCCGCCAGCAATCCTCCGCCGCCCCCATGACGCCCCAGGCGATGCCGTAGCGGGCGCGGTTGAGGCAGCCGAACGGGCCCTTCAGCCCGGAGACGTTGGGGAGCAGCGCGTCCTCGGAGACCTCGACATCGTGCATCACGATCTCGCCGGTGATCGAGGCGCGCAGCGACAGCTTGCCGCCGATCTTGGGCGCCGACAGGCCCTTCGTGCCCTTGTCGAGCACGAAGCCGCGGATGGCGCCGCCATGCGCCTCGGACTTGGCCCAGACGACGAAGACGTCGGCGATCGGGCTGTTGGAGATCCACATCTTGGCGCCGTTGAGGCGGTAGCCGCCATCGATCTTGTCGGCCCGCGTCGTCATGCCCGCGGGGTCGGAGCCGGCATCCGGCTCGGTCAGGCCGAAGCAGCCGATCCACTCGCCGCTGGCGAGCCGCGGCAGGTACTTCTTGCGCTGCGCCTCGGTGCCGTAGGCGTAGATTGGGTACATGACCAGCGAGGACTGCACGCTCAGCATCGAGCGGTAGCCCGAATCGATGCGCTCGATCTCCCGCGCCACCAGCCCGTAGGCCACGTAGGAGGCACCGATGCCGCCGTATTCCTCGGGAACGGTAACGCCCAGCAGTCCGTTCTGGCCCATCTCCCGGAAGATGTCGGGGTCGGTGGATTCGTGCAGATAGGCTTCCTGGACCCTCGGCGCCAGCCGGTCGGCGGCGAACGCCGCGGCGCTGTCGCGGATCATGCGCTCCTCGTCGCCGAGCTGGGCGTCCAGCAGGAACGGATCGCTCCAGTCGAAGCGGGACAGATCCGGCCTGTCCTTCGCCTTGAGGGTTGGGTTGAGCGTGCCGTCAGTCATTGGTCGTTTCCTTTCGCCAGTGCGTCATCATAGCGCCACGCCGGCCTGCTTGATAACGACTTTTGACGTGCACATGATGAGTAATCGCGATAGCCTTATTACATTGGAGGTGGCCGGTGCGGCAACGCTACATCCCGACGGTTTCGGAATTGCAGGCGTTCAGTGCCTGCGCCCGGCTGGGGGCGACGACGCGCGCGGCGCAGGAGCTGCACCTCACGCAAAGCGCGGTAAGCCGGTCGATCAACGCGCTCGAGGAGCGCCTCGGCGTGCGCCTGTTCCACCGCGTCCGACAGCGCCTGCTGCTCTCGGACGCGGGGCGGGCCCTGCAGCGCGAGGCCGAGCGCCTGCTCGCGGATCTGGACGAGGCCGCGCTGACGGTTATGTCATTCGGTGGTCATGCAGAGGTGCTGCGGCTGGCCGTGCTGCCGAGCCTCGCCAATGTCTGGCTGGTGCCGCGCCTTGCCGCTTTCCAGGCATCGGTGCCGGGGGTCACGCTGGACGTCGCGGCGCGCCTCGACGCCGTGGACTTCGAAGCCGAACCGTTCGATGCCGCCATCCAGCGCGGCAGCCACCGCCCGCCCGGCGCCGAGTTCCTGCCGCTCATGGACGAGCAACTGGTGGTCGTCGCGGCGCCGGCGCTGCTGGGCACGACGAAGATCCTGTCCGATGACGAGATCGCGCGGCTGCCGCTGCTGCAGCAGGCCACGCGGCCGACGCTGTGGCTCGACTGGTTCCGGCACGCCGGCCGCGATCCGCGCAAGATCCTGCGCGGCGCCCGCTTCGACCATTTCGACATGGTGACCAGCGCCGCCATCGCCGGGCTCGGCGTGGCGCTGGTGCCGGAAATCATCGTGGACCAGCCGCTCGGCGACGGCCGGCTCGTCCTCGCCTCCGACCGGCGCCTTGCCGGGGCCGAGCCCTATGGCCTCATCTTCCCCGCACGCTCGGTCGGCATTGCCGGCTTCGCCAAGTTCCGGGAGTGGCTCGTGCGCGAGGCGCAAGGGCGCGGGCGCGCCGGCCCGCTGCCCTGAGCGGGCTCACGGCAAGGCGGTGGGCGTATAGCCGAACAGCTTCGGCAGCCACAGCACCGTCTCCGGCACGAAGGTGAAGACGAACAGGGCGACGATGAGCCCGAGCAGGAACGGCATGACGTCGGCGACGATGGCCTTCATCGGCGCCCCGGAAATGCGCGTCATGATGAACAGCAGCATGCCGTAGGGCGGCGTCACCAGGCCGAGCATGATGTTGACCACCGCGACCACGCCGAAATGCACCATGTCGATGCCCAGCGCCTGTGCGGTGGGCACCAGCACCGGCACGATAACGAGGAGGATGGTGGTGCCCTCGAGCAGGCATCCCAGGATCAGCAGCAGGATGTTGACGATGACGAGGAACGTCACGGGGTTCAGGTCCCAGGCGAGCAGCATGGCGCTGAGGCTGCGCGGGATGTTCTCGATGGTGACGACGTAGTTGAACACCAGGGCGCCGGCGATCAGCATGCCGATCGAGGCGGTGGTCTTGCCGCTGACCAGCAGCGATTGATACAGGTCCCTGGCCTTGACGGCGCGATAGACGAGCATCGACACGAGGAGCGCGTAGAAGGCGGCGACCGCTGCGGCCTCCGTCGGCGTGGTGATGCCGCCATAGATCCCGTACATCAGCACCACCGGCATCATCAGGACGGGAAACGCCTCCCAGGTCATGCGCGGCAGCCGGCGCAGCGGCACCGGCGGCTCGACGGGGAAGTTGCGTGTCCGGGCAATGACCAGGATCTGCAGCATCACCAGGCCCGCCATCAGCAGGCCCGGGACGACCCCGCCCAGGAACAGGTAGCCGATCGAGGTATCGGCGACGAGCGCATAGAGCACCATCGGGATCGACGGCGGAATGATGGGGCCGATGACCGCGGTGACGGCGGTCAGGGCGGCCGCGAAGCTGGGCGTGTACTTGCCGTCCTTGGTCATCATGTACTGCATCATCTTGCCGCTGCCGGCGGCGTCGGCGATGGCCGAGCCGGACATGCCGGCAAAGACGATGGACTGCAGCACATTGACCTGCGCGAGCCCCCCGCGAAAACGGCCGACGATGGCGTCACACCATTTGAGCAGGCGCTCCGACATGGTGCCCGAGTTCATGAACTCGGCGGCGAGGATGAACAGCGGCACCGCCAGCATGATGTAGTTCGAGTACATGCCGTTGAGGAACTGCTCGGCGGCCGTCCCCATGTCCTGTCCGCGCAGCAGCAGGTAGAGGATCGAGCCCGAGATCATCGACAGCCCCATGGGCAGGCCGAGAAAGGCGAGGACGGTGATGACGCCCAGGGCCGCGGCGAACGCGAGGGAAAGCGTCATACCCCGGAACCCGCCTTGGTCGGATCGAAGGCTTCCGGGGCGCTGCCCCAGATCGCCCGGTAGCCGAGCCAGAGCTGGCGGACGATCATTGCCACCGCGAAGATGCCGTAGATCGAGAACAGCCAGTCGAAGCGGATCTTGAGATAGGCGGTCTTCTGCACCTTCATGAAGGTGATGTAATCGATGACGGCCGGCAGGGAGATGGTGAAGAGCACGACGAGGGCGGCGGCGCTGATCACCACCATGACGCGGCGCCATTTGTCGCTGGCGGCGCCGTAGAGGATGTCGAAGCGGATTTCCTCGCTGTCGCGGACGACGAAGGCCGTCCCGAACAGGACGATCCACAGCCACAGGATCACGCTGATCTCATGCGTCCAGCCGATCGGCAGGTTGATGACGTAGCGGAACACGATCTGCAGGATGAAGGCCGCGAACATGGTGGCCAGCATCGCCACGAGCAGGTTCTCGGCGCGGGCATGCAACCACGCGCCGACGCGGGAGAGGCGTGAATTCATCCCAGGTCTCCGGTTTCGCGCGACGCGCTCGTTGGGCGGGCATGGCGGCGCCCGCGGGGGGCACCGCCTTGCATCGGCTGCAGCTTAGAGCGCGTTGATCCTGTCGACCACACCCTGCGGCCAGTCCTTGGCCAGGTCGGACTCGAGGTACATCTTCTGGGCATGGGCGCGGAACGCGTCGACGTCCGGCACGTAGATCTTGAGCCCCGCATCCTCGAACTTCTTCTGCAGTTCGGCCTCGCGATCGAGATGCGCCTTCTGGCTGAAATCGATAGCCGCGGTCGCGGCGGCCTGCACCCTCTCCCGCTGCTCGGGCGTCATCGCGTCCCACTTGGACTTGGCAATGACGAGCAGGTCATAGCCGACGAGGTGGGAGGTGAGCACGATCTGCGACATCACTTCGTAGAACTTCATGTTCTCGACGTTGGGCAGCGGGTTGTCCTGCCCGTCGATCGCGCCCGTCTGCAGCCCGGTATAGACCTCGGCATAGGCCATCGGCGTCGGGTTGGCCCCGAGCGCCATGCCGAGGAACTGCCAGGCGTCGCCGCCGGGCATGCGCAGCTTGACGCCGGCCATGTCGGCCGGGGTCCTGATCTCCTTGTCGATGCGCAATCCGACCTGGCGGGTGCCGAAGAAGGTCGGCCCGAGGATATGGATGCCGAGTTGGTCCTCGGCCATCTGCTTGAACTCGGCGCCGATGTCGCTGTCGAAGAAGGTGCGCAGGTGCGCGGCGTCCCGGAACAGGTAGGCGGACGTGAGGACCGACCAGGCCGGGATCTGGCTCGAGATGTCCTGCGGCGCGATGTTGCCCATTTCCAGGATGTCGCGCTGCAGCGCGACAAGCTCGGTTCCCTGCTTGAACAGCGTTCCCCCGTAATAGGGCTCGAGCGTGAAATCGCCGGCGATGGCCTCGGCGAACTGCTTGATCATCTGCGCCCGGATGTCCTGCTCCGAGAACACCGCGGAAAACCTGAGCACGGGCTTGTCCTGGGCCAGCAATGGCGTCACCGCTGTCGCCGCCAGAAGCGCGGCGGCGCCAATAAGGGTAGCGCGCCGCTGAATACGGAAAGTCATGTCATCCTCCACTTTGGGGGCCTCTCGGCTCCTCAGCCCGCGTCACGGGCGATCCCTCGATTAGCCCGCCTGGACGGGCGCTCCCTTGCCTTCCGGATCTTCCCGTCCATCCAGCTATGCCAACTTTGTACGAAATGGTTCGTACATGTCAAGTAACGGACACCCCCGCTCGGTTGCGTGGACCCGCCGCTTCAGCGTCGGCAGGATTCATCCGGAGCGACATGTCAGGGGTGCCGCCCCCCGGGACACGCTGGCACCAGACCGAGGTCAGCGTGGGTACAGCACCCAAGGCGCCGGCACGACAGCCGAGCGAGCACTCCGCCGCCGCCTCGGGCATGAAGGCCTCTGGCATGCCTCGGCCGCGAATGGCAGCGTCGCGGCGCAAGACAAGCCGGCGACTACCGAAACGACGATCACCCTGCCCCGCTCGAGGCCGTCGCGGAGCATGATTGCAGATGGCAGGCAGCGGCTCGACGCCCGGGCGAAAGGGCATCGAGCACGTCCCCGCAGAGAGCGGCAGGGTCGACCGCTAGAGGGCGTTAATGCGCTCAAGCATCCCTTCCGGCCAGTTTCTCGACAGCGGCGAGGCAAGGTACTTCTCGTTCGAGTAGGTCCGGAAGGCATCGACGTCGGGAGTGTAGACCTCAAGCCCCTGCTTCTTCATGAATTCGACCAGTTCAGCCTCCTGCCTGAGGTACTCAGCATCGCTCCATTCGAAGGCCTTGGCCGCGGCATCGCGGATCTTGGTCTGCAGTTCCGGGGTCAATGAGTCGTAGAGATCGGCGCGCATCAGGAACAGGCCAAAACCGACATTGTGGCCGGTCAACACGATCTGGTCGGTCACTTCATAAAACTTCATCTGCTGCGTGTTGGGCAGCGGATTGTCCTGTCCGTCGATGGCGCCGGTCTGGAGGCCAGTATAGACCTCAGCATAGTCCATCGGCACCGGGTTGGCGCCGATCGACTCACCCAGGAACTGCCAGGCCTCGCCGCCTGGCATGCGCAACTTCACGCCGGCAAGGTCGGCAGGTCCACTGATCTTCTTGTGGCCGCGCAGGTTTACGTGCCGCGTCCCGTAATAGGCCGGTGACAGGATGACCACATTGAGGTTGTCGCGCGCCAGCTTGCGCAGTTCATCTCCCACGTCGCTCTCGAAGATCGCCTTCATATGCGCCGCGTCGCGCACCAGGTAGGCAGCCGACAGGATGCTGAAGCCGGGGAATTGGTCGGCGAGATCGGACGGCGGCAGCAACGCCATATCGAGATTGCCGCGCTGCAGCGCCACCAGTTCGGTGCCCTGCTTCATCAGCGTGCCGCCGAAATAGCCCTCGAAGGTGAAGTCGCCCTCGATCTCCTTGGCGAAGATGTCGGACACGGCCCTGGAACGCGGGGCGTCCGCCTGTGTGACGTCGGAAAAGCGGATCGTCGGCTTGTCCTGGGCCAGCGCCGGCAGCGCCGTCGCCAGCCCAAGACCGATTACGGCAGCGAGGGCCGCCCGGCGGGTTGAAAGCAGTCCCATGGTTTCTCTCCTCCTGCGCTTCTTGCGCGTTTCTCAGTCGATTGCGAATCGGTGCTCGGGCAGGCCCTGCCCCATTCCTTCGACGGCCAACAGCGCACCGGCCAAAGGCTCGTGTGCCAGTTGCTCGGCCGACAGAAACTTGGCGGCACTCGTGACAAACGCCGTACTGAAATCTGCACCCCCGAAGCACAGACAGGTCGGGTTTGTGACCGGAACAGGAACCTCGCGATCGACCTTCCCACCGGGCCGATACCGCACCAGGCGGCCACCCGCGAAGAAAGCCTGCCAAAGGCATCCATCGGCATCCACCGCGGCACCGTCGGGTCGCTCCCTGGTTGCCGAGTAGTCGGCAAAGAGCCGGCGGTTGCTCAACTTCCCGTCGTCGAGGTCGAAATCGAAGGCCCAGGTGCGGTAACGCCGCGTGTCCGTGAAATAGGCGGTGCGATTGTCCGGAGCGAAAGCGATGCCATTGGCCACGATCACGTCACCGAACTGCCGGTTCACGCTCCCATCGGGGTCGACGCGATAAAGCGAGCCGACACCGCGGTGCAGCGCGTTGTCCATGGTGCCGATCCACAGCCGCCCGCGCGCATCGACGCGGCCGTCGTTCAGCCGTGTGCCGTCGCCCGTTTCCACCGTCGTGAATGGCGTCAGCGCGCCTGTTTCGAGATCAAGCACCTGCAGCGAGTTGCCGGTGGCGACCAGGCGCTTGTGATCATTGCGGGTGAGCGCCTGCGAGCCGAGGAAAGTCGTCTCGAACGGGCGCGACGCCTGCTCTTTGCTTTCGGGATCCCACGATTTCAGCGTCGGCTTCTCGATATCGAGCCACCAGAGCTTTTGCATTCGCTCACACCAGAGCGGTGTTTCGCCCAGCTGGTCGGCGCTCCTGTGAACAACGTCGATGCTGATCATGCCGCGGCACCGAAATGCGCCATCATCGCTGTCCGATCGGGCGCGATCCCGGTGAAGTGTTCGAAGGCTTTCACGGCCTGGTAGATCGCCATTCTCGTCCCGGGCAGCGTCCGGCACCCGAGGCGTCTCGCCAGCCGCAGCAACTCGGTTTCCTCCGGGAAATAGACGATGTCGGCCACCCAGTGGCGGGCCTCCAGCGCGGCGGCCGGTATCGGCATTCCGGGGTATTTGTGCATGCCGCGGGGGGTCGCGTTGACGACGCCGTCCGCCGCCGCGAGATGGGCCACGGCATCCTCGACGGCCCGCACCTGTTGCCCGAATCGTTGTCCCAGACGCTGCGCCAGCGCCTGCGCCCGCGCCGCGTCGGTGTCGCAGAGCGTCAGCATGCCGACGCCGCTCGCCAGCAGCGCATGCGCCACGGCCGCGCCGCCGCCGCCGGCGCCGAACTGCACCACCGAGCCGAGCCTGACGCCGGTGAGGCCCTCACGGAACGCCTCGGCAAACCCCCAGCTGTCGGTGTTGTGCCCGGTGCGGCGGCCGTTGCCGAAGACAATGGTGTTCACCGCGCCGATGGTCGCCGCCTCGGGCGACAATCCGTCGAGGTAGTCCAGCACTGACTGCTTGAACGGGTGGGTGACGTTCAGACCGGCAAATCCCAGCCGTTCCGCCTGGTCGATCACCGCGCCGAGGTCGCCGTCGGCGAGGCCAAGCTCATCGAAATCGATGAGAACATAGGCGTAGGCCAGGCCCAGCCTCGCCCCCTCGTACTCGTGCATTGCCGGCGTGCGGGACGCCTGGATGCCACGGCCGAGCAGGCCGACGACGACCCGGGGCGAGGACGTCGCCGGCCGCTGCCCCAGCTTCCTCGCAATCCCGGCCTGCAGCTGCACCCATGCGGCCTCGAACGCACCTCCCACCGAACGGCTCCCGATCCCCGTGTTCCACGCCGCGAACCGCGACCCCCGGTCCGACCGTCCGCACTCGGCAGCCATCATTGTACGAACTAGTTAGTTTAGTCAAGGCGCCCTTGCGGGGAGGGCATCGAAGCGCCCGCGGCCGGCCCCGGCATCCGAACCCATGGCAGCGCACCAGACGAGCGGTAACGATACCTCGTACTAAAGTGGACAAACACAGTCTTGTTTGCTCCAGCGCAAAGAGGCCCCCGGTGACCGTGCCTAGAGCAGGAGGGCTGAACTGCCCACGCCGAGCCTCCCGGGAGGCCCACACGCGGGAGGCGGCCAGCGTTTTCGCATCGCTCGCACGGCCCGCGCCTGGAGCATGCGGCTGCCGGCCGTTCGGGGTTACGCCGCTGCCCCTCGATCCGGTTATCGCTGAGCGGCCGAAGGAGACGAGACATGTCTGCAACCCCCGAGAACGAGCCTGCACAGATCGACGTACGGACCCTGATCCCGATGCAGCGCCATCAGAAGATCTTCCAGCTCGTCGCCGAACTGGCGCCCGGCGGCGCCTTCGTGCTCATCAACGACCACGACCCCAAGCCGCTGTACTACCAGCTGGAAGCCGAGCATCCGCAGCAGTTCTCGTGGACCTATCTCGAAAGCGGCCCGACCGTCTGGCGCGTCCTCATCTCCAAGCTCGTGAAGGCCGCCTGAACGGCGCCGACGCACGGGCCGGCGCACCCCTGCGCCGGCCACCGGAGCACGCATCATGGGACACGTATCGCTATCTCGCTGGACGATGAGCTACTTCGTCGCCGCCGTCCTGGCGCTGCTCGCGGCGGAAGGGCTGATGGTGTCCGGATACGGTTTTCCGGCCGCTCCGATCGAGGCGCCGTCGACCCTCGTGCTGGTGCACCTGGTCACGCTGGGCTGGATGAGCCTGCTGCTCTGCGGTGCCCTGTTCCAGTTCGTTCCCGTGCTCGTCGCCAAGCCGCTCTACAGCAACTGGCTGCCGCTGCCCACTCTTGTCAGCCTCGTCGGCGGCCTGGCCCTGCTGCTGTGCGGCTTCCTCCAGCTCGACGGCACGATCACCCATGAACTGCCCCTGCTCCCCGCCGGCGGCACGTTGCTCGGCTTCGGCTTCGTCCTGACGCTCTACAATCTCGCCCGTACCATCTGGACGGCCCGTCCGCTGCCGCTGCCGGCGCGCTTCGTGGTGGCCGGCCTGGCGAGCCTCGCGGCGACGTTCACCCTCGGAATCATCTTCACCTTCGTGCTCGGCGGCGTTGCCGACGCCCCGCCGCTGGTCGCCCTCACTACCGCCGGGCTGCCGCTGCACGTCATTGCCGGCCTCGGGGGGTGGATGACCTTCACCGCCATCGGCGTCAGCTACCGGCTGCTCGCCATGTTCATGCTGGCGCCGGAAGACAAGCGCGTCACCTCGGTGACGGCGCTGTGGGGCGGCATCGCGGTGCTGGTGCTCGCCGTCGGCGGCGGCACGGTCGCCGTCCTGCTCGGCGCCGATCCCGCGCCGATCCTCGTCGTCGCCGCCATCCTCGCACTGCCGGTGCTGGCGCTGTACGGCTACGACGTCGCCAATCTGTACCGGCACCGCAAGCGCCGCAAGCTGGAGACGAACAGCCGCATCGCCGCGCTGGCGCTGCTTTCGCTCGGCGCGTCGGCCCTGCTGCTCATCGGGCTGCTGGTCGTGGGCGAACTGGCACCGCATGTGGGCGCCCTCGTCTTCCTGGTCTCGTTCGGCTGGCTCACGGGCCTCGGGCTCGCCAAGCTCTACAAGATCGTGCCCTTCGTGACCTGGCTCGAATGCTACGGGCCGGTGATGGGCCGCAAGCCGACGCCGCGGGTGCAGGACCTCGTCGTCGAGGCGCGGGCGGGCAAGTGGTTCTACCTGTATTTCGCGGCCGTCTGGCTCGCCACGCTGGCACTGCTGGGCGGACAGGCGCTACTGTTCCGCGCCCTCGCCGCGTGCATGCTGGTCGCGACCGGCGCGCTGGCAGTGGAGTTCATCCGGGCCCGAAGGCTGGCCGACGTCGATGCGGCGACGCGCCTGCCGGAAGGAACACGCCGTCCGCGGCTGCTGCTCGCCGCCAAATCCCCCGCCTGAGCAAGGTGAATGACATGACCATTATCTACCACGATCTCGACGTCCGGCCGATCCTCAAGAACGGGGGCGAGCCCTTCGGCGCCATCATGCAGGCCGTCGCCATGCTCGACCCCGGCGAGGGGTTGCGGCTCCTGGCGACGTTCAAGCCGACCCCCCTGTTCCCGGTGATGGAAGCCAAGGGCTTTGCCTCCGAGGCGAGCGAGATCGGCGGCGGCGACTGGCAGGTGCTGTTCCGGCCGACCGGCGTCGCGGCGGAAGAGCCGGTGCTGGCGGGACCGGACAGCGGGGCGGGAGAATGGCCGGAGCCGGCGCGCACGCTCGAGCTCGGCGACCTCGACCCGCCCGAGCCCATGGTCCGGATCCTGGCCGCGGCCGAGGAGATGCAGCGCGGCGAGGTGCTGTCGGCGCTGCTGTCGCGCGAGCCGATGTTCCTGTTCCCCGAACTGGCCAAGCGCGGCCACGCGTGGCGGGGCGCGTTCGAGGCGGACGGCACGACCTATCGCATCTTCGTTCGCATCGGCGCCGCCAAGGCAGGTGCGGCATGAGCACCGCCGAACTCGACGCCATCGCCGACAAGATCACCGACGCGCTGCGCCTCGTGATCGACCCCGAACTGGGCTACAACATCGTCGACCTCGGCCTCGTCTACAAGGTGGAGGTCCTGGACGGCGGCATCGTCAACATCGTGATGACGACGACCACCCGCGGCTGCCCGGCCACGGGCTATCTCAAGGATGGCGCCCGCGACGGCGCCTGGTCGGTGGCCGGCGTGGAATTCGTCGACGTCAACCTCAGCTACGATCCGCCGTGGGCGCCCGAGATGATGACCGACGCGGCCAAGATCCACCTGGGCATCGCATGAGCACGCGGGCGCAGGCCCCGGCACGCGACCTGGTGTCGCTCCTGCTCGTCAGTCTCGAGCAACTGGCCAGCGCCGGCGAAGTCGAGAGCGCCTGCCGCCTCGCCGGCCAGGCCTGTGCGCTGCTTCGCCATGACGACGAACAGGCGGCCCAGCGCTTCAATTCCCTGCTGCACCGCCTGGTGCTGTCGCCGGCCTACCGGACGCAGCGGGAACGCGAGGCCGCGGCAACGGCAGGTCGGCCCGAGGCGACCGACGCCGCGCCGCAATAACGGCCCTGCCCCGGCAGCAGCGCCGGACTGCCGCTATTGCCGCGGGATGAACTCCGGCCGCGCGACGTAGCGCAGGATCATTTCCACGGTATTGGCGCGCAACGATTTCTGGCTCTTCGCCGCGCCGAGATCGCGCCCGAAGATCTTGGAGAAGGTGGCACGGTTCGAGACGTTGAAGAAGCACGGGGCGCTGATCTGCCAGTGCAATTCGAGCGGATCGAGGCCGTCGCGGAACACGCCCTCCGCCACGCCGCGGCGGTAGACGTCGGTGATGGTGTCGATGGCGGTGGCGTTGAGGCGCCTGATCTCGGTGGAGTGGGCGAGAAACTCGGCGTTGTGGATGTTCTCGATCATCACCGTGCGGATGAACCCCTCATGGCGGTGGTGGTGGTCGAAGGTGAATTCCACCAGGCGCCGCAGCGCCTCCATGGGCGGCAGGCCCTGCACATCGAGCTTCGCCTCGCCCTCGCGCACGAGGCGATAGGCGTGCTCGAGGCAGGCGAGGTAGAGCCCCTCCTTGTCGCCGAAATAGTAGTAGATCATGCGCTTGCTCGAGCGCGTGCGGGCGGCGATCTCGTCGATCCGGGCACCGGACAGGCCGTTGAGCGCGAACTCCTCGGAGGCGATCTCGATGATGTTCTGGCGCGTGCCGGCCGGGTCCTGCGTGCGGGGCTTGGCCGCGCGCGGCGCCATTCTTTTCGACTTTTCCATTGCAGCCATCAGTGCCCTGCCCGGCCCGAGGATTCGATCAACTAACCGTTACGTACAATCTTTGCCTGAGGTTTGCACTCCGCCCGTTCCGGCGGCCCGCCCTCCGGCGCGGCGGCCGGACGACCGATGCGGCACAAGGCCGCCGAAAACCGGCGCTGGCGGGCGCGCCGAACAGGGGGTATGTAAGCGGCCATTCTGCCGCCATAATGACGGCCGAAGGCCCGGACGGTGCAAGGGTCAGGCGCGGGCACGACCTCCTGCCGGAGGCAGGTGCCCGGCCGCAAAAAATAAGAGGAGTGCATGTGCATGAAAGTGGCAGTTGTAGTGGCAGCGACAGTATTGGCGCTGGCGGCGGTCCCGGTGGCCGCACAGGATTTGGAGCGTGGCGAACAGGTCTTCAAGAAGTGCGTGGCCTGCCACGCCGTCGGTGAGAACGCCAAGAACAAGGTCGGCCCCGTCCTCAACGAAGTCTTCGGCAGGACGGCCGGCACCCTGGCCGATTACAAGTACTCGAAGGCCATGATCGCGGCGGGCGAAGGCGGCCTGGTGTGGACGCACGAGACCCTGTTCGAATACCTGCACAAGCCCAACGAGATGGTAAAGGGCACCAAGATGGCCTTTGCCGGCATCAAGTCGGACGAGGAGATCAACAATCTGCTCGCCTACCTGCAGACCTTCTCGCCAGACTACGTGCCCGCCGAGGGCGGCGACGACGACGATGAAGGCGAAGAAGGCGAAGAGGGCGGCGGCAAGTAGGCCGGCGCCGCATTAGCGCCCGGCGCAATGGCGTGCCCCCACCGCGGCACGCCATCCGCGCGCCCCGGGAGCGCGCTCCCGAGCGAATCGCCGCGGCGGCTCAGGCAGGGCCCTCCGGATGACGGAGGGCCGACAGGCAGTGAACCGTATCGGCAGCCAGTGTCTGGGCCAGGTTGCGGTCCGCTTCTCCCGGCAGGCTGTCGGCGAAATTCAGATAGCATTCGAGCAGCAGTTCGCAGAGCGCTTCCGCCCTGTCGACGATGTCGCCGGACACGCTGGCCAGCAGGGGCGGCTGCGCGAACGGCCCTGATTCCGTCGTCTGTGCACGGCGGCGGGCCTGCGCTGCCAGCTCCGCCATCTGGCCGGCCCGCCCGGCCGGCAGCGCTCCCGCCCGTTCTTCGAGATATTCGGCAAGACGTCGTTCGAGGGCGGCCAACGTCCAGCCCAGTTCCTGCGCGGATGGCCGGCTGCGCTGCGCGTGGAAGGCCTTGCGGCGTTCGCGCCGCAACGTCGAGATGTGCCCCAGTTCCTCCTGGGCCATCCGCTCGGCGGCCAGGCGCAGATCGTCGGTGGGGGCCTGCGCGGCGACATAGGTCCAGAACACGAATGCCCGTTCCTCGTTGCGCACGGCGATGGAAAACGCGCGGTAGGCATTGAGCAGTTCGGGTGCGACGGTGGCAGCTCCCTCGTCGTCGAAGGTGGCCGCCGTGTCCCAGTGCTGGTCCGGCCGGCCCGGCAGCCCACCGCTGACCTGCCGCGACCAGTCGGCAACGTAGTCGAGGTGCTGCGTCTCCTCGGCAATGATTCGCTCGAAGGCGGCGGCGAGCTCGGGCCTGCCTTCCTGCCGCATGCGCGCCGCAAGCTGGGTATACCCCGCCACGGCCTCCTGCTCCATTGCGTAGGCCACGGCCAGGAGCTCGTCCATCGAACGCACGGCGCCGAAGGGCTCGGCTTTCAGAAGCGACATGATACCATCCCAAGGATCAACTGGAACCTATCGCATCGTGCACCGGGGGGCGTTTTGAGCCAAGTCAAAGACTTCTTCATCCGGGTTGTATCTAACGCAGTCAGGTTGTCGGCCGGTGTTCGCGGTCGGGCGACGACCGGCGTCGGGATCACCCTTCGGGGCCCTGCCGCTCCTGCGCACTCCAGCGAGACGATCGGCACTGTGAAAGATCACCCCAAGAGCCGCCTTGCCCTGCCAAGCGCCCAGGCTCGACGTATCCCGCTCGCTTTCGCAACCGTCCTGCTCGTCCTGCTGGCCATTACCTGGCCCGCCGTCGCCGCCAGCCGAGTCACCGAGTTCCTGCCGGATGCGCAGCCCGCGGAGTTCTTTGCCGGCGCCGACCGCTTCGGCGAGCCGCAGGGAGAGCCGCCGATCGTTCCCGCCTACCGCGGCGACGAGCTGGCCGGGTATGTCTACCTCAATTCCGATTTCACCCGCTCGATCGGCTACTCCGGCAAGCCGATCCACATCCTGGTCGGCATCGATCCCCAGGGAATCCTGCGCGGCTTCAAGCTCGTCGCCCACAGCGAGCCCATCGTCCTGATCGGCATCCCCGTGGAGAAGGTCGTGGCCTCGCTCAACGGCCTCATCGACAGGGACATGGGGCGCGTGTCGGCCGGCCTCGACCCGTCGCCGCAGGTCGATATCGTCAGCGGCGCCACGGTCACCGTGCTGGTCATGGGCGACAGCGTCGTCCGCTCGGCGGTGCAGTTGATTCGCAGCAATCGCCTGAGCGACAGCGGCAGCGCCGGCGCCGCCCCTGCCGCCGCCCAGCGCCAGCTGGCGAGCGAGCCGCCGGAAGTCCGCGACTGGGAATCGCTGCTCGGGGACGGCTCGGTGCGCAAGCTGGTGCTGTCCGTCGGCGAGGTCAGCGAGGCGTTCGCGCAGGCCGGCCAGGCGGACGCCGCCGCCCGGCCGGAGACGAAGAACCCGGACGACCTGTTCATCGAACTCTACGTGGCGCCGGTCAGCGTCCCCACGATCGGGCTCAGCCTGCTCGGCGAGCGTGGTTACGAGCGGCTGCAGCGCAAGCTGGGTCCGGGCCAGCAGGCCATCGTCGTCGCCGGGGACGGGGCGTTCTCGTTCAAGGGCTCCGGCTATGTCCGCGGCGGCATCTTCGACCGTATCGAGCTGCTGCAGGACGGACAGGGCGTGCGCTTCCGCGATCGCGATCATACCCGCCTCGGCGACCTCGCGGCCGAGGGTGCGCCCGCGCTGCGCGAGATCGCGCTGTTCCTGGTTCCCGACGACTTCTCGCTCGACGTGACGAGGCCATGGGAGCTGCAGCTGCTGGTGCAGCGCAGCGTCGGAACGCACGACAAGGCCACGCTCCCGTTCGGACTCGACTACCAGTTGCCCGAGGGCTATCTCGCGGCGGCGGTCGTACCGCCGCCCCCGCCGCCGGCGACACAGCCCGCCGCCGAGCCCGAAGCGGGCACCCCCGTCGCGGCGGCCCCCGAGCTGCCCGAGGAAGAGGTGCTGTGGGTCAAGATGTGGAAGCTGAACGCGTATGCGATCGGCGCCACCATCACCATGCTGCTGGTGCTCACCGTCATCTTCTTCTTCCAGGACTGGCTGGTCCGGCGCCCGCTTCTGTTCACCTGGGTGCGCCGCACCTACCTCGTCGTCACGCTGGTATGGCTGGGCTGGATCGCCAATGCGCAGCTCTCGGTGGTGAATGTCTTCACCTTCACCAATGCGCTGATGACCGACTTCAGCTGGGAATTCTTCCTCTCGGCGCCGCTGGTGTTCATCCTGTGGGCGGCGATCGCCGTGGCCCTGCTGTTCTGGGGGCGCGGCCCGTTCTGCGGCTGGCTCTGCCCGTTCGGCGCGCTGCAGGAACTGACCAACTCCCTCGCCAAATGGCTGCGGGTGCCGCAGATCACCGTACCCTTCTGGCTGCACGAGCGGTTGTGGCCGATCAAGTACATCATCTTCCTCGGCCTGTTCGGCCTGTCGCTGTACTCGCTGGGGCTGGCCGAAGTGTTCGCCGAGGTCGAGCCGTTCAAGACGGCCATCATCCTCAAGTTCGCCCGGGACTGGCCGTTCGTGGTGTTTGCCCTGACCGTGCTCTCGGCCGGCCTGTTCGTCGAGCGCTTCTACTGCCGGTATCTGTGCCCGCTCGGCGCGGCCCTCGCCATCCCCGGCCGCGTGCGCATGTTCGAGTGGCTGAAGCGCTGGCCCGAATGCGGCTCGCCCTGCCACCGCTGCGCCAAGGAGTGCCCGGTCCAGGCCATCCATCCCGAGGGCCAGATCAACGTCAACGAATGCATCTACTGCATGCATTGCCAGGAGCTCTACCACGATGACCAGCGCTGCCCGCACATGATCCAGGTGCGTCTGAAGCGCGAGAAATTCGAGGCGCTCTCGTCCCCCGCCACGCGCGGCGGGGGACCCGCCAAGACCGTAATTTCCCACAACGGGAAACCGATCGAACGGGCGCAAGCCGCGAACCGTCCGACGTCGTGACGACGAAACCAGGAGAACCGAATGTCACAGGATGAGACTAACAAGGGCTTCAATCGACGGCAGTTGCTGGGCTCCACCGCAGCTGTTGCCGCCGTGGCGGCCACCAGCGTGGGCGGCACGCTCACCCTGACCGGTGGCGCGGCAACTCCCGCGCTGGCGCAGGCGCCGGGCGGCAAGAAATTCGAGGTCGCCCCTGGGGAGCTCGACGAATACTACGTCTTCTTCTCGAGCGGCCAGACCGGCGAGGTCCGCATCCTTGGCCTGCCGTCGATGCGCGAACTCATGCGCATTCCGGTGTTCAACCGCGACAGCGCCACCGGCTGGGGCCAGACCAACGAAAGCCTGAAGATCCTGACCGAAGGCCTGCTGCCCGAGACCAGGGAACTGCTGGCGGATCGCGGCGGCCTGTACGACAACGGCGACCTGCACCACCCGCATCCGTCGCAGACCGACGGCACCTATGACGGCCGCTATCTCTATGCCAACGACAAGGCCAACACCCGGGTGTGCCGCATCCGTCTCGACGTGATGAAGTGCGACAAGATCATCCAGTTGCCGAACCAGCACACCGTGCACGGCCTCAGGGTGCAGAAATACCCCAAGACCGGCTACGTGTTCTGCAACGGCGAATACGAGGTGCCCGTGCCCAATGACGGCACCATCCTCGACGACCCCAAGCAGTACCACGCGATCTTCACCGCCGTGGACGGGGAAACCATGAAGGTGGCCTGGCAGGTCATGGTCGACGGCAACCTCGACAACGTCGATGCCGACTATCAGGGCAAGTACTGCTTCTCGACCTGCTACAACTCCGAGGGCGGCGTCACCCTCGCCGAGACCATGGAGAAAGAGCAGGACTGGATCGTCATCTTCAACATCAAGCGCATCGAAGAGGCGGTGGCGCGCGGCGACTACAAGGAGATCAACGGCGTGCCGGTGCTCGACGGCCGCCACGGTTCGCCCCTGACCCGCTACGTGCCGGTCCCCAACGGCCCGCACGGCATGAACACCGCGCCGGACGGCATCCATGCCGTCGCCAACGGCAAGCTGTCGCCCACGGTCACCGTCTTCGACGTGCGCAAGTTCGATGACCTGTTCGACGACAAGATCCAGCCGCGCGACACCGTCGTCGCCGAACCGGAACTCGGCTTCGGTCCGCTGCACACCGCCTTCGACGGGCGGGGCAACGCCTACACGACGCTGTTCATCGACAGCCAGATCGTCAAGTGGAACATCGACGATGCCATCCGGGCCTATAACGGCGAGGCCGTCGACCCGATCCGGCAGAAGCTCGACGTGCACTACCAGCCCGGCCACAACCACTCGTCCATGGGCCAGACCAAGGAGGCCGACGGGCAGTGGCTGATCTCGCTCAACAAGTTCTCCAAGGACCGCTATCTCAACGTCGGCCCGCTGAAGCCGGAGAACGACCAGTTGATCGACATCTCGGGCGACGAGATGGTGCTGGTGCATGACAACCCGACCTTCGCGGAGCCACACGACGCGACCATCGTGCACCGCTCCAAGATCGATCCGGTGAACCTGTGGAGCCGCGACGACCCGTTCTTCGCCGATGCGGTCAAGCAGGCCGAGGCGGACGGCGTCGACCTGCTCAATGCCGCCGACGTCATCCGCGACGGCAACAAGGTGCGCGTCTACATGACGTCGATCGCCCCCTCGTTCAGCCTCGAGACCTTCGAGGTCCAGCAGGGCGACGAGGTCACGGTCTATGTCACCAATGCGGACGAGGTCGAGGACCTGACGCACGGCTTCAGCATCATCAACTACGGCATCAACATGGAAGTGGCGCCGCAGGCGACCGCCTCGGTGACCTTCAAGGCCAACAAGCCGGGCGTCTACTGGTACTACTGCTCGTGGTTCTGCCACGCCATGCACATGGAGATGCGCGGCCGCATGCTGGTCTCGCCGAAGTCGGCCTGACAATGGTCGGTTTCACCACCAGAACGGTGATCGGGGTGGCGGCGATGTTCGCCGCCACCCTGGCCCCGGCGGCGCAGGCTGCCGTCATCGTCGTGCCGCCCGGCGGCGGCCTGCAGGCTGCCATTGCCGGCGCACGGCCAGGAGACGTGGTCCGGCTGCAGCCGGGCACGCATGACGGCCCGGTCACGCTCGACATCCCGCTGACGCTCGAAGGCGAGGCGGGGGCCGTCGTCGTGGGCAATGGCGCGGGCAGCGTCATCACGGTCAATGCAGCAGATGCAGTGGTACGCGGCCTCGAGATACGCGGCTCCGGGGGAAACCTCGAGACGCTGGACGCCGGTGTGTTCCTTGCCGCCAGCGCGCGCGGCGCGCGGGTCGAGCGCAACACCCTGCTCGGCAATCTCTACGGCGTCCAGTTGCATGGGGCGGCCGACGCCGTCGTCAGCGGCAACCGCATCGTGGGCATCACGACCGGCCGGATCAACGAGTCCGGCAACGGCGTCTCCGTCTGGAACGCGCCGGGCGCGAGCGTCCTCGACAACGACATCAGCTACGGGCGCGACGGCATCTTCGTCAACGCCAGCAGCCGCAACCTGTTTCGCGGCAATCGCTTCACCAATCTGCGCTTTGCCGTGCACTACATGTATGCCAATGACAGCGAGGTGAGCGACAACACCTCCCTCGGCAACGCGGCGGGTTACGCCATCATGTATTCGAGCCGGGTCCGCATCACCGGCAACCTCTCGGATGGGGACCGCGATCACGGCCTGCTTCTCAATTATGCCAACGGCTCCGAAATCGTCGGCAATACCGTGCGCGGCAAGCCGCAACCGCTGGCCCGCTGGAAAACCGCGGGGCAGCGCAGCGAGCACGGCGTGCCCGTGGCCAGCGCGGAAGCCGCCGCGGCCGGCGGCCTGCGCCTCGGCCCGGAGAAATGCGTCTTCATCTACAACGCCAACGGCAACCGCTTCCGGGACAACTGGTTCGAGGGCTGCGCCATCGGCGTCCATTTCACCGCCGGCTCGGAAGGCAATTCGATGAGCGGCAACGCCTTCGTGGGCAACCGCAACCAGGTCAAATATGTCGGCACGCGCTATCTCGACTGGTCGTCCGGCGAGCGCGGCAATTACTGGAGCGACAACCCGGCCTTCGACCTCAACGGCGACGGCATCGGCGACAACCCGTACCGGCCGAACGACCTGATCGACAGGGTGCTGTGGACGGCACCGCAGGCCAAGGTGCTGATCAACAGCCCGGCGGTCCAGGTCATCCGTTGGGCACAGGCGCAGTTCCCGGCCCTGCTGCCGGGCGGCGTCGTCGACAGCCATCCCCTGATGGCACCACCAGCAATGCCGCGGGGGCAAGAATGATCGAAACAGTCCGCGTCGCCGGCGTGGCCAAGTCCTACGGGCGCATCAAGGCCGTGGCCGACGTGTCCTTCGCGCTCAGGCAGGGCGAAACGACGGCGCTGGTCGGCCATAACGGCGCCGGCAAGACGACGCTCATCAAGCTGATGCTGGGGCTGGTGCGCCCGACGGCCGGCACTGTCAGCGTGCTCGGGGAGAACCCCGCCGCCGGCGAGGTCGCGGCCCGGCGCAGGCTCGGCTATTTGCCCGAGAACGTCTCCTTCAACATGGCGCTCACCGGCCGCGAGACGCTCGCCTTCTACGCGCAGCTGAAGCGCGCCCCGCGCAGCGAGGTCGCCGATTTGCTCGAGCGCGTCGGCCTGACGGCGGCGGCCGACCGGCGCATCGGCTCCTACTCGAAGGGCATGCGCCAGCGCCTGGGCCTGGCCCAGGCGCTGCTGGGCCAGCCCGCGGTGCTGCTGCTGGACGAGCCGACGACCGGGCTCGACCCGGCGCTGCGGCGCAGCTTCTACGATCTCGTCGCCGAAAGCCGGTCGAAAGGGGCCACGATCCTGCTGTCCTCGCATGCGCTGACCGAACTCGAGGGGCAGGCGGACCGGGTGATCATCGTCAATCGCGGCATCAAGATCGCGGACGGCAGCATCGACGAATTGCGCGGCATCGCGCGGTTGCCGACCCGCATCCGGGTGCAGTTGGCCGATGGCGCGGAAGGCGCCGCCGACGGCTGGCTGCAGGCCAATAGCGGCTGGCGGCGCGTCAACGGCAAGACGCTGGAGATCGACGCCGCCCCGGAAGACAAGATCGAACTGCTGCGCGCCGCGACCGCCGCTGGGGCGCCTGTCAGCGACCTCGAGGTGATGCCGCCCACGCTGGACGAGCTGTATGCCCATTTCCTCGGCCGGCAGGAGGTGGCCAAATGACCGTTCTGATCGTGATGCGCAAGGAGATCCAGGAGGGCCTGCGCAACCGCTGGGTTCTCGCCACGACACTGCTGCTGGCCGCCCTGGCACTGACCCTGACCTTCCTGGGCAGTGCTCCGGTGGGCAATGTCGGCGCCAGCCCGCTCGACGTCGTCATCGTCAGCCTGTCGAGCCTGACGACCTTCCTCGTGCCGCTGATCGCCCTGCTGATCTCCCACGACGCGATCGTCGGGGAAATGGAACGCGGCACCATGCTGCTGCTGCTCAGCTATCCGATCCGCCGTTGGCAGGTTATCTTCGGCAAGTTCGTCGGCCATTTGGCGATTTTGGCTTTCGCGACGCTGCTCGGATACGGGGCCGCCGCCCTCGCCCTGGCGGCGATGGGCACGGCCATCGACGCGGCCAGCTGGTGGGCCTTCGGCTCGATGATCCTGTCCTCGATCGCGCTCGGGGCGGCGTTCGTCGCCATCGGCTATCTCGTCAGCGCCCTGGTCCGGCAGCGCGGTACGGCCGCCGGCATCGCCATCGGCGTCTGGCTGCTGTTCGTGCTGATCTACGACATGGCGCTGCTCGGCGTGCTCGTCGTCGACCAGGGGCGGACCATCGGCACCGGACTGCTGGACGCCGCGCTCCTGCTCAACCCCACCGACGCCTACCGCCTGCTCAATCTCGGCTCCGAGGGCGCCAGCTCGGTTTCCGGCATGGCCGGCGTGGCCGAGAATGTCAGCCTGAGCCCCACCCTCCTCGTCGCTGCCCTCCTGGCATGGGTCATCGTGCCCCTCGCCGCGGCGATGCTGGTCTTTTCGAGGAAAGAGCTATGATGCGCGCCGTCGCCGCACTCGCCGTCGTCGCCGTGCTTGCCCTTCTGGCCGGCTGCACCGGCAAGGAGGAGGTTCCCCCGCCCGCGCCGTTCGCGCTCACGGACGAGGCGATGGGCCGTTATTGCGGCATGAACGTGCTGGAACACGCCGGCCCCAAGGGACAGATCATCCTCACGCACCTGCCCGACGAGCCGATCTGGTTCTCCTCGGCGCGTGATGCCATTGCCTTCACCATGCTGCCGGACGAACCCAAGAACATTGCCGCCATCTACGTCTCGGACATGGCCGTGGCCCCGAGCTGGGAGGAGCCGGGCGCCGAGAACTGGATCGACGCCAGGACTGCCTTCTATGTCATTGGCAGTGCCATGCGCGGCGGCATGGGCGCGCCGGAGGCGGTGCCGTTCTCCACGGCAGCGGCCGCCGAGGCATTTGCGCAGGCGAACGGGGGCGAGATCGTCGGTTTCGCCGACATGCCGTCCGATTATATTCTCGGGACGGGGCCCGGCGAAGCGGACGCGGCGCCGGGCCATGACGCAACGACGCCCGCCCCGGGCGCAAGTCACTAGGAGGTCGGCATGGCCGCAATGCTCACTCGCCGCCGGGCAATCGGGATATCGGCGGCCGCCGCCGGGCTGGCGCTGCTGCCGTTCGGCAGCCACGGCGCCACCGCGGGCGAGGAGGTCACCTGGCAGGGGCAGGCGCTCGGCGCGCCGGCGACGCTGCGCATCCACCATCATCACCGCGGGCAGGCGTTGCGCCTGGTCGCCGACGTCGAGGCCGAGGTGCGGCGGCTCGAACGCGTCTTCAGCCTGTACCGCGAGGATTCGGACCTCGTGCTGCTCAACCGGCAGGGCGTTCGCCTCGCGCCGCCGGCCGAACTGGTGGAGGTGCTGCGCCTGAGCGGTGCCTTGTGGCAGCTGAGCGGCGGCGCCTTCGATCCGACGGTGCAGCCGCTCTGGCTGAGCTACCTGGAGCACTTCTCCACGCCCGGCGCCGACCCGGCCGGCCCCTCCGCCCGCGACCTCGACGCCGCCTTGGCGAAGACCGGGTTCGACGGGCTCCGCTACGACGCCGACCGGATCGCCTTCTCGCGCGCCGGCATGGCCGTGACGCTGAACGGCATCGCGCAGGGATACATCACCGACCGGGTGGTCGAACTGCTACGGGCGGGCGGCATCGCGTCCTGTCTCGTCGACATGGGCGAGAGTCGCGGCGTCGGACTGCACCCGGATGGTCGTGGATGGCGCATCGGCATCGCCGATCCGCAGCGGCCGGGAGACGTCGTCGAGACGCTCGAAATCGTCGATCGCGCGGTCGCCACCTCCAGCCCCGCCGGCTTCGCCTTCGATTCCGAGGGTCGCTTCAACCACCTGCTCGACCCCCGCAGCGGCCGATCGCCGCGCCGCTACGAAAGCGTGACGGTCGTCGCGCGCGACGCGGCCACCGCCGACGGCCTGTCGACCGCCTTCGCGCTCATGGATCCGGAGGCGGTCGCCGCCGCGGCCCGGCAGCACGGCGACCTCCAGGTGCATCTGCTCTCCGGGTCGGGCCAGCACACCGTTCTCGACTCATAGCGGGGGCCGCGCGAGCGGCCAGGCGGTCGCTCCCCGGCGCCTAGGCGAGGCCGAGCATGCGGCGGAGCACGTCGGTCCTGAACCAGAAGTGCTGGGCCAGGGCAGCCAGCACGTGCAGCACGAGCAGCGGGATCAGCACGAACCGCGCGGCGGAATGCGCCAGCGCGGGCGCTTCGATGCCGAGAAACCAGGCCGCCGCACCGGAGAGCGGCATCGCCAGCAGCAGCACGTAGAAGAGCGCGTGGGTGCCCTTGGCCACGACTTTCAGGGCTTGGGGCTCATCGGCGGGGAGGGCCGGAACGCCCCGCCCGAGACGGAGCACCAGTCGCCACGCGACCAGCACGAAGATGAGCACGCCGGCGATGACATGCGCGTTCGGCGTGGGCTCGTTGACCAGGGTGCCATCCATCCGGCCCGTCCACGCCGCGACGATGCCGTCGTGCGCGAACACCTGGAAGAGAACGAGCGCTGCCACGGTCCAGTGCAGGACGATCTGGATCCTCGAATAGGACGTCGGTGCCATTATGCCTGCCTCCATGGGGTCGCCCCTTGCTGATCCCTACCCGCCGAACCGGTAGGCCGAGTGGCATCCGGTGCAAACCAGCAGGTGCTCGGCCAGCATCCCGGTCAACTCCTGCGTGGTCGCGCCCCCTGCCGCCGCGTTCGCCAGCGTGTCGAAGCCCGTATGCGCCTTGAGGCCGGCCTCCTTGAACGCCAGCGGCAGCTTGGCCAGCAGCGCAGGCGACTCCCCCGCCATGGCCGCCGTCCCGACCGGCCGGGCGATCTCCGCGACCGCGGCGTTGTCGTTTCGAGCCAGCGCGGCGGTGATGTCGGCAGTGGCCTGCAGCAGGCCGCGCATTTCGGCGAGGACCCCGTCCCGTTCCGCCTCGGTCAGCAGCACGACCTCGCGTCCGTCGCTGCCCTTGGCCGTGTAGCCGTTCACGAACAGATAGGCTGCGGCCGAAATAGTCACGGCCCAGACGACAAGGGCGACGACGGCGATGCGCGACATGTGACGGGTTCTCCTCAAACCGCGGTTCGACGGGCGGACATTGCGCGGGCTTGACGCCCGTCGCAGTCGTCAGTATGTGAGTAATCACTAACTTGTCAAGCGAGTATGTGCCATGCAGAAGGCCCTGATGCCGATCCCGTTGACGCCCGGTCATGGGCGGAAAGCCGCAATGGCGCCACCCCGCTGGACCCGGCCGGCGGCGATTGCCGCCGCCGTGTTCGGGGCCGCGACGCTCGTCTCCGGCGCAGCCACCTTGTTCGGACCGCAGGAGGTGAAGGCCACCGCCGGGGCGGTCGTCCAGTTCGTCCTGTGGTTCAATTTCCTCGCCGGCTTCGCCTACCTCGCGGGAGCTTATGCCCTGTATCGCGGGCGGCATTGGGCGCAGGGCGCGGCCGCCCTCATCGCCGGCGCCACGGCGCTGGTCGCGATCGCCTTCACGGTCTATACGGTCGCGGGTGGCGCCTTCAGCTGGCGGACGCCGGCGGCGCTGCTGCTGCGCTTCGGTTTCTGGGCGGCGATCGCCTGGGGCCTGTGCCGCCGCACCGCCCCCCGGGGACGCGATGCGTAAGCCGTCCCCCGAACGCAAGGCCGAGATCGTCGAGACCGTCATCGGCCTCGCCGATCAGGTCGGGCCGGACCGGATCACGACCGACATGATCGCCAAGGCCATCGGCGTCACCCAGGCGACGGTATTCCGCCACTTCCCCACCAAGGGCGACATCTGGAACAGCGTCGCCATGCACCTCACCGGCAGGATACGCGAGGCCTGGGAGAAAACCGGTCCCGCGACGGGCGATCCGGTGGCACGGCTCGAGGCGGTCGTCCTCGGCCACCTCCGGCTCATCGCCCGGATGCCCGCACTCCCCGCCATCCTGCTGTCGCGCGAACTGCATGGCGGCAATGCCCCGCTGCGCAAGACGCTGCAGCGCACGATGGGCAGCTTCCACCAGCGCCTTACCGACCTGGTCGAGGAAGCGATCGCTGCAGGTGCCTTCCGGAAGGACCTCGTGGCGAGCGACGCTGCGCTGTTGATCATCGGCATGGTGCAGAGCCTTGCCATGCGCTGGTCGATCGGCGGCCGAAGCGAGGACCTGGTCGCGACAGGGGAGCGGCTCCTCGCCGTCCAGATCACGGGGTTCCTCGATCCGCGGCACCCCGCCCCGCCTGCAGGCGGTGTCGGCGCATGAGGCCCCGCCCCAGACCTATTGCCCGGCTCGCGGTCGTGGCGCTGGCGCTTGCCGGTCTTTCGGCCTGCCAGCAGCCGGACATGGCGGCCGAGGAGCAGCCGCGCCTGGTCCGGGTCGTGACCGTCAGCAGCAGCGATCACGCCGCAACCGCTTCGCTGACCGGCGAAGTCCAGGCACGAACGAAGATCGACCTCGCCTTCCGGATCACCGGGCAGATCAGCGAGATCGCCGTCGCGGTCGGCGACCACGTCACCGCCGGACAGGTGCTGGCGCGCATCGACGCCGAAGCGCAGCGGGCCGACCTCGAGCTTGCCGAGGCGAGCGTCGAGGCCGCCGACGCAGCGCTCGAGCAGGCCGCGGCGGCGCTGGCGCGCCAGCAGGCGCTGCTGGCGAGCGGGCTGGTCACGCGCAGCAAGTACGACCAGGCGGAACAGGACCGGCGGACCGCCGAGAGTTCCCTCGAGTCGGCGCGGGCCATGCGCCAGGCGGCGCTCAACGCCCTCTCCTACACCGAACTGCGGGCCGACAGCGACGGTATCGTCACGCGCGTCAATCGCGACGCCGGGGAAGTTGCACCGTCGGCGCAACCCGTCGTGTCGGTGGCCCATGACGGCCCGCGCGACGCCGTCTTCAACGTGCACGAAACACTGCTGTTTGCCGGCGCCGATGAACTGCAGGCGGCGGCCGTGGACGTCGCGCTGGTGGCCGACGCAAATGTCCGTGCCACCGGCCGAATCCGGGAAGTCTCGCCGACAGTCGACCCGAAAACGGGCACCGTCCGCGTCCGCGTCACCCTGCAGGACGCCCCCGCGGCGATGACGCTCGGTTCGCTGGTGACGGGACACGTCACCATGCCGGCGGCCCCCGCCACCGTGATCCCGTGGAGCGCGATCACCCTGGATGGTGGCCAACCCGCGGTCTGGCTGGTCGCACCGGAGGCGCACACGGCGTCCATCCGGCCGGTCGAGATCGCGCAATACACCACCGAGGGGATCATCCTCGCCGGCGGCCTGCAGGCCGGCGACCTGCTCGTCGTCGAAGGCGGCCAGTTCCTTTATCCAGGCAAGCCGGTCCGCCTTGCCGGCGGAGACCCGTCATGATCCGGAACGCACTTCTCGGCGGCCTCCTGGCGCTCCCACTGCTGTCGCTGGCGGCCTGCCAGCGCGCCGGGGAGCCGCCGCCGACCGAACCGGCCCGACCCGTACTGTCCATGCTGGTGCAGGCCCAGTCCGGCCCGCAGATGCGCCTCGCGGGGACCATCGCGTCGCAGGTCCAGGCCGACTTGGCCTTCCGGCTTGCCGGAAGGCTGGCCTCCCGCAGCGTCAATGTCGGTGACCGTGTCACGGCGGGGCAGATCGTCGCCGAACTCGACCCCGCCGGCCTCGAACTGGCCCGGCGCGCGGCCAATGCCGACCTGGCCTCCGCCAAGGCCCAACTCGAGAATGCGCAGGGCATCGAGCAGCGCCAGCGCGAGTTGTTCGCCAGCGGTACGATCACCCAGACCAGTCTCGAGCTGGCCGAATTGCGCCTCAAGCTCGCGCAGGCAACTCTCACGCGCGCGCAGAGCAGCCTGCGCAAGGCCGAGGACCAGCTCGGATATGCGCAGTTGCGGGCCGAGTTCGACGGGGTCGTGACCGCGATCCACATGGACCCCGGCAGCGACCTGATGCCCGGCCAACCCGTTCTCACCGTCGCCAAGCCGGACCTGCGCGACGCCGTGGTGGACGTCCCCGAGGGCCTCGCCGCCACGCTCGCCCAGGACGCCGCCTTCGAGGTGCTGCTGCAACTCGAGCCAGCCATCACGGCCCAGGGTACGCTGCGCGAGATCGCCCCGGAAGCGGACCCGGCGACGCGGACGCGACGCATCAAGATCGGGCTGGTCGACCCGGTCGCCGCCTTTCGCATCGGCACCACGGTCACGGTGCAGTCCGCGACCGGCAGCGCGGCGCAGATCGAGATCCCCCTGAGTGCCATCCGGGAAATCGACGGGCGCAGCTATGTTTGGCTGATCGACGGGGACAAGCACACCGTATCCCGGCTCGAAGTCGTGATCGGCCGCCGCAGTGGCGACACGGCCATCGTGGACGGGGGCCTCGAAGCCGGCATGCGCATCGCCGTGGCGGGCGCGAACAGCCTCGTCGACGGACAAGTCATACGCGCCACGAGAGAAGACCAATGAAGTCCTTCAACCTGTCCGACTGGGCGCTCGAGCATCGTTCCCTCGTCTGGTACTTCATGATCGCCTTCCTCATCGCGGGGACGGCGGCCTATTTCAATCTCGGGCGGGAGGAAGACCCGGCGTTCGCCATCAAGACCATGGTCGTCCAGGCCAACTGGCCCGGTGCCTCCGCCGAGGAAATGACCGATCAGGTAGCCGACCGCATCGAAAAGAAGCTCGAAGAGCTGCCGGCCCTCGAATACACGCGCAGCCTGACCACGCCCGGCCAGACGATCGTCTTCGTCTATTTGCGGGACAGCACGCCGGGCGCGCAGGTCGCCGCCAACTGGCAGCAGGTGCGAAACATGCTCGGCGACATCCGGGCCGAGTTCCCGGCCGGCATGGCCGGGCCCTTCTTCAACGACAGCTTCGGCGACGTCTACGGCAACATCTATGCCTTCACCGGGGACGGGCTGACGCCGCGGCAGTTGCGCGACTACGTCGAGGCGGCGCGCGCCAGCGTACTGAGCGTGCCCAATGTCGGGCGCGTCGACATCATCGGGGCGCAGCCCGAGGCGATCTATCTCGAGTTTTCCACCCGCAAGATCGCCGGGCTCGGCCTCAACCAGCAGCAGGTCATCGCCAGCCTGCGCTCGCAGAACGCGATCACGCCGTCGGGCGTCGTCCAGGCCGGGCCGGAGCGCATCAGCATCCGGGTGGGCGGCCAGTTCACCAGCGAGGACAGCCTGCGCTCGATCAACCTGAGCGTGAACGACAAGTTCTTCCCGCTGACCGACATCGCGACCATCAAGCGCGGCTATGCCGAGCCGCCGAGCTCGCTCTTCCGCGTGAACGGCGAGCCCGCCATCGCGCTCGGGGTCGGCATGAAGAGCGGCGCCAACCTGCTCAAGTTCGGGGAGGCGCTGGACCGCGAAATCGAAAAGATCACCGCGTCCCTGCCCGTGGGCGTCGAGATCACGCGCGTCTCCGATCAGCCGAAAGTGGTCGAGGAGGCCGTTTCGGGGTTCACCTCCGCGCTGTTCGAGGCGGTGGCCATCATCCTGGCCATCAGCCTCATCAGCCTCGGGCTGCGCGCCGGGCTCGTCGTGGCAATCGCCATCCCGCTGGTGCTGGCCATCACCTTCTTCGTCATGGCCTATCTCGGCATCTCGCTGCAGCGCATCTCGCTCGGAGCCCTGATCATCGCGCTCGGCCTGCTGGTCGACGACGCCATGATCGCGGTGGAGATGATGGTGGCCCGGCTCGAGGTGGGAGACACGCTCCGCAAGGCCGCCACCCACGTCTATACCTCGACAGCATTTCCGATGCTGACCGGGACGCTGGTGACCGTCGCCGGCTTCATCCCCGTGGGGCTCAACAGCAGCAAGGCGGGCCAGTTCCTCGTCACCCTGTTCATCGTCATCGCCGTGGCGCTGCTGGTCTCGTGGCTGGTGGCCGTGATCTTCACCCCGCTGCTGGGCGTCACCATCCTGCCCAAGACGCTGAAGCACAAGCACGAGAAGAAGGGCTGGTTCACCGCCGCGTTCAGAGCCCTGCTGCTCGCCAGCATGCGCTGGCGGTGGGTGACCATCGGCGCCACCCTCGCGGCGTTCGGCGCTTCGGTCGTCGGCCTCGGCTTCGTGCAGCAGCAGTTCTTCCCGACCTCGGATCGCCCCGAGCTGATCGTCGACTTCACGCTGCCGCAGAACGCCACCTTCGCTGAAACAAACCGACAGATGGCGCAGTTCGAGCGCGACATGCTCGCCGGCAATCCCCACATCGAGCACTGGTCGACCTATGTCGGGCGGGGAGCCCCGCGCTTCCTGCTGTCCTTCGACACCCAGGCGCCCGCCCCGACGACCGGCCAGATCATCATCGTCACTACCGGTCGGGAAGTTCGCGACGAGGTGCGCAAGGAACTCCAGGCCTATCTCGACCAGAGCTTCATCGGCACCGATGCGTTCGTGCGCCTGCTGGATCTCGGCCCGCCGGTCGGGCGACCCATCCAGTACCGTATCAGCGGTCCCGATCCGCAGGTGTTGCGCGGCATCGCCCAGGACCTCGCCGCCGTCGTCGACCAGAACCCGCATGTGGGCGGATTGACGTTCGACTGGATGGAGCCGGCCCGCGCGGTCAGGGTGGACTTGCTGCAGGATCGCGCCCGCCAGCTCGGGGTGACGTTCGACGGGGTGGCGACGGCGCTCAACAGCGTCGTGCAGGGCGCCCCGGTGACGCAGATGCGCGACGGCACCTACCTGGTCAACATCGTCGGCCGCGCCGAGGAAGCCGACAGGGGCACGATCGAGCATCTCGACAGCCTGCAGATCGCCAGCAGCAGCGGGCGGCTCGTGCCACTGGGCGCGATCGCCACGCTCTCCTATGAACTGGAGCAACCGACGATCTGGCGGCGGGCCCGCATGCCGACCATCACCATGAACGGGGCCGTTCTCGACGCCATGCAGCCGGCCACGGTGGTGGCGCAGTTGCGCGAACCGATTGCCGAATTCTCGGCCGGACTTCCCACCGGCTACAAGATCGTGGCTGGAGGAACCGCCGAGGAGAGCGCCAAGGCCCAGGCCCCGATCATCGCCGTGGTGCCGCTGATGCTGTTCGTCATGGCGACCGTTCTCATGATCCAGCTACAGAGCTTCCACCGCCTGTTCCTGGTGTTCGCGGTGGCTCCGCTCGCCCTCATCGGCGTCGTCGCCGCGCTGCTGCCGAGCGGAGCTCCGCTCGGTTTCGTCGCCATCCTCGGCGTGTTGGCGCTCATCGGCATCCTGATCCGCAACTCGGTGATCCTGATCATGCAGATCGAGCAACTCCGGCAGGAGGGGCTGGCGGCCTGGGATGCCGTGCTCGAGGCCACGCAGCATCGCATGCGCCCGATCGTGCTGACCGCCGCCGCCGCCACGCTGGGCCTCATCCCGATCGCCGGCGAGGTGTTCTGGGGGCCGATGGCGTATGCGATGATGGGCGGGATCATTTCCGGTACGGTGCTGACCCTGCTGTTCCTGCCGGCGCTCTATCTCGCCTGGTTCCGTATCAAGGCCCCCGCCGCCGATCGCACCGACTCCGCCCCGATCGCGACGCCCGGCCGGCCGCAGGACGCGGCGGTATAGCCCCGCGCCCGGGGCAATGCGATCGTCACCATGCCGGCGTCGGCGCTGCCCAGGCGGCGGATGCCGGGCTCACTTGAGGCTTTGGCCGATGAACTGCTGGAATTCCCGCGTGCCCGGGTGAGCGAACATCTCGGCCGGCGGCCCGGCTTCGTGGATGCGCCCGTCGAGCATGAACACCGATTGCGTGGCGACGCCGCGGGCAAAGCCCATCTCGTGCGTCACCAGCAGCATGGTCATGCCGTCGGCGGCGAGCCGCTCCATGACGACGAGCACCTCGGCGGTCAGCTCCGGATCGAGGGCCGAGGTCACCTCGTCGAACAGCATGACCTTGGGCTTCATGGCCAGCGAGCGCGCGATGGCGACGCGCTGCTGCTGGCCGCCCGAGAGCTGGTCGGGGCGGGCGTGCAGCTTGTCGCTCAGTCCCACCCTGGCCAGCATCTCCTCGGCCAGCGCGGCGGCTGACGCCTTGTCCAGTCTGTGCACGAGGCGCGGCGCCAGGGTGACGTTGTCGGCCACGGACAGATGCGGAAACAGGTTGAAGCTCTGGAAGACGATGCCGACGTCCTTGCGCAGTTCGCGCAGTGCGGCCGGCTGCGCGGTGACCTTGTGGCCCGCCACTTCCGCCGAGCCGCTGTCGAAGGTCTCGAGCCCGTTGAGGCAGCGCAGCAGCGTGCTCTTGCCCGAGCCGCTGCGGCCCAGCAGGGCGACGACACTGCCGCGCTCCACCGTCAGCGAGATGCCCTTGAGCACCTCGAGGGAACCGAAGCGCTTGTGCAGGTTGTCAACCTGGACGATTGGCATTGAACTTCCTCTCCAAGTAGCGACTGGACCAGGACAGCGGGAAGCAGATCGCAAAGTAGATCGCCGCCACCGTGATGAAGACGGGGAAGGGTTGGAACGTCGCGTTGTTGATGAGCTGGCCGGCCCGCGTCAGCTCCACGACGCTGACGATGGAGACGATCGAGGTGTTCTTGACCAGTTGCACCAGAAACCCGACCGTCGGTGGCACCGAGATGCGGACGGCCTGGGGGATGATGACGGTGCGGAATTGCTGCGCCCGGGTCAGGGCCAGCGAAGCGGACGCCTCCCACTGCTGGATCGGCACGGACTGGATGGCGCCGCGCCAGATGTCGCCGAGATAGGCGCTGGCATAGATCGAGAGCGACACGGAGGCGGCGACGATGGCGGGCAGGTTGAAGCCGGCACGCGACAGGCCGAAATACGACAGGAACAGCAGGATCAGGACGGGAATGCCCTGGATGGTGGCGATGTAGCCGGTGGCCGCCTGCTGCAACAGCCGGCTGGTCGAGGTGCGTGCCAGCGCCACCACCATGCCCAGCAGCCCCCCGAACAGGGTGGCGAGCAGGGTCAGCAGGATCGTCCATTTGGCCGAATCCAGCAGAAACAGCGCTTCGGCGAGGCTGTAGTCGCGGATCATGGCGTCACCTTTGCCGCCACCGGCACCGGGGCGCCCCTTCCGGCTGGCGCAAACATCAGCTTGCCGAGCGCGGCGAGGCCGATCTTGAGCACGACGGCCAGGCCCAGATAGATCAGCCCGGCGACGATATAGACCTCGAAGTTCTCGAAGGTCTGGGCCTGGATGTTGTAGGCGGTGCCGCTCAGTTCCTCGACCGAGATGAAGGAGCAGATGCTCGAGGTCAGCATCATCAGGATGAACTGGCTGGTCAGCGACGGCCACACGCGGGCGATCGCCGGCTGCATGATGATGCGGGTGAAGATCTGCCAGCGCGTCAGCGCCAGGGCCAGGCCCGCCTCGATCTGCGAGCGATGGATGGACTCGATTCCCGCCCGGAAGATCTCGGTGGAGTAGGCCCCGAGATTGATGGTCATGGCGATGATGCTCGCCTCGAAGGCGGTCACCCTGAAGCCGACCGAGGGCAGCCCGAAGAAGATGATGTAGAGCTGCACCAGGAACGGCGTGTTGCGGATGATTTCGACATAGGCCCGGACCAGCCATTCGACAGGCCGCGGGCCGATGCTGCGCGCCGCCGCCGTGAGCAGCCCGACCAGGGAGCCGAGGGCGATGGCGATGGCCGACAGTTCCACGGTCAAGAGGATGCCGCGCAGCAGCGCAGGCGTTTCGGCGAGGACGGAAGAGAACTGGAGTCCAAACATGCTTTCCCCCGCGTGTGCTGCCTCCCGCGAAGAGACGTCGCGGGAGGCGGGTGCCGGGCCGGCTAGAACACCGGCATGGTCGGCGGCAGGGGATGACCGGTCCACTTCTCCGCGATCGCGTCAAGCTCACCATTGGACTTGATGAACGACAGCGTCGTGTTCAGCCACTGGCGGAGCTCGAAGGCGTCCTTGCGGACGGCGATCGACATGAACTGGTTGAAGAAGGTGAACTTCGGTTCGAAGGGCAGGTCGGGGCGCGCCTTCTTGAGCTCGATGAACACCGTCTCGGGAATGACGATGGCCTCCACCTGACCGGACACCAGCGCCTGCATCGTCGTCGAGTCGTCGTCGAAGCGGGCGATATCGACATCGGCCGGCGCCGCCTTCTGCAGCGCGACCTCCTGCGGGGTGCCGCGCGATACGCCGACCTTGACGCCGGACAAGTCTGCGGCGGCGGCAACCTTGCTGTCCGCTCCGGCCAGCAGGACGATCTGGAACGTGCTGTACGGCATCGTGAACATCACGGCGCGGGCGCGGGCGGGGGTGGGCGACAGCGTCGCCACGACGACGTCGACCTGCCCGGACTCGAGCGCCGGGATTCGGGCCGCTGTCGGGTAGGGAATGATTTCGACCTCGACGCCGAGATAGTCGGCCAGCAGGTGGGCGGTATCGACGTCATAACCCACCGTCGCCCCGCTGGTGTCGACGAGGCTGAACGGCGGAGCCCCGCTGTTGACCCCGATTACGATCTTGCCGCGCGCCACGATCTCGTCGACCGATTGCGCCTGGGCAGAAACGGGTGGCAGGGCCAGCGCGGCAAGCGCCCCCAACATTAGCAAGGCAGCTGTCCTGGTCATGGGGTTTCCTCCTGTTGGTGCCGGCTTGTCGGTGCGGCTGGCCCGGCCGCCGGCGGGCGCGGGCCGGTCTGTCTCAGGGGCGCGAGGCTGCCGCCCCGCTCAACTCTTCCACGGCCGGTTCGACCCGGCTGGCGGTGACCCGGCCGCTCGCGATCAGGGCCTCGATCTCGGCCGGCCCGTAGCCCAGCTCACCCAGGATCTCGCGGCTGTGTTCGCCGATCTCCAGCGCCAGCACGCGCAGTTCGGGAACCTTGCCGTCGTAGCGGTTGGGATGGTTGACGAGGTGGATGGTGCGGCCGCGCACCGTGACCTTGCGGAACACCTGCGCGTGCACCAACTGGGGATCGTCGAGCAACTGGTCGTAGTACTTGATCGGGGCCCACCAGATGCTGGCGCGGTCGAGGCGCTCGCCGATCTCGGACAGCGAATAGGCGGCCGTGGCGGCGCGCAGCCGCCGCGCATATTCGTCGCGCTCGGCATAGCGGTCGAGCGTCACCGCGGCGCGCATGGCGTCGCTGTCCAGCGCCTCGGCAAGAACCTCGGTCTTGCACAGCGAGATGACGACGTGGCCGTCGCGAACCGGATAGACGCCGTAGGGCGCCTCATGGAACCAGGTGGCGAGATTCTTCTCGCGCTGGAGAATGTCACGACCGAAGCCGCCGGCGAGAAAGTTGACCAGCGGCTCGCCCTGCAGGTCGATGCCGGAGTTGAGCAGGCTGCCCTCGACGCGGGTGCCGGGGCCGCCGCGCAGCCGGCGCACCAGCGCGGCGAGGATGCCCATGGCGAGCAGCGCGCCGCCGTGCTGGTCGACCACTGCCGCCCCCACCGGCACCGGGGCATGATCCGGCGTGCCGGTGACGCCGATCAGCCCCGAATGGGCCTGCATGAGGATGTCCTGGCCCGGCCGCTCCGCCATCGGCCCGGTGGCGCCGAAGCCGCTGGCGGAGGCGAAGATCAGCCTGGGGTTCAGCGCATCGAGCGTGGCCTGGTCGAACCCGAGGCGGGCGAAGACGCCGGGCCGGAAATTCTCCATGACGACGTCGGCCTGGGCCAGCAGGCGGCGGGCCACTTCGTGGCCTTCGGCACTCTTCAGGTCGAGGGCGATGGAGCGCTTGTTGCGGTTGGCGCACAGGAAGAAGCCGCTCACCCCCTCGACGTAGACATCGGCCCCCGACCAGTGCCGCTCATGCGCGCCGCCGGTGGGTTCGACCTTGATGACGTCGGCGCCCAGGTCGGCGAGATACTGGGCCGCGGCCGGACCCTGCAGAAAGTGGCAGAAGCTCACAATCTTGATGCCATCCAGCAACACAGCGACCGCTCCTCCTGCGCTTCAGCGCTCAATTAGAAAACGTTTTCACGCCAGATCGGCACTCTGAGCGAAAATACCGCGCGCTGTCAAGCGGCCAAGGAGCTGCCTGTCACAGGCCTGCCGTCTTCAGGGCAGGTGTTTCCGGCGCCGATGAGATAACGATTTCCCATGCGAGCACGCGACGCGGCAGGCCCGCCGTCTCGCCCGGCGCGGCTCGCAACCACCGGACCACCCAAGGCGCAGCATGCAACAAAGTTGCATTCAAGGGCATGATCAATTCGTTTGCCAGCATCTTGCTCAACAGGGATACTGGTGACCAGAGCGGTGACGGATCGGCGGCACCGCCGCAGTAACGGGGAGCCAATTGCCCGAGGACAT
>NZ_DASWVV010000222.1:0-8127 GCF_036406155.1 Devosia sp. | reverse complement strand
GTCGTGCCGAGAACC
This sequence comes from Devosia sp., assembly GCF_036406155.1. Taxonomy (GTDB): domain Bacteria; phylum Pseudomonadota; class Alphaproteobacteria; order Rhizobiales; family Devosiaceae; genus Devosia_A. The sequence goes on along the minus strand of NZ_DASWVV010000222.1, from coordinate 8,112 downwards.
AGGGCCGCGGCGCCAGCAAGTACGTAGTTGCGCATTTTCCAATCTCCTGTGGGTGAATATGGGGAATGCAGGTGATAAGGTTCCTGTATTCTCAAAATCACCGAGCCAGATTTCCTACGCCATGTAAAATTACGTCGTGTACGCTGCAAGTAGTTGTTCGTTGCTGGGAGGTCTCGGTTCCGATATTGCCGCGTCGTTGATTTGAGTTGATGGCAGTATGATTGCGTTGGTCGAGCCGGTGGATGGCACTGCCGCCGGTACAGAGTCCCGGCCGCAGCGCCCGGACCCGCGTGGAGGTGCTCGGCCCGGCGTCCTGGGCGGGCTTCGGAGCAGGCGTGCTGCATTGGCCGGGTCGAGTCCTGGGGCCTCGGGACGGTCGCGTCGGCAGGAGGAGGACGGCGGTGCCGGGTTGCGCCGCCGTCGGGAGGCTGGCCCGACCCGCGGGGGGTGTTGACGCCCATCGGCTTTTGCCCCAGATAGGAGGCCCGCGCGGGTGTAGCTCAATGGTAGAGCAGAAGCTTCCCAAGCTTACGACGAGGGTTCGATTCCCTTCACCCGCTCCAGTTCTCCCTGAGTGCTGTCCGAAGCATGCCGCCTTGCCGGGCCGGAGTCCCCCGGGATGCCGTGCAAGCCGGCAGGGAGGCCGGCGTCATCGCCCGCGCCTGCCGGGCCGTGCGCGCGGCGCAGCGGCGGCGTAATTCCGGCATGCACGAGGGCGGTTGCGCGGCGTTGCGGCTTTGGATAGGTTGCGCCCCATTCGGCCGGCCGCCTGGCCGCAGGCTGCACCCGTAGCTCAGCTGGATAGAGCGCTGCCCTCCGAAGGCAGAGGTCGTGAGTTCGAATCTCGCCGGGTGCGCCAATGTTTCCAAGGACTTGCGACCACCGCCATGAGCCGAGAACCGGTTTTTGTACAGCTATCGTACAGATACGCGACGTGTGCCACTGTCAGTCCTCCCAGATCAGGCCTTGCCTTCGGCTTCGGCGATTGAGAGCGCCAAGGCGAAGAAGGCATCAGGATCGAACTCGAGGCGCTCACCTATCTCGATGAGCGGGGCGCGCGCCGCGGCCTCGACGAGCACCTTGCTGATGACGTCCATCCCATCCGCGGCGCCCACACGAAGCGACCAGGCGGCATACTCCGGCCGATGGCTCAATCGGGCCAGCGCCTCCATGCGAAAATTGAAACCAATCAACAGATCGACCCGCGCTTTTTCGGGGCCCAAGGACGCTTCTTCCTCAATGAACCGAACGACGCCGATAGCTCGTCCGGAGAAATCGCTTCGCTGGCCCGCCGGCATGCTGTTCACGTGCTCGAGCATCTTCATCATCAGGCCGGCGTCGATCGGGTTGTCGTTCAGCCTTTGCACGTACCGTGGCAGTTGGTTTTTTCGCGGTCGCGCGCCTGGCACTCGCTTGTTGCGCGATACGGTCTTGCCGAGCGCCAAGCGCCCTACATGCACCGACCGCCGCACCTGGTAGGGCTTGCGCAGCCCGACGCATGGCTTGCCGGGCTCCGCGCCGCACTCCGGACAGGTGACCGACAATGCGCGTTCACGCTGGGGTATCATCTAAGCCTCCGCTGCCCGCTTCTGGAAATGCGGGCTCCTGTGCCAGTAAACTTCTTCGACCATCTGCGTGGTCATGCCGGCGGCGTCCGCCACCTCCTCGAGCGACAGCCCGGCCTCGACCCACCAGGTGACGCGCGTGTGCCGCAGGACGTGCGGGGTGTAGTGGCGCGGCAGGCCGGCGAAATCGAGCGCGGTGACGAAGCTCTTGCCGATGTCCTTGATCGGCTCGCCGCCCCAATGCACGACGCAAAGGAATGAGGTCGCCATGCCGTCGGTGCGGCGCGCGAGATCCTCGCGGGCGCGATCGTCGATCGCCTTCCACCGGCGGAAATGCGCCAGGGCGGCGCGGCCGAGGCGCACCGAAGGCTGGCGCTTCTTGCTCTCCACCACCTCACTGCCCTTGCGATAGAGCAACTCCCGCTTGAAATCGGGCCAGCCGCCAACGGTGTTCGGCATCCAGCGCAGTTTCATCGTCGCGCCTGGCCGGTTGGCGGTATAGCGGCCGATCACTATGAACCGCGCGGTGTGCCGATTGATCGCGCTGTGGTCGCGTTTCAGCGTGCGGTGCAACTGGCGCGTCTCGAGATCGCACCACTCGAGCTGATAGAAGCCGAGGGCGCCGCCGAGCAGGCGGGCCATCTCGGAGCGATCTAGCACGTCGGGCTTGGGTTCCGGCTTTGCCGGCAGTGTCACCACGGGCACCGACTCGAGGGGGCCGTGCTCCCGGTGCCAGAACCCTATGGCGGCCGACAGGACACCGAGCTCCTTGCGGGCGGTGGCGCTCGAGACGGTGCGGGTGCGCCTGGCTTCGGTGCGGGCGTTCGCGTGGTTGGCCCTGACCATCGAGGTGCGCCACTCGACGTAACCGCGGCAGGTCGCGCCGCGCACGTACATCAGCGTCTTTCCTTCGAAATAGTCGAGTAGCGGCACCAAGGCGTACCCGATGCGAGCCGGGTCCGCCGTGGTGGGAGCGTATTCTTCCGCATAGGCCATCAGGACCTCCGCGACGGTAAGCCGAGCGGGAGAACTTTCGCGGACGGCTGGTTTGAATTTGCGCGCGATGTACTCTTTGAGAGCTTCTTCAGCTTCTCCGCGCTCACCCTCGCTGCATCCTGTGCGCTCCGTGTGCGTTCCGTCTCGGATGAGCCAGACGCGCTCGGCGGGGTGGAGGTAGAGGCGGGCGGGTTTTCTCCGTTGTGGCATTTCTTGTTCATCATCCCCCTGATGGCGGCCGGCGTCACATAGTCCCTCTTTCCGATCCGCATGATCTGGAGATTGCCCCGCCCGCGCTCGGCCCGCAACGTGTCCGGCTTGAGCGTGTTGCGAAAGAACAGAGCGCATGCCTCCTTGAGGGTGAGGGGAGTGTCGTCGTCGAAATCGGAGGTAGTCATGCCCGAGCTCCTTCGACGATCGGGGCGTCGGCCTCGGCAAACTCGCGGCCGCGCAGCGCGTGGCACACTTCGGCCTCGATCTCCAGGCAGCGCGCGACCTGGACGATTGCGGCGATCAGGTCGGATCGAGCAGCCCGCGGCGAGCAAGCCACTCGCAGCCGGTCGCACACCGCTACGAGCTCGTTGCGCCAGAGAAGGTGCAAGAGCTTGTCCGCCCAGGGCCGATGCCAGTCGTAGCGCTGGAGCTCCCAGCGTCTGTGGCCATCCGGTGGGGGATATTGCCATTCGGCAATGCCCCAGTGGGGGAACTCCGCCAGGAGCAGTTGCATGGGCGAGGGCAGATGGACGTTGTACCAATCCTCGATCGTCCCAGGCACGAGCGTCATCATGCCCGTATCCGGGTCTTGTTGGGGCACGCGCACCTTGTGAACTCGGCGCACCTTTCTTTCTGTCCCGGGACTCGCAAACCACTTCTCGTGAGCCGCCAGGATCAGCGCATGGCAGCACGGCCCAAAGGCGTGGAGCTGCCGGGCCAGCCGATGCGGCTTGTCCCTCTCAGACTTGATCTCCACGAAGACTATTCGGTCCCGGCCGATCGCGGCGACATCGACCCGGTTCATGCCCTCATCGACATTGAGCTCGTGCACGATGCGCGCATCTGGCCGGAGCTCGCGAAGACGCGCCACGACAGCGTCGCGGATCTCCACTTCTGCGCTGGACCGCGAATGCTTCATGCCATCCTCTTCCGCAGCGCATCACGTTCGGCCGGCGTCGCGGCCCAGCCCCAGATCCGGAGTTTTCGCCCCGGGCGTCCCGTGCGGGTATCGGCGCCGCCGCGCCCCCCTTTGCCCAGGTCGATCCAGCCGTCGAAGCGATAGAGGTTGCCGGAGTGGAGGCACTCGTCCTGGTAGGAGACGGCTATGGGGCGCTGGTGCACCGTGGCGAGCGCCGGAAACACGATCTCGCGCCAAAGGCGCAGCATCGGCCGGCAAAGATGCTCGCGGGCGGCGCAGAGGCGCACCAGCTCGACAACATCGGTACGCCCCAGGTCGGTCTGCCCAACGCGTTCGCGCACCGTTTCGCCTGCAGCGGCGACGGCCACGGGCTCGCCCTCCACGAACAAGGCATGATGCGCCTCGATCGTGAAGCTGGGCCGGGTGTATGGGCCCATCCTGTGGCCCCATGCCACCAGCAACCGGTTGAGATCGGCCCGGTCGATGGCCTCGATGTGGGCGATGGGCAGAACCAGCATCAGGCGCCTGCCGCTTCAAGGATGGGCATGTTCGTCAGCGCGGTGGCGCTGTAGGACGGCAGGTCGAGCGCGTTCACGCGCAGCGCGTCTGCGACCGCCTTGGCGACGAGCTCGCTGGTCGGGCTGTACCGATGCAACGCGGCCTCGATCGCGTCGACCACGAGCTTGGCGACGCGGGTCTCGACTTCCTTCTCGATGAAGGCTGTGTCGAGCCGGGCTGCGACCGCCTGACTGATAAGGGACTCCAGGCTCGGTACCGACATGGCTTAGCTCTCCTGCTTTGTGGGTGTTGGTGGCCACGGCACCATCTCGACGGCGGGGCCGGGGCGCAGCGGGTGTGGCGGACGCGGTGGAAGGCGGGGGCTTCCGTCGTGGTTGACGCCGAGGCAGAGGAGCCTCGAGGCGATGGGCTGGAGCAAGGCCGCGACATGGGCGGCGCGGCCGCCATAGGTGCCCATGCCCCACGCCACGAGGACGTCACGGCCGGTGCAGGCCGCGCGAATCCAGTCGTCGTTGTTCGGGCCCTCGGACGCCCGAAAGCCGTGATCGAGCAGGTCGAAGGGGTCGGTCGCCCGGAAGGCGAAAAGGTTCACCACGATGAAGCCGCCATAGCCGGCGGCGCGCGCGAAGTGCGTGAGGCGCGCGGTGATGTAGTGGTCGATGGAAGGATCGCCACTGGGATGCAGCGCCACGATCGCCAGCACGGGCCCCTCGCTGTCCCAGCTGCGCCAGAAGGCGAAGCGGAAGCGCGGTGGCGCGCCGCTACTGTCCAGCGAGGGGTAGGCGCCCTCCGCCGGCTCCGCTGCCATCATGAAATCGAGTTGCAGCCACGGGGCGCTCATGGTGCCGCCTCGCCCTCTTCCACGGCCTGGAGGATCCGGCGCGCCTTCGCGAGGTTTTCGTCGCGCAGCCCGTAGCCGACGCCCCACAGCGTATCGATGGCGATGTCCGCAGCCCGGAGCTTCTTCCTCAACTTGCACACGAACACGTCGACGATCTTCATTTCGGGTCCGTCGGCGTCGGGGCGGGTGGAGTAGAGGGCGGCGTAGATCTGGTCGCGGTTTGCCCGCTCACGCTTGGCGAGCAGGCCCAGGACGCGGCCCTCCTGCGGCGTCAGGCCGAGCCAGACCGGTGGCGGTGGTGTCATCCCCAGCATGGCTTCGAGGTGGTCGATGCGATCGCGCAGCTGCTGGTTCTCGGCCAACAGGGCAGCCTCGACCGACATCACCGCCTCCCTTGCAGCAGGCGATACCATTCGACGGCGAGGGCGCGCTGGGTTGGCTGTCCGACGGCGCGACGCTCCGCGGCATGCTGCTCCCACTGGTCGGCGGTCTTGCTGGCGATGATGTCGGCGAGGGCGCTGTCGTCCTTCCACGCCCACTCGGGCTGATACAGGATCTGAAAGGTCGCCTTGACCAGCAATGCGGTGATCGGCATCTGGCGCGCCCGCACAAGGATCTTGAGGATCCTGGCGCCGCCGCTGCGGCCCTTGTGGCTGACCGCGCTGGTGATGGCCTGAATGGCGATGGTTTCGCCAGGGCGCCACTCGCCGCGCGGGCGCGTGACCTGCAGCACGGTGACCCCTGCCAGGCGGCAGGCATCCTCAACGGCGTTGGCGAGCTCGTCGCCGGCGGCGACGCCGGCGCGGTGGATCTGCAGCGCGGTGATGGCGATCCGGTTGCGGTTGTGGCCGACGAACGCCTCGGCCCGCTCGCCGATGCTGCCGGTGCGGGTGACCAGCACCGGGATCTGGTCGATCAGCGGATGGCAGGCGGCCCCGATTGCGGTGTGCTGGCCGTCGATGACGACGCGCCGCCCATCCTCGAGCAACGAACACGCCGGCAACTTGAACTTCGACCAGCTCCAGCCTTCGACCATGCTGCGGATCAGCCGCATCGACCGTGCGCCGATCTCGCGCTGGTACTTCGCCTCGACGTAGAGCTCCTCGGGGCGCACCCACTCGATGACGGGCCGCGCCCCCATCGCCTCCGCAGGTTGCGGGGTGAGATCGGCGATCGGCAGTGGCTGGATTGGTCGCAGGTCCGTCATGTTTCGTCCTTGCATGTTGGACGCCGCGCCGACGCACGGCGCCCCGGTGTCAGTTGGCGAACGCGCCGCGGCGGCCAAGGCCGCTCGCTTTGGCCAGCTGCGAGCGCCTGGCCGAGTAGTTCGGGGCGACCATCGGATACTCGGCCGGCAGCCCCCACTTCTCGCGGTACTGCTCGGGCGTGAGCTTGTAGCGGGTGCGCAGGTGGCGCTTCAGCGAGGCGAAGCGCTTGCCGTCCTCGAGGCAGATAATGGCCTCGGGAGTGACCGACTTCCTGATCGGGACGGCTGGGGTGCGCTCCTCGGCGGGTGGGGCGGCCGTCATTGCTTGCGGCGTGTGAAGGGCCCGGATCGCCGAATGAACCTCGCCGATAAGACGGGGCAGGTGATCCGCGGCGACGGGGTTCTTGCTGACATAGGCCGCGACGATCGCGGTGGTGTGCTCGACCGCTTGCGGGTGGCCATCGGCGGTCTCGGCGGTGACGTTGGTCATAGTCATCCTCTGATGCCCAGGTTGCGTTGCCCCCGCGCGGTGGGCCGGCGCGTCGGGGTTGGGGATTTCCAGTCGATCAGGACGGACGGGACCAGGAAGGCGGCGCACAGCAGGCCGGCCAGCCACACGGGCAGCCCGAGCTCGCCGGCGACGAGGCAGTAGATCGCGGTGGTGATGCTGGCCCAGAGGGCCACGAGGAGCGCGCGGCGGATCATCAGTCGAGCATCCCCGCATTCGGTGAGTGGTCGACGCTGAGCGCCACCATCAGCGGCCTCACCCAGATCGGGTCACTCGAGAGCACGCAGGTGGAAGCGGGTCGCGCGGGTCGGAACAGCCTCGATCCGAAACTGATCGATCTCGCCCACGCCACTATCAGCAAGTTTTTTGGTCGGGCGGCGGCGCTCACCAACGACAACCGCAGCGCTGGGGCGCGCGAGATCCCGCCCAGCTTCGTCGGGCTGCCGGCGGCCGACAACAACGACGACGTCAGCCAGGGCGGCCGCTTTGCCTATCCAAGCTCTCGCTGAGGGCCACGAAAGCCACCTCACGCCTCCCTGCCAAGTGTCGTGACGGCAGTAGCGTGATCGCGAAGGCGATATCCCACTGGTTGGAACTGCTCAATCGCCACGCGGAGCGTGAACCCCGCGTTCACCCCGTCGCAGGTTCCCGTTGATCGTCGCGGGAAGTCGACTCCAATGGCAGGATGGAGCGCTTCCCTCGTACCATCGTAAAAATGGTCCTCGCCGCTGGCCTCGGCGTCGGCGGCGTCTATGCGTTCGCCTCCCCCGAAGGGGGCAGCATGATCGCTGGGCGCTGCCGAGGAAGTGGGCGGCAAGTAGTTTCGCTGGTGCGCAGCACGGATTGCCGCATCAAAGCCAACGTTTCGATTGACTCCGGCGAGCGCATCTACCACGTGCCCGGCCAGCGGTATTACGCCGATACCACCATCCGGCCGGAGTACGGCGAACGATGGTTCTGCTCGGAGGCCGAGCGCGCGCTGGCGCAAGAGCGGCCTTAGCCAGACAAGTCCTGCAATTTTTCTGCTTAGAGGATCTGACCACCCTTCCGAAACCTTGGCGCTCATTCGCCACCCCCGCGCTGGCGCGCGAGCCGGGTACTCGAGGACGGCGACCGCCAGATGGTGTCGATCCTCGCGGTGAGCTGAGCGAGGGCCTGCCTGCCGTGGAGGCCGCTTGCACGCACGCCATGCGCGACGGCGTCTGCTCCGCCTACGTGATTGCATCCTGTCCCGGCAGCGCGAATCCGCGATGCCGATGACCATCATTGTGCATGCAAGCTGGCGAACTCAGTCACTTGAAGGCTTGGGACGACTGAAGTTTCGTCGAGGTTCCCAGCATGAGG
>NZ_DASWVV010000221.1:0-6808 GCF_036406155.1 Devosia sp. | reverse complement strand
GCGCGGCGCCGCGCGCTTCGGTATCGCCGTCTCGAGCGCCGCCGCGCTCAGCTTCCGGGTGGCGGCAATGCGCTTGAGCGCCGCCGCCACGTAGGTGTCCTCGCGCTCGATGCCGATGAAGCGGCGGCCGAGCTTGCGCGCCACCGCCCCGGTGGTGCCGGTGCCGAAGAACGGGTCGAGCACGATGTCGCCGGGCTTCGTCGTCGCGTTCAGCACGCGATGCAGCAGCGCCTCCGGCTTCTGCGTCGGATGCACCTTGCCGTCGTTCTCGTCCTTGAGCCGCTCGGCCCCGGTGCAAAGCGGGAACAGCCAGTCGCTGCGCATCTGCGTGTCGTCATTGGCCTGCTTCAGCGCCTCGTAGTTGAAGGTCACCCGGCTCTTCTGGCTGCGCGCCGCCCAGATCAGCGTCTCGTGCGCATTGGTGAAGCGCGTGCCGCGGAAATTCGGCATCGGGTTGGCCTTGCGCCAGATCACGTCGTTGAGGATCCAGTAGTCGAGGTCCTGCAGCGCCGCGCCGACGCGGAAGATGTTGTGGTACGAGCCGATCACCCACAGCGCCCCGTCGGGCTTGAGCACGCGCCGTGCCGCCTTGAGCCAGGCGCGCGTGAACACGTCGTAATGGGCGAAGCTCTCGAACTTGTCCCAGTCGTCGTCGACGGCGTCGACGCGCGACTGGTCGGGGCGCGTCAGCCCCTGCTCGAGCTGCAAATTGTAGGGCGGGTCGGCGAAGACGAGGTCGACCGAGCCAGCCGGCAGCGCATTCATGTGGCTGATGCAATCGCCCACGAGAATGGTGTCGATCGGGAGGTCCGCGACGGCCGTCTCGGCCGCCCGACGCGCGGTACGCAACATGCTCAAACCCTACGCAATACTGACGAATTGCGTTGTAAGGCGTTAGGGTTAAAGGGGTTCTAAGCGGCGAGGTTAGCGAGAGGTTAAGCCGCGCTCGCCGCCGCCGCGGCCGCGCGCCGGCTTGCGAGGTCGGCGACCAGTTGCCGGCCGGCCGCTGCGAGGCGCTCGCGCTCGTCCGGTCCGAAGTCGCGCGGCGTATCGTCGAAGATGCTGAGCGCGCCGATCACGCCGTTCCCTGCCAGCGCGAGCGGCACCACGGCGCAGAACAGGATGCCGTTCTCGAGCAGATAGGGATCCTCGGCATAGGCCTTGTCGGCGGAGACGTCCTCGATGACGAGCGTCTCGCCCTCGGCAATGGCTTCGCGCGCGAAGCGCTCCGCGGCGCCGGTCGCCCCGCGCCCCGCGTCCTCCCCCGGTGCCGCCAGCGTGGCCAGCGCCAGCGTCACGTCGAACTCCTTGGCAATGGCGGCGCAGCGCTGCTGCAGCCAGCCATCGCGGTGCGCCGCTTCCTTGAGCGCACTGACCGCCTCGGCACCGGCTGCCTCCGCCTCCGGCGCGCCGGAGGCGGGAACGGCCGACCCGAGCAGGTCGTGCAGCGCCCGCTCGATCCCGGCGAGATCGGTGGCGATGCCGTCGGCCTTGAGCGTGGCCGGCTCGGCATCGGCCCATTCCGCCGCATCGCCGAGCAGGCAGGCCAGGGTGCGGACCTGCGGGTCCTTGCGCTTGAGGCGGGCGGCGACATAGCGCACGTAGCTGCGCGGGTCGGGGCCGACATAGCAGAGGCAGACGAGGTCCACCCCGGTCAGGTCGAGCTGGCCCAGGCTCTCGGGCCGCACCGCCATCGGGGCGAGCGTGGTGGTGCGCAATCCGGCCCGGGCGGCGATCTGCGCCACCATCTCGGCGGCGGCGCCGTCGAGCTCGGTCTTGCCGCCGATCGACAGCACGAGAGGCGCCGCCGCGGCCTCGGGTGGTTCCTCGCCCGGTTCCTCGGCCAGTTCCTCGATCAGCGCCGAGACCGACTGCGCCACCGTCCGGCGCGGCCCCAAATCGGACGCATCGTTCCTCAGGTCCGCCTCGGCGCGGCGCAGGGCAGGCAGCACCACGGCGTCGTAATAGGCGGTGACGCCCTGGTCCTTGATGGCGCCTTCCGCCATCTCGACGGCTTCCTCGACCTTGCCGGCGAGCAGCCGCTGGTAGAGCTTCTCGTCGGCGGCCAGCACCGGCTCGCTCCCCAGCACCACCTCGAGGAACCTGAGTTGCGGCACGTAGCGGCCGAGTACCACGAGACACACCGTCAGCGGCGTCGCCAGGATGAGCCCGATCGGGCCCCACAGCGTTGCCCAGAAGATGGCGGCGACGAGCACGGCCAGCGCCGATAGCCCCGTGCTGGAGCCGTAGAGCCGGGGCTCGATGGCGTTGGTGGTGACCAGCTCCATGCCGAAATACAACGCCAGCACGCTGGCCAGCATCCACCAGCCGGGGTCGACCGCGAAGGCGACCACCGCCGGAAAGGCGACGGCGAGCAGCGTCCCCACGAACGGGATGTAGCGCAGGAAGGCGGCAAAGAAGCCCCACAAGATGGCGTTGGGCACGCCGATCAGCGTCAGCCCGATGCCGAACAGCACGCCGTACACGGCGTTGACCACGAACTGCACCAGCAGGTAGCGGCTCACCCGCGCTGCCGACTCGCCCACCACCTTGGTCGTGGTCCGGAGGTCGCCCCGGCTCACCAGCTTGAGGAAGCGGTCGCCGAGGTCCTGCCGCTCGAGCAGCAGGAAGACCACGAAGATGGCCACGATCGCGGCGGTCGCCAGCGGCCCCAGGAACGCCCCGAACAGCTGCTGCAGCCCGGCCAGCGGCGAGGGCGGCACGTTGGCGATGGTGACGGGGATGGGTTCCGTCTCGCCCTCGGGCACCTTGGGCGACACCTGCTGGCCCAGCCGCTCGATCATGCCGGCCAGCCGGTCGAGGGTGCCGCCGCCCTCGGCCGTCTCCTGCAGGGCCCGCACCTTCTGCGCGATGGTCAGCTGGTACTGCGGCAGGTCGGCGGCGAGCTTCATCAGCTGCGAGACCACGAGGTACGAGATGAGCAGCAGCATGCCGGCGGTAAGGGTGACGGTGACGATGGTCGCCGCCATGTGCGGCACGCCGATCCGGCGCAGCCCGTTCACCACCGGGGCGAGGGCGAACGCGACGAGGATCGCCAGCACCAGCGGCACGAAGATGCCCTGGCCCAGATAGAGCGCGGCGATGGCTACGAGGATGAAGCCGGTGACGGCGATGGGCGACGAGGGCTCGCGCGGCGGGAGCTCGGCTTCGCGCTGGACGACCACTTGGGTGCACTCTGCTGCTGGAATCCGCAGTCAGAACGCGCGTTGCCCGGATTCGTTGCGCTTCAGCCGGGCAGGGCGAATGCCGGGGCCGCCGGCACGGCGGCAGCCGCCTGCCGCAGCCGCGCCGCCTCGGCGCATGGCGCGAAGTCCATACGGTGGTGGCGGCCCGGGCCGTACGCCGACAGGGCCGCCAGGTGTTCCGGTGTCGAATAGCCCTTGTGTCCGGCAAAGCCGAAGGCCGGCTCGTCGCAATGCATGACCGCGCACATGCGGTCGCGCGTCACCTTGGCGATGACGGAGGCCGCCGCGATCGAGGCGCTCAGTCCGTCGCCGCCGATCACCGCCTCGCCGCCGCAGGGCAGGCCCTTGGGCACGATATTGCCGTCGACCAGCACGTGCTCGGGCAGCAGCGTCAGGCCGAGCACCGCCTGCCGCATCGCCCACAGCGTCGCCTGCAGGATGTTGAGCCGCGCGATCACCATGGGCGGCGCCACTGCGATGGAGACGGTGGCCGTGGCCATCAGCCTGTCGTGCAACGCCTCGCGGGCATCGGCCGTGAGCTTCTTGGAATCGTCGAGCCCGGCCGGCACCCGGCGCGGGTTGAGGATCACCGCCGCCACCACCACCGGCCCGGCCAGCGGCCCGCGCCCCGCCTCGTCGACGCCGGCGACGAGCTTCAGCCCGCCCCGCCGCATCGCGCGGCGCTCCAGCGCCAAGTCGGGTCCCCCCGGCAGTTCGGCAATCGGCGATTCGGCGCCCATGCGCTGAGCATGCGGATCGCCGCGGCCTTGGCAAGGGCGTTGGGCTGCTTCCCGCGCTGTGGGCGGTTTTCCCAGAAGAAGGCGGCTCTCCCGGAAGAAATTGTATCCTGTGGGCGTCCCTCACCCACGGACGTCATCCTCGCGCTTGTCGCGAGGACCCAGACTTGACGCCAGGTGACGGGGGCAACCGCCCGCCTGGTCCTCGGGCTTCACCCGAGGGATGATGCGCCGTGGAAGGGGGTGCGGATTCCCCTCGCGCTCCGGCCGTCGCCTGCGCCTGCAGCACGAGGCGGCGCCTGCAACACCCTCAGAACAGGCTCAGCTGCCTATCCTCCGCCCGCGGCGGCGCGAACAGGTCGGTCCTGAGCGCCGGCAGGCTGCCGGTCAGCCCGTAGCGCTCGCGCGCCTTTTCCAGCCGCTGCTGCAGCAGCACGGCATAGGGGCCTTCGCCGGTCATGCGCTTGCCCCAGCTCGCGTCGTAATCCTTGCCGCCGCGCGCGTCGCGCACCAGCCCCATGACGTGCCGCACGCGGTCGGGATAATAGCGCAGCAGCCATTCGCGGAAGATGTCGCGCACCTCGCCGGGCAGCCTGAGCAGGATCATGTGGGCCTGCCTCGCGCCCTGCGCCGCCGCCGCGTCGATGATGCGTTCGAGTTCCATGTCGTTGAGCGCCGGAATCACCGGGGCCACCATCACCGTCGTCGGCACGCCCGCTTCCGACAGCAGGCGCAGCGCTTCGAGCCGCTTTTCGGGCGCCGCGGCGCGCGGCTCCAGCCGGCGGCTGAGCTTGCGGTCCATGCTGGTGATCGACAGCCCCACCCGCACCAGCCCCAGCTCGGCCAGCGGCTGCAGCAGGTCGAGGTCGCGCACCACCAGCGCCGACTTGGTGGTGATGGTCACCGGATGGCGCGTCTCCAGCAGCACTTCGAGGATTTGCCGGGTCAGCCGGTGCTTGCGCTCGGCCGGCTGGTAGGGGTCGGTATTGGTCCCCATGGCGAGCGGCCTGGGCCGGTAGCGCCTGTCGGCCAGCTCGCGCCGCAGCAGCTCGGCCGCGTTCACCTTCACATAAATGTCGCGTTCGAAATCGATCCCGGCCGAGTGGCCGAGATAGGCGTGGGTCGGGCGGGCGAAGCAATAGGCGCAGCCGTGCTCGCAGCCGCGATAGGCATTGATCGAACGGTCGAAGCCGATATCGGGGCTGTCGTTGCGGGTGATGATCGAGCGCGCCCGCTCGATATGCTCCACCGTCTCGAACGGCTTCAGCGGCTCGAGTTCGGACTCCGGCTGCTCCCAGCCGTCGTCGACGGCCTCGCGCGTCTCCCGCTCGAAACGCCCGCTGACGTTGCTCTGTGCGCCCCGCCCGCGATTGAGCCGCGGGTCGAGCAGCCGGCGCCTGACCAGGTCGGCGTCGCGCGTCAGCGCCAGCTTCTCGAGCGCTTCGAACGACGGGGTGATGTGCAGCGCCATTGCTCTCTCCGCTCGCTGCGGACGAATCGCCGCCGCGGTAACGACTGGTTAACAATGGCACCAAAACTAGAACAGAACAAGAACATAGTTGCCCGAGGCTTCGCGGGCGGCCACACCGGCTGGTCCAACGTTGAGACGTATAACGTTATGCGTTATAGGGAAGCATGATCCTCAGCTTTGCCGATGGGGAGACGGAGAAGATCTGGGGCGGCCTGTCCAGCCGGCGGCTGCCGTCCGATATTCAGGCCGTTGCCCTGCGCAAACTGCGCCTCCTCAATCAGTCGCGAACGCTCGGGGACCTCAGGGTGCCGCCGGGCAACCGGCTGGAGGTGCTGCATGGCAACCGCGCGGGGCAGCACAGCATTCGGATCAATGAACAGTGGCGGATTTGCTTCCGCTGGCAAGGACACGGAGCGAGCGATGTCGAGATCGTCGACTATCACTGAGGCGGATCGCCTTCCCAATCCCGGGCCCGGGGCGATCCTGCTCGAGGAATTCCTGAGGCCGATGGGCATCAGCCAGAACGCGCTGGCTCGCGCCATCAACGTGCCGCCCCGGCGGATCAACGAGATCGTCCTCGGCAAGCGCCAGGTCACCGCCGACACGGACCTGCGTCTGGCGCGCTATTTCGGCGTTTCCGAAGGCTTCTTCCTCGGGCTGCAGACCGATTACGACCTCATGGAGCGGCGCCGCACCATCGAGCCGGAACTCCGGGCGATCACGCCCCGCGCGGCCTGACGCGGCCTACTTCTCCGCCAGCCGCGGCATCAGCTCGATGAAGTTGCACGGCTTGTGGCGGTTGTCGAACTGCGCCCGCAGGATCCCCTCCCAGGCGTCGCGGCAGCCCCCGCTCGAGCCCGGCAGCACGAACACGAAAGTGGTGCCGATCAGCCCGGCGGTTGCGCGCGACTGTAGCGAGGACGTGCCCACGGTATTGGCCGAGTACAGGTGGAACAGCACGGAAAAGCCGTCCATGCGCTTGTCGAACAGCGGCTCCAGCGCCTCCGGCGTCAGATCGCGGCCGGTGAAGCCGGTGCCTCCGGTGGTGATGACGGCGTCGACGGCCGGGTCGTTCACCCAGCCCGTCACTTTCGCACGGATGGCGGCGACGTCGTCGCGCACCAGCGCGCGCTCGGCGCAGCGATGCCCGTCCGCTTCGATCAGTGATTTGAGCAGCTTGCCGCCCTTGTCGGTCTCCAGCGTGCGCGTGTCGGAGACGACCAGCACGGCGATGTTGAGCGGGATGAAGGGCTTGTTCTCGTCAAGGACCGACTTGAACATCGGCGAACTCCGTTGCGGGCGGGCGACGTCCCCTTTTCGGCCCTGGCGCGCGCTGCCGCAACCCCCGCTTGCCGCGGCGCCGGGACGCGGGGCCGCTACGGCCCGGCCGGCCG
>NZ_DASWVV010000220.1:0-9513 GCF_036406155.1 Devosia sp. | reverse complement strand
GCCCGGGGCCGAAGGAATGCGGCAGCAACTCGGCCAGCGTCGACACCAGCGGCGTGCCCTCGACCCCGTGCGAGACGATGGCGACGTCCGGTTCGGCGAATTCGCGGATGCGCTGGCGGCAGCCGCCGCAGGGCGTGACCGGCGCCCGCCCGGGGCCGGTGACGTAGATGCGCTGGATGCGCCGCCCGCCCCCCGCGATCATGGCGGCGATGGCGGCGGCCTCGGCGCAGTTGCCCTGCGGATAGGCGGCGTTCTCGACATTGCAGCCGGCATAGATGCGGCCGTCGTCGGCGAGGATCGCGGCCCCGACGGGGAAGCCGGAGTACGGGGCGTAGGCGCGGGCCCGCACCGCCTCGGCCGCCGCGAACAGCTGCGTGTCGATGGCCAGCATCAGCGCTCCTTGACGTAGGGGATGCCGCCCGCCTTGGGCCCCACCGCCTTGCCGATGAAGCCGGCGAGCAGCACCACGGTGAGGATATAGGGCAGCGCCTGGATGAGCTGCACCGGCACCTCGCCGATGACCGGCAGCTCGCGCCCCTGCAGGCGGATCTGCAGCGCGTCGAGGAAGCCGAAGAGCAGGCAGGTGAACATCGCCGGCACCGGGCGCCATTTGGCGAAGATCAGCGCCGCGAGCGCGATGAAGCCGCGCCCGGCGGTCATGTTGTTGCCGAAGCCCGAGCCCTGCGCGATGGACAGGTAGGCGCCGGCGAAGCCGCACAGCAGGCCGGTGATCAGCACCGCCGAATAGCGCAGCCGCGCCACCGAGATGCCGGCGGTGTCGACGGCCTTGGGGTTCTCGCCGACCGCCCGCAGGCGCAGCCCGAAGCGGGTGCGGTAGAGCACGAAGGCGGTGACCGGCACGGCAAGGAAGGCGATGTAGACGAGCAGATAGTGGCCGGAGATGAGCTCCTGGTAGATGGGGCCGATGACGGGGATGCCGCCGAGTTCGTGGGCGAAGGGCAAGGTCACCGCCTCGAAGCGCTCGCCGGCGCCAAGGGCGGGAGTGCGGCCGCCCTGGCGGAACCACTGCTGGCCGAGGAAGGTGGTCATGCCCGCCGCGAGCATGTTGATGGCGACGCCAGCGATGAGCTGGTTGCCGCGCAGGGTGATGGCCGCCGCCCCCTGCAGCAGCGCCGTCAGGATGGAGATGGCAAGGCCGGCGGCCAGCCCCAGCCACATCGAGCCGGTGACGGCGGCGGCGGCGGCGGCGGCGAAGGCGGCCGCCAGCATCTTGCCCTCGAGGCCGATGTCGAAGACCCCCGAACGCTCGGAATAGAGGCCGGCGAGGCAGGCGAGCAGCAGCGGCGCCGAGAGGCGGACGGTGGCATCGAGCAGCGACAGGATTTCGCCCAGTTCCATGGCTCAGCCCTCGCCCTGCAGCGGACCGGCGGCAACCGCTTGCGGCGGCCGGCGCTCGGGCAGCAGCATCAAGACGCGCTGCAGCGGCGGGCGCAGCAGCCCTTCCATGGCGCCGGTGAACAGGATGACGAGCGCCTGGATGACGACGACCAGTTCGCGCGTGAGGCCGGGGACGACGTATTGCAGTTCGTTGCCGCCCTGGTAGAGCGCGCCGAACAGCAGCGCCGCGAGCCCGACCCCGATCGGGTGGTTGCGGCCCATCAGGGCGACGGCGATGCCCACGAAGCCCGCGTCGGCGACGAAATCGAGCGACAGGCGCGTCTGCACGCCCAGCACCTCGTTGACCGCCAGCATGGCGGCGAGCGCCCCCGAGATGGTCATCACGATCATGATGATGCGCGAGTTGGACATGCCGGCATAGCGCGACGCCGTCGGGCTGAAGCCGAGCGTGCGCATGGCGAAGCCGAAGCGGGTGTGGAAGATGAGCAGATAGCAGCCCACCAGCAGCACCAGGGCCAGGACGATGGTCAGGTTGACCGGCGTGTTGGCGAAGAAGGGCAGGAAGTCGCCGAGCTTGGGGATGCGCCCGCCCGGCGCGATGATGCGCGATTCCGGCCCCATGATGTGGGGCGGCTTGAACACGCGGTTGAGCATGTACACCATCAGCGCCGAGGCGATGAAGTTGAACATGATGGTGGTGATGACGACGTGGCTGCCGCGCTTGGCCTGCAGCCAGCCGGGAATGAACCCCCACAGGCCGCCGCAGGCGGCGGCGGCGACGATGGCCAGCGGCGCGACCAGCAGCCAGTGCGTCTGGTCGAGCGCCAGCGCCACGCCGGCGGCGCCGATGCCGGCGACATAGGCCTGGCCATTGCCGCCGATGTTGAACAGGCCGGCATGGGCGGCGACCGCCACGGCGAGGCCGGTAAAGACGAAATTGGTGCTGTAATAGAGGGTGTAGCCCAGGTTGTAGCCGGAGCCGAACGAGCCGGTGACGATGGCCCAGATGGCGGCCAGCGGGTCCTGCCCGATCATGAGCACGACGAGGCCGGAAACGGCGAAGGCCAGCACCAGGTTGAGCAGCGGCAGCAGGGCCACGTCGGCCCAGCGCGGCAGCGGCCGCAGCGTACTCATCGTGCCGCCTCCCCGACGACGCCGGCCATCAGCAGGCCGAGTTCGCCCTCGGTCGCCGTCGCCGGGTCGGCCTCGCCGACGATGCGCCCGTCGAACATGACGAGGATGCGGTCGGAGAGCGAGCGGATCTCGTCGAGTTCGACCGAGACGAGGAGGATGGCCTTGCCGGCGTCGCGCATCTTGATGATCTGGTTGTGGATGAACTCGATGGCGCCGATGTCGACGCCGCGGGTCGGCTGGCCGACGATGAGCACGTCGGGATCGTGCTCCATCTCGCGCGCGATGATGATCTTCTGCTGGTTGCCGCCGGAGAAATTCGCCGTCTTCAGCCGCGGGTTGGGCGGGCGGATGTCGTATTTCTCGATCTGCTCGACCGCCTCGCGGCGGGCAGCGGCGATGTCGAGCAGCCAGCCCTTGCCGTATTGCGCCTCGGTCTCGTAGCCGAGGATGGCATTCTCCCAGGCCTCGAACGCGGTCACCAGCCCCATGCGCTGGCGGTCCTCGGGGATGTGGCCGATATTGGCGAGCCGGGCCAGCCGGGCGCCGGCGTCGCCGCGCAGCGGCAGCTTCTCGCCCTTGATGCTGACCGTGCCGGCGGTGGGCACGCGCATGCCGCTCACCGCCTCGAGCAGCTCGGTCTGGCCGTTGCCGGCGACCCCGGCGATGCCGACGATCTCGCCGCCGCGCACGGCAAAGCTCACGCCCTTGACGCGCAGCACGCCCAGATCGTCCTTGACTTCGAGGCCGGCGACCTCGAGCAGCGGCTGCCGCGGCGAGGCGGGGCCCTTTTCGACCCTGAGCAGCACGCGCCGGCCGACCATCAGTTCGGCCAGCTGTTCGGGGCTGGTCTGGCTGGTCGCCAGCGTCTCGACCATGGCGCCCTGGCGCATCACCGAGACGTAGTCGGTGATGGCCATGATCTCGCGCAGCTTGTGGGTGATGAGGATGATGGTCTTGCCCTGCTCGCGCAGCACGCGCAGGACGCGGAACAGGTCGTCGGCCTCGGCCGGGGTAAGCACCCCGGTGGGCTCGTCGAGGATGAGGACGTCGGCGCCGCGATACAGGGCCTTGAGGATCTCGACGCGCTGCTGCTGGCCGACCGAGACATCCTCGATGGTGGCGTCGGGGTCGACGTCGAGCCGGTAGTCGGTGGACAGGCGCACCAGTTCCTGGCGGGCGCGTTCGACATTGCGACCGAGCAGCGCGCCGCCCTCGGCGCCGAGCACGACGTTCTCGAGCACGGTGAAATTGTCGACCAGCATGAAGTGCTGGTGCACCATGCCGATGCCGAGCGCCAGGGCGTGGCGGCTGTCGGCGATGTGCTGGACGGTGCCGTTGACGCGGATGGTGCCGCTGTCGGCGGTGTAGAAGCCGTAAAGGATCGACATCAGCGTCGACTTGCCGGCGCCGTTCTCGCCGACGATGCCGTGGATGGTGCCGCGCTTGACCCTGAGGTCGATGTCGCGGTTGGCGTGCACCGGCCCGAAGCTCTTGTTGATTTTCTCGAGCTCGATCGCCCACTGCGACGCGGCAGCGGGAGCAGCGGCCCCGGAGGGCCGCTGCAGGCTCGTGGCGCCGATGTCGGTCATGCCGCTCAGAGCGGGCAGGCGTTGTCGGTGTAGTAGTCGTGAACCTCGATCTTGCCGGCGATGACCTCGGCCTTGAGTTCCTCCACCTTGGCCTTCATCTCGTCGGTGATCAGGGCCTGGTTGTACTCGTCCAGGGCATAGCCGACGCCGTCGTCGGCGAGGCCGAGGTCCTTGCGGCCCGGCTGGAAGGTGGCGTCGTCGCCGGCGCTCTGGAACGAATTGTAGACGGCGTTGTCGACGCGCTTCAGCATCGAGGTCAGCACCGAGCCGGGGTGCAGGTAGTTCTGGTTGGAGTCGACGCCGATCGAGTACTTGCCGGCATCGGCCATGGCCTGCAGCACGCCGAGGCCCGAGCCGCCGGCGGCGGCGTAGACGACGTCGGCGCCGGCATCCATCTGCGCCTTGGCCAGTTCGCCCGCGGTGACCGGGTCATTCCAGGCGGCCGGGGTGGTGCCGGTATAGTTCTCGATGAGCTTGATCTCGGGGTTCACGGCACGCGCACCGTAGGCGTAGCCGCAATAGAAGCGGTGGATCAGCGGCACGTCCATGCCGCCGACGAAGCCGACAGTGCCGGTCTCGGACTTCATGGCCGCCAGCGCGCCGACGAGGAACGAACCGGTATGCTCGTCGAACATCAGCGACTGCACGTTGGGGGCGTCGACGACGGTGTCGATGACGACGAAGTTGGTGTCCGGGAACTCGGGGGCGAGCTTTTCGAGCGTCGCCTGCCACATGAAGCCGGCCATGACGATCGGGTTGGCGCCCTGGGAGGCGAAGCGGCGCAGCGCCTGCTCGCGCTGGGCGTCGTTCTGCAGCTCGACATCGACATAGGTGCCGCCGGTCTCGGCCTTCCAGCGCTCGGCGCCGTTATAGGCCGCCTCGTTGAAGGATTTGTCGAACTTGCCGCCGAGGTCGTAGATCACGGCGGGATCGGCCAAGGCGGCGCCTGCCAGCAGGGCGCTCACGGCGATGCCGGCGGCAAGGGCACCAAGATGCCTCGAAAATTTCGTCATTGGATCGTCTCCCTGGTGCGCGCGTGGCGACGGCACTATCTGCCGCCCTTCCAATCCCCGCGCGTTGCCCGGAATAAAATCGTGCAAACCGCCGCTCGGCAAGAGGCAAAGGAGGGTTGTTTGAACGTTTGGTCAAAAATCGGGGGCGCTATCAACAGCCTCAGCCAGAAGGCGCCATCGGGTCGACGGCGACGCCCATCGCCTCCCCGAAGCGGCGGAAGAAGCCGTCGATGACTTTCTGGGCGGAATTGCCGAGCAGCGCCTGGCCCAGCTTCATGATGCTGCCGTCGGCGCCGCCGACTGCGGTGAAGTGCAGTACCGTGTCGGCGCCCGCGTCCTCGATGACGACGTGGGCGGCGCCCTCGGCCTTGCCGAGCACGCCGCCGCGGCCGCGGCCGGACAGCGTGTAGCGGTGCGCCGGGATGACGTTGGACAGCGTCAGGTCGCCGCTGAACACCGGCTGCACGAGCCCCAGATTGACCTTGATCTCGAGCTCGAGGGCGTTGTCGCCGGCCCAGTCGATGCGCTTGCAGCCCGGGATCGCCGCCTTCAGCACCCCGGTATCGTTGAGGGCCGCCCACACGGCACCGCGCGGCGCGTGAAACAGGTATCGTCCGCCAAATTGCATCGTGCCGCCCCGTGCTGGTCGCCGGTGCAGCCTGCCCGGCGAAGCCGGCCGGCGCAAGCGCTTGTTCCGCCTCAATTCGTGCGTCTTTTTCGCACCATATCGGCAAAATAGTGCCGCGCCCGCCGGCGAGGAATTGTCACTGCTCCGGCGGCGCGGAATCATGGCACCACATAGTGGCGCGCAACGCACCCAGGGAAGCGAACGATGGCAACCGAAGTCATGGACAAGCCGCTGCAGTATCTCGACCGGGCGATGACCGCGATCCGCGATCTCGGCATCTGGCCCGAGCAGCAGGGCGAACAGCCGATCACCGGGCTGCTGGCCGAGATCACCCATCTCGACGAGACCAAGGTCATCCTCATCGGCCGCACCCTGACCCAGGCCAGCGCCTTCAACGAGGTGGTGCGCAGCCAGGTGGCGGCGATGACGGTGGGCGAGCGCTACGAGCAGATCACCAACGCCTTCAATTCCATCCGCGACGACGCCAAGGGCATGGTCGACCAGCTCGACGACGGCCGCCTCGACATGCTCGAGCGCGCCTCCAACGTGTGGATGAAGATCAGCCGCGGCGACATCGCCAGCCGCTTCGACAAGATCCGCGACACCTATCTCGAGGTGTCCAGGGAAACCAAGAACCAGGTCGAGCGCGAGCACACCATCCTCGAGGCGTATCGCGATTTCCGCGGCGCCCTGAAGCAGGCCGAGGTGATGGCGCTCGAACTGCTGCACGAGGCCGAAAAGATCCTCGACAAGCGCAAGGCCGACCTCAAGTCGGCGAGCGACGCCGTCGCCGCCTTCAAGGAGGGCACCCCAGCCGACCGCGCGCGGCTCGAAATGACGCGCGACGAGCGGCTGCGCGACCTGCAGAACGAGGAGCGCCGCTACCAGATCACCAAGGACCTCAGCGACAACCTGACCATCTCCTATTCCACCTCGGAAGTGGTGATGGCGCGGCTGATGCAGACGACCAACGCCAAGGAGCGAGTGTACCAGCAGGCGATCTCGTTCTTCTCCACCAACGAGACCGTGTTCACCGCCCTGTCGGCCTCGTTCACCGGGCTGTTCGGCCTGCACGAATCCACCGAGACGCTGAACGCCATGAAGGAGGGCATGTCGAAGAGCCTCGAAACGCTGGGCGAGATCGGCGACCAGGTCGGGGAGGCTGCCGTCAGGGCCGGCTACGGCCCGACCATCCGGGCCGACGCCGTCAAGAAGCTGGTCGACAGCGTCGTCAGCTTCCAGGAAAAGTCGCGCACCATCATCAACGAGATGCGCGACCAGGCGACGAAGAATTCGGCCGAGATCCGGGACGCGGTCGAGGACGGCAAGCGCCGGCTGGCGCAACTGGCTGCCGACGGCAACGCCCTGCTGCTCGAAACCGGCAAGGGCTGAGGGGACAGGTGGGCGGCACCGTTGATGCGGACGACCGTGCGACGATGAGCACCCAAGCGGCCGAGAAACCGCCCCTCGACGACGTCATGCTGGCGATGGACGTGGTCGACACGCTGCGCCACCGCGAGGACCTGGTCGAGCGCGAACTGTCGGGCGAGGCGCGCGAGACGCAGCTCATCGCCAAGTTGCGCCAGATCTATTCCGAACAGGGCATCGAGGTCAGCGACGCCATCCTCAAGGAGGGCGTCGCCGCGCTGGCGCAGAGCCGCTTCGTCTACACCCCGCCGCCGCCCAGCTTCCGGACCAGCCTCGCGCGGCTGTACGTGGGCCGGCGCAAGTGGGGGCCGGCCGCCTTCGCCGTCGCGCTGATGCTGGTCATCGGGCTGGGCGGCTATTTCCTGGCCTACAAGCCGTACCAGGCCAGCCAGGCGGAAGCGGCACGCATCGAGCTCAGCGAGAAGCTGCCGGCGCAGATGGACGCGCTCTACCAGTCGATCTTCACCGAGACCAAGGTGCAGCAGGCGGCGATCGAAGCCGAGGAGATGGTCAAGCGCGGCAAGGCGGCGGCGGCCGAAGGCGACCGCGCCGGGGCGCAGGCCGCCATCGCCGCGCTGAGCGGGCTGCGCGACCAGCTCAGGCAGGAATACAGCCTCAGGGTGGTGAACCGCGAGGGGGTGCAGTCGGGTTTCTGGAGCTTCCCCGAGATCAACACCGAGGCGACCAACTACTATCTCGTGGTGGAGGCGCTGGACCCGCAGGGCAAGGCGCTCAGCCTGCCGATCCTCAACGAGGAGAACGGCGCGACGGAAACCGTCGCCATGTGGGG
This sequence comes from Devosia sp., assembly GCF_036406155.1. Taxonomy (GTDB): domain Bacteria; phylum Pseudomonadota; class Alphaproteobacteria; order Rhizobiales; family Devosiaceae; genus Devosia_A. The sequence goes on along the minus strand of NZ_DASWVV010000220.1, from coordinate 1,572 downwards.
CGTGCGCGTCCCCGAGCGGGTGTACCGCGCGGTCGAGGCGGACAAGCGGGACGACGGCATCATCCAGCACAACATCGTCGGCATCAAGCAATACGGCTTCCTCGACGTCGACTACACCATGCCGGTGCTGGGCGGCGCGGTGACGCGGTGGTGAGGCCATGACCCTGTCCGGACCCGAAGCGCTGCGCTCCCTCGACGAGGCCCTGCGCGACATCCGCCGCGAGGAGGACGAGATCGCCAAGCGCCTGGCGCGCAGCGCCGAACTGGTCGCCAAGATCCGCGAGACCGAGGGCGACCTGCTGAGGCAGCTCGCCGGCGTGCGGCTCGATCCGGCCACCCAGCGCCAGATCGTGGGCGAGCTTAGCCAGGCCGAAACCCGGGCCCGCGACATGCTCCGGCAGCATTCCGGCGTGTTGGCCGAGACCGAGGCGCAGCTCAAGGACGTCGACGGCAAGATCGCCGCACACGGCGCCGAGCGGGCGCAGCTGGTCAAGCGCGCCGCCGAGCTGCAGGCCCAGCTGAAGACGCTCGCCGACAAGATCGCCGGCGCAATGCGCGACGACGCCGCCTACGCCAGCGCCCGTGCCTCCGCCGAGCACCTGCGCCACGTCGCCGAGGAGGCGATGCGCAAGACGCTGCAGGCCGAAGCCGACCGCGAGCAGAAGGGGCGGCCGTACCGCGACGACCCGCTGTTCATGTATCTGTGGGAGACCGGGTACGGCACCAAGGCCTATCGCGCCAACAACCTCGTGCGCTGGCTCGACGGCATGGTCGCCGGCATCGTCGGCTACCCGGAGGCGCGGCCCAACTTCGCCATGCTCAACGAGATTCCGCTGAGGCTGCGCGAGCACGCCGAGCGGCAGGCGCAGATCGCGACGGCCGCCGAGGCCGAGGTGGTCGCGCTCGAGAAGGCGGCGATCGATGCCGGCGGCGGCAAGCCGATGCGCGAGGGCCTGGAAGCGGCCGAGGCCCGCATCGCCGAGATCGACGCGGCCGTCGTCGCGCTCGAGGACGAGCGCGACGACATCGCCCACAAGCAGCACGAACTGGCGCAGGGAAGCGACCCCGCCTTTTCCGACGCCGTGTCGGGGCTGGCCGAGGCGCTGCGCCGCGAGGACGTCAAGACGCTGCTGGCCCAGGCCCGCGAGACGCACACGGCGCAGGACGACACCATCGTCAAGCAGATCGACGATGCGCGCCTCAGGGCCCTCGAAGAGGAGAACGAGACGCGCGACCAGAAGGCCCGGCTCAGGATCCTCGCGGCGCGGCGGCGCGAACTCGAGGACATCCAGTACGAGTTCAAGAAGCAGGGCTACGACACGCCGCGCTCGACCTTCCGCGAGGACAACCTCGTGGGCGACGTGCTCACCGATTTCCTGCGCGGCGCCATCACCGCTGCCGGCTACTGGGAGATGTGGCGGCGCAGCCAGAGCTGGAGCGGCGGGCCCGGGCCATGGTCGGGCCGCGACGACGATGACGACGAGCGGCGCCGGCCGCGCCCGTGGTCCGAGGGCGGCGGCTTTTCCTGGCCCGACAGCAGCTTCGGCGGCGGCTCGCGCCCGACCGGGGGCG
>NZ_DASWVV010000219.1:0-9818 GCF_036406155.1 Devosia sp. | reverse complement strand
CACCCCCTCGTAGTAGCCGAGTGCGGCCAGCGCCTGCTGGATCGCCTGGCGCTGGCTGAGATCGGGAAAGCGGGTACCGCGCGGCCACGCGGCGACAAAGTCGCCCGCCCCCTTAAGCCTGTCCGTCAGGTGCGCCACCGCCAGCGCGTAGCTGTCGGAAAAATTGTAGCCCTTGAGCACCAGATAGTTGCCCGTCATCAGGAACTTGGGGCCGTGGCGGCCGGCCGGGACATAGAGGAAGACCGGCTCGCCGGCATCGGCGAAGGCGCGGCCGCCGACGCGGGCGACGCCGCGCTCGGCGAAGAAGGCGATCGGCCGCAACTGCTCGCGCGTCGCCAGCGTGTAGTCGAAACCCTCGGGGACGGTGACCTCGAAGCCCCAGTCGACACCCGGCCGGTAGCCCAGGTCGCGGAGGAATTTCGCGCTGGTCGCCAGCGCGTCGGCGAGCGAACCGTGCAGGTCGACATGGCCGTCGCCGTCCCCGTCGCTGCCATGGGCGAGGACGTTGGACGGGTTGACCTGCAGGTGCCCGATGGCGCCGGCCCAGGAGCCGACCAGCCGCTCCGGCGCCACTCTCTCGCGCTGCACCAGCAGCAGGGCGGCGATGAAATCGGCCTCGTCCTGCACGAGCCGTCCGCGACGCTGGTGCACCAGCGTCGCCAGCGAGCGGATCACCGGGCGGATGAGCTTGCGGTTGCCGAGCACGGCGCCGTAATCGGTCTCGATGCCCCAGATGGCGCCCAGCAGATAGGGGTCGACGCCGTGGCGCGCGCCGATGGCGGCGAACAGCGTCGCGTGGTCGGCGAGCGCCGCCCGGCCGCGCGCGATGCGGCCGCTCGTCACCCGCTTGTCGAGATACTCCCAGACCGGCGTCGTGAACTCGGGCTGGGAGGTGACGAGGTCCGGGACCGCGGGATCGGGCGTCAGCCCCGCCGTGGCGCGGCGGTAGATTTCGGGCGTGACGCCGGCGGCGACCGCTTTGGCCTCGAAGTGGCGCAGGAAGGCGTCAAAGGTTTCGACGGGCTGGGCGAGCGTGGGGGTGGCAAGGACAAGCAGCCAGACGAGCAGGCCGAACGCCGCGCCGACCCCGACCCCGGTGCAGCGCGCCGAGAGGCGGGATCGGCCGCAGGCCGAGCCATATGCGAGAGCGGCAATTTCCATGGCCGCCATCCTGTCACGGCAATTGCGTCGCAATTTCGGAGCCGGCAGGCTCAGCGCTGCCGCGCCGGCAGCGCGCGCTCCCATTCATAGGCGCTCTGCACGATCTCTTCGAGCCCGGCGTGCTGCGGCGTCCAGCCGAGGAGTTCCCGGATCCTGTCGGCCCGGGCCACCACGGAGGCCGGATCACCCGGGCGCCGCGCCGCCTCGCGCACGGCGAAGGAAACGCCCGAAACCCGGCGCACCGTGTCGATCACCTGGCGCACCGAATAGCCCTGGCCGTAGCCGCAATTGAGGGTGACGCTGGCGCCGCCGCGACGCAAGTAGCCGAGCAGCAGCGCGTGCGCGGCCACGAGGTCGGTGACGTGGATGTAGTCGCGCACCCCGGTGCCGTCGGGCGTGGGAAAATCGGTGCCGAAAATGTCGACGTGGTCGCGCCGGCCCAGCGCCGCCTGCGCCGCCACCTTGATCAGGTGGGTAGCCGCCGGCGTCGACTGTCCGCTGCGCCCGGCCGGGTCGGCGCCGGCGACGTTGAAATAGCGCAGCGCGCCGTAGGTGATGGGATGGGCGGCGGCGACATCGGCCAGCATCATCTCCGTCATCAGCTTGGAGCGGCCGTAGGGCGACATCGGCTCGAGCCGGCTGTCCTCGCCAACCGGGGTGAGCCCGGCCATGCCGTAGACCGCCGCGGTCGAGGAGAAGATGAAATGCCTGACCCCGCCCTTGACCGCGGCCGCCAGCAGGTTGCGCGAAGCAGCGGTGTTGTTGCCGTAGTACTTGAGCGGGTCGGCGACCGATTCCGGCACGACGATGGAGCCGGCGAAATGCACGATGGAGCCGATCCCGTTCTGGGCGATGAGGTCGCCCACGAGGTCCATGTCGCCGGCATCGCCCCTGACGAAGGTGGCGCGTTTGTCGACCGCCCAGTCGAAGCCGGTGACGAGGTTGTCGACGACGATGACGTCCTCGCCTGCATCGCATAGTTGCAGGACCATGTGGCTGCCGATATAGCCGGCGCCACCAGTCACCAATACGCTCATCCCCTTCTCCAACCGGAAATTAATGCGGCGCATGCTAGGGCCGACGTATTGACATAGGATTACAGCTCACAGCCTCGAGGAGCCAGCCTTGCCCAATCGCGTGCGGACTGCCGTGTTCCCTGTTGCCGGTCTCGGCACCCGCTTCCTGCCGGCCACCAAGGCCATGCCCAAGGAGATGCTGACGGTGGTCGACCGGCCGCTGATCCAGTACGCCGTGGACGAGGCGCGCGAGGCCGGCATCGAGCACTTCGTCTTCGTCACCGGCCGCAACAAGGGCGTCATCGAGGACCATTTCGACAAGCAGTTCGAGCTCGAGCTGACGCTCGAACGACGCGGCAAATCGGCCGAGCTCGAGGAACTGCAGCGCGAGCTGCCGCAGGCCGGCCAGGCCAGCTTCACGCGCCAGCAGGAGCCGCTGGGACTGGGGCACGCCGTGTGGTGCGCCCGCGAACTGGTCGGCCACCAGCCCTTCGCCCTGCTCCTGCCCGACATGGTGTTCAAGGCCAGGCCCGGCGTGCTCAAGCAGATGATGCAGGCCTACGAGGCGACCGGCGGCAATGTCATCGGCGTCGAGGAGGTGGCCGAAGCCGACGTCTCCAGCTACGGCATCGTCGGGCGCGGCGAGGGGCCGGACGCCGGCTTCCGCATCACCTCCATGGTGGAAAAGCCCAAGCCGGCCGAAGCGCCGTCCAACCTGTTCATCTCCGGGCGCTACATTTTGCAGCCCGAGATCTTCGGGCTGCTGGGCCAGCAGACGCGCGGCGCCGGCGGCGAGATCCAGCTCACCGACGCCATGCAGACGCTGATCCGCACCCAGGCCTTTACCGGCGTCAAGTACGAGGGGCGCGTCTTCGATTGCGGCTCCAAGATCGGCTTTCTCACCGCCAATGTGGTGTTTGCCCTCGAGCGCCCCGACCTCGCCGGGCACCTGCGCCGCGAGCTGCGCGCCCTCGACCTCGACCTGTAGCGCCTAGTCGGTCATGGCGGCCCTGTGCGGGCGCGCCAGCGTCACCCCGAAGGTGACGCGATGCTCGATGTCGGGGGCCGCGTCGGCGTCCTCGCTGGTGGCGCCGTAGGCATAGTCGGCGGTGAGGGTGGTGCCGGCGTTGAGCAGATAGTCGAGCCCGGCGCCGGCCGAAAAGCCGGTTTCGCTGCGTGTCGTCCCCGCGAAGCTTGCCGAACTCCACCCGGCCGAGCCGCGCACGGCCAGCCGGGCATTGGCCTGGTAGCGCAGATCGGCGCCGGCGCTGTAGGCGACGCGCGCGAGGCCGCTTTCCTCCGGACCCGGGGCGCCGACGGCGGTCGAGACCCTCGCCCCCAGCGTCAGCGTCTCGTCCGGACGCCAGCTGAGGCTGGCGTCGTAGAGCGTCGTGACGAGGTCGGGGAAACCGGGTTCGGCGAAGCGGCGCAGGTTGACCCCGGCCGCGGCCTCGGCCTCGAGGACGCCGCGCCAGCGCGCGGCCAGCCCGGCGCGCAGCGAGTAATCCGCGGCATCGAGCCTGACCAGATAGGTGGGCGAGGCTACATCGTAGAGCTGATAGCCGGCGCGCCCGTCGACGAAGGCGGCAACCATCGGCGTCACCCGGTAGCCCAGCCTGAGGCCGGCCCCGGCGGTCCAGTTGTCCTGGTCGGAATTGTCGATGACCGCGCCGTCGTGGCGCGTCGTCTCGCCATGCACGGAGCGGCTCGCGCTGGCGCGGAGCACGGCGTCGAAGCGGCCGAAGCCGCGGCTCACCGTGACCTCCCCCGCCGCGGACCCGACCAGCGCCGCCGCGGCCGTGCCGGCCGGATCAGCGGGCGCGTCGGGGTCGTCCTGGGACAGCGACAGGTCGAGCCGCCCCGCCAGCCCGATCAACGCATCGAGCCGGTAGGTGCCGGCCAGCCCCGCCCGCAGCGCTCCGAGCCGGATGCCGCCCGCCTCCCCCAAGGCGATTTCGGCATCAGCCGAGACGGAATAGCCGCCGCGCAGCGTCTCGCGGGAGAAGGTGACGGCGGGAATCGTCAGCGTTTCGAAGCGTCCCCCCGCGCCGTCGGCGATCCAGGCGCCGCGCAGCGCCAGGCGCCAGTCGAGATCGGTGCCGGACAACGGCGGCGTCGCGGCCGCCGGCCACGGCTCACCGGCAAGCGCCGGCGCCGCGCCGGCCGCCAGCAGCGCGGCGGCAAGGCCCAGGCGAAGGCGCAGGCGGCGTGGTGCGGCGCTGGTCGGCATGGCATCTCCGGCGCGGACCGCGCCCCGGCAAATCTTGCAGCTCATGGTTAACGAAGCCTTGCGGCGGGTCCCGGCCGGGCGGTAACGGGGCGTTAACCCTGACGCTAACCGGCTGTTAACCCTGGTGCTTAAGCGCATGTTATTGCCGGCACCCCATGATCGAACCCCACGTTTTACATCGTATTTTCGACGCCGGGGGGCGCCCAGGAAGTGGACATAGCTACCGTTATCGGGATCGTGGGCGGCCTCGTCGTCCTGATCGCGGCCATCCTGCTGGAAGGATCCAGCCCGATGAGCTTCATCAACATCCTGCCCGCCATCGTCGTGCTCGGCGGCACGGCCATGGCGATCCTCGTGCGCTACACCATGGGCAGCTTCGCCGCGGCCATCGTGCTCGGCCTCAAGAGCGCGGTGCTGTACAAGCGCGTCACCCCCATCGCGCTGATCGACCAGATCGCCGAGATCGCCGAAACTATGCGCCGCCAGGGGCCGATCGCGCTCGAGCAGATCGTCATCGAGGACCAGTTCCTCCAGCGCGGCGTGCGCATGATCGCCGACGGCTTTTCGGCCGAGGCGCTGCGCGCCTCCCTCGAGCGCGAGCGCGACCTCGACCACGAGCGCGTCGAGGACAGCCACAAGATCTTCAAGGCCATGGGCGATACCGCCCCCGGCATGGGCATGGTGGGCACGCTGATCGGGCTGGTCTCCATGTTCGGGCATATGGACGATCCCAAGAAGATCGGCCCCGGCATGGCCATCGCCCTGCTCGCCACCTTCTACGGCGCCGCCATCTCCAACGTCTTCGCGCTGCCCATCTCCGACAAGCTCGCCAACCGGGCGCAGGAGGAAGGCACCAACCGCACGCTGATCATCGAGGCGCTGGTGATGATCCGCGAAGGCCGCAACCCCTCCACCATCCGCGACGAACTGGCGAGCTACCTGCCGCTGCACACGCGCGAGAAGATGCTCGAGGCCGCCTGATGGCACGTCGCAAGATCCAACTCTCGGGGGGGCACGGCGGCAGCTGGGTCATCTCGTTCGCCGACCTGATGAGCCTGCTCATGGCGTTCTTCGTCATGCTGCTGAGCTTCTCGGTGCAGGACCAGGAAAAGCTCAACATGGCCGCGGGCTCGGTGCAGAACGCCTTCGGCATCGCCGCCTACTCGTCCATGAGCGGCATGATCGAGCGCCGCGGCAACCCCGAGCGCGAATTCCTCAAGCATGTCGCCCCCGAGGAGATCGCGGCGGACACCGAGTTCTCCACGCTCGACCGCCCCGAGCACGACGCGCAGGGCCAGGAAGCCAACACCTATTCCGACGAGCGCACCGAGGTCGAGCGCGCCGCCCAGTTCGCGCTCGCCGCCGCGAGCCTCAAGCAGGCCTGGCAGGACCTGCCCGAGATCACCGCCATCGCCGAGAACATCGTGCTCGAGCAATCCAAGGACGGGCTCGACATCATCATTGCCGACCAGCTCGGGCGGGCCATGTTCCCCGAGGGCTCGAAATACCCCTACGAACTCACCCGCAAGGCCATCGCCGCCATGGCCCCGGCGCTGCAGCAGCTGCCCAACCAGATCGAGATTTCCGGCCACGTCGCCGCCGGCGCCCGCTTCGACACGCCGCGCTACGGCAAGTGGGAGCTGAGCTTCGACCGCGCCAATGTCGCCCGCCAGATCCTCGAGGAGTTCGGCCTGACCGGCAGCCGCATCCGCTCGGTGGTGGGGCGCGGCGACGCCGAGCCCTTCTTCCCCAACGATCCCTATCTCGCGGCCAACCAGCGCGTCGCCATCCGCGTGCTGTTCGAGCCGCCCCCGGTGCCGGTGGACCTGGCGCTGTAACCCCGCCTCAGACCGGCTCCACCCTGAGTACCGCCCCGTCTGCCCCGGTGATGCGCACGCGCCGGCCGGCGGCGAGGTCCGGGCCGCTCACGCGCCAGGTCGTATCGCCCAGCACCACCCGGCCGAAGCCATCCCGGATCGGTTCGTCGAGCACCACTTCCTGGCCGACATAGCGCTCGGCCCGCCGGTTGAGGAACGGCCGGTCGGAGGGCTTCTCCCGGCCGCGGGCGTAGCGCAGCCAGGCAGCGATGAGCACCAGCGACAGGACGCCGAACAGCAGGAACTGCAGCGGCCACGCGATCGGCTGCACGAACAGCACGAGGCCAGTGGCGATGCCGGCGACGCCGAGCCACAGCATGATGCCGCCCGGCACCACCAGTTCGAGCGCCAGCATGATCACGCCGGCGATGATCCAGGCCCAGGAGGCGTTACCCGCCGCCACGTCCACCAGGTTCATGCGCCGCGCTCCTGGCCCTGCGTCGCCGGCGGGCGGCTGGCGGAACGGGCCGGCCGCTGCGGCGCCCCGCCGTCGCCGCCGAAGGTCTCGCGCGCGATCTCTGCGATGCCGCCGATGGCGCCGATGACGCTGGCGGCCTCGACCGGCAGCATCAGCACCTTCTGGTTCGGCGACTTGGCGAGGCTTTCCAGCGCCCGGATATAGTTGTTGGCGACGAAATAGTTGATCGCCTGCACGTCGCCGGCAGCGATGGCGTCGGACACCACCTGCGTCGCCCGCGCCTCCGCCTCGGCCGAGCGCTCGCGCGCCTCGGCGTCGCGGAACGCCGCCTCACGCCGGCCCTCGGCCTCCAGCACCTGGCTCTGCTTGGCGCCTTCCGCCTGCAGGATCGCCGCCTGCCGCTTGCCCTCGGCCTCGAGGATCAGGGCGCGCTTCTCGCGCTCGGCCTTCATCTGCCGGCCCATCGACTCGACCAGGTCCTTGGGCGGATCGATGTCCTTGATCTCGATGCGCGTGATCTTCAGCCCCCAGGGCGAGACGGCGGTATCGACCACCTTCAGCAGCCGCTCGTTGATCTCGTCGCGGTGGCTGAGCAGTTCATCAAGGTCCATCGAACCCATGACCGTGCGGATATTGGTCATGGTGAGGTTGAGGATGGCGTTCTCGAGCTGGGCCACCTCGTAGGCCGCCGCCGCCGCATCGAGGATCTGGTAGAAGGTGACGCCGTTGGCGGTGACCGTGGCGTTGTCGCGGGTGATCACCTCCTGGTGGGGCACGTCGAGCACCTGCTCCATCATGTTGATCTTCCTGCCGATGCCGTCGACGAACGGGATGATCAGGTTGAGCCCCGGCTTCAGCGTGCGCGTGTAGCGCCCGAAGCGCTCCACCGTGTAGTTGTATCCCTGCGGCACGGTCTTGGCGCCGGCGAACAGCACGAGAATGGCCAGCACGCCCAGCGCGACAAGGGCGGTACTCATGGCGTCAAGCCCCAGAAAATCCATGACAGTCTCCCCTGCGGCTGCCGGAGCCCCGCCCTGGTGCCGCCTCGGGCGGACTGTATGTGGGCCGCTGCCCCCGCGCAATATTGCGCCGGCGCATTTCCCGCCCCCGGCAGCGGAACGATCGCCGGGCCGGGCCCGTTTCGCCGCCGGGACCGCGCAGGAGCAAAGCCATGGCCGAGCTGACAGACCGGATGGGGATCGCGGCCGCCGCCGAGGCCGGCGTGCGGCTCACCAGCCCCGATCGCGTGGTGTTTGCGCGGCAGGGGGTCACCAAAGCCCACCTCGTCGCCTACTACGCCGCCGTCGCCGGGCGCATGCTGCCCTTCCTCGCCGACCGGCCGCTCAGCCTTGTGCGCTGCCCGCGCGGCGGCGCGGGGCGCTGCTTCTACCAGAAGCACGATTCCGGTGGCTTCCCGGAGCAGGTGAAGCGGCTCGCCATCACCCAGCGGGACGGCGAGACCGAGGACTATTTCTACATCGACGACGCCGCCGGCCTGTTCGCCGCGACGCAGATGAACACGCTCGAATTCCACATCTGGGGCAGCCGCCGCGACCAGCTGGAAAGGCCCGACCGGCTGGTGTTCGACATCGACCCCGACGAGGGGCTGGAGTTCGCCGCCGTGCGCACCGCCGCCGTCGACATCCGCGACCGGCTCGCGGCCAGCGGGCTCGGGAGCTTTCCCATGGTCACCGGCGGCAAGGGCATCCACGTCGTCGCGCCGCTGCGGCGGGCCAGCGAATGGCCGGCGGTCAAGGCATTCGCCAAGGCCTTTGCGCAGCGCCTCGCGGCGGACGAGCCCGAGCGCTTCGTCGCCAGCATGAGCAAGGCCAGCCGCAAGGGGAAGCTGTTCATCGACTATTTGCGCAACGAGCGCGGGGCCACCGCCATCTGCCCGTGGTCGACGCGGGCGCGCGCAGGGGCACCCTGCGCCGTGCCGGTGGGCTGGGACGAGGTCGCCGGGCTCGAGCGGGCCGATGCCTTCCCGCTGGCTGCGGCGGCCATGCGCGCCGGACAACCGGACCCGTGGCCGGGCTATTTCGGCCTCGACCAGGCGATCACCGAGCGCATGCTCGACGCCGTCGCCGGGGTGGTGACGACGCCGTAGCCGGGCGCTTTGCGACTTCGCACGGACCTCCGGCCCCCTCATCCGACGCTGCGCGCCGCCTTCTCCCACGAGGGGAGACGGCGCCGACTACGGGGCCTGGGATCAGAGCCAGCCGCCCAGTTCGTTGCGTACCAGCGTCTCGAGCATGGCCATCGCCGGCTCGGTGTCGTTGAGGCAGGGGATGTAGGCGTATCTCTCGCCGCCGGCGTGCTCGAACTGCTCCTTGCCGGTGATGGCGATCTCCTCCAGCGTCTCGATGCAGTCGACCGAGAAGGCCGGGGCGACCACGGCGATCTTCTTCTTGCCCTTTTTGGGCAGGGTCTCGAACATGTCCTGGGTATAGGGCTGCAGCCACTCGGCCCGCCCGAAGCGGCTCTGGAAGGTGACCATCATCCTGTCCTCGGGCCAGCCCAGGTACTCGCGCACCAGCCGCGTCGTCTTCAGGCACTGGCAGTGATAGGGGTCGCCGGCCAAGAGGTAGGACTTGGGCATGCCGTGATACGAGGTGAGCACCACGTCCGGCTCGAAATCCAGCGCCGCGACGCCCTCGGCGATGCTCCTGGCCAGCGTCTCGACATAGGCCGGCTGGTCGAAATAGGCGGGCATGGTGCGCACCGCCGGCTGCCAGCGCATGGTCTTGAGGCTGTCGAAGGCCCTGTCGTTGGCGGTACCCGTCGTCGTTGCCGAATATTGCGGATACATCGGCACCAGCAGGATCCTGCGGCAGCCCGCCTGCTGCAGCGCCGTAAGCCGCGACGGTGTCGAGGGATTGCCGTAGCGCATGGCGAAATCGACGATCACCCGGTCGCCCAGGCGCGCCTGCAGCTTCTCGGCCTGCCGCCGGGTGATGACGCGCAGCGGGCTGTCATTGGCCGCGCGGTCCCAGATGCGCTCGTAGTTGGCGCCGCTCTCCCGCGGCCGCACCGACAGGATGATGCCCTGCAGGATGGGCTGCCAGATCAGCGGGTTGGTCTCGATCACCCGCCGGTCGGACAGGAACTCGGACAGG
>NZ_DASWVV010000218.1:0-5577 GCF_036406155.1 Devosia sp. | reverse complement strand
GGAGCTGATCGGGCTCGGCGCCGCCAATATCGCGGCGGCGGTCGGCGGCGGCTTTCCGGTCACCGGCGGCTTCGCGCGCTCGGTGGGCCACTTCGATGCCGGCGCCGCGACGCCGGCCGCCGGTGCCTTCACTGCGATCGGCATCGCCGGCGCGACCCTGCTGCTCACTCCGTTTCTGGCCATCCTGCCCAAGGCGACGCTGGCCGCAACCATCGTCGTGGCGGTGCTGACGCTGGTCGATTTCGGCATTCTGCGGCGCAGTTGGGCTTATTCCAGGGCCGATTTCCTCGCTGTCGCCCTGACGCTCGGCGGCACGCTGCTGCTCGGCGTCGAGGCCGGCATTGCGCTCGGCGTCGGCGCGTCGATCCTGGTCTTCCTCTACCGCTCGTCGCAACCGCACGCGGCCGTCGTCGGGCGCGTGCCGGGCACCGAGCATTATCGCAACGTCAAGCGCCACAAGGTCGAAACCGTGCCCGGGGTGCTGTCGATCCGCATCGACGAGAGCCTGTATTTCGCCAATGCCCGCTATCTCGAGGACCTCGTCTACAACCACGTTGCGGCGTCCCCCGAAGTCAGGGACGTCGTGCTGATGTGCTCAGCCGTCAACGCCATCGACATGTCGGCGCTCGAAAGCCTCGAGGCGATCCTGCACCGGCTCACCGACCTGGGTGTGCGCCTGCACCTGTCGGAGGTGAAGGGGCCGGTCATGGACCGGCTGGAGCGCACCGACTTCCTCGCGCAGCTGACGGGGGGCGTGCATCTGAGCCAGCACCAGGCGATGCAGGCCATCGTCGGCGGGCGGACGCCACGGGCGCCGGACCCCGAACCTGAAATCCACGTGACCGCGCCGCTGGAATAGTGTGCGGGTCCGCCCGGTCGCGAGGATTGATCCGGGTCAAGGCTGCGCGCCCGCGGAGTGATGTTGTTCGGCCGGTATGTCCGGCCGCGAAGCGGGCCGGGCTGGCGGCGGAGTTGGCAGTGAACGAAAGAGCGCCTGCGCTGGAAGATACACCGGGCGTCGCCGAGGTGCTGGCGGAGGAAAGCCGCCGCGCCCGTCGTCGGCGCATCGCGGCGTGGAGCATCGGCGTCGCCGGCGTCGCCGTCCTGGCCCTGATCGGCTGGTGGTGGTGGTCGGCCGGACAGCAGCGGGCGAGCGCGCACTACGTGACCGAACCCGTCGCCCGCGCCGACATCCTTGAGACCGTGGTGGCCACCGGCACGCTCGAACCGACAGGCAAGGCCGAGGTTTCGAGCGCGATCTCTGGCACCATCGCCACCGTCGACGTCGAGGCCAACGACAGGGTCAGCCGGAAGCAAGTCCTCGCCCGGCTCGAGATGGGCGACCTCGATGCGCGCCTGGCCCACGCCGTCGCGGCGGTCGACAGCCAGCGGGCCAACATGCTGGTCGCCGAGGCCGGCCTCGCCGATGCCGAGGCGGCGCTGCGGCGCGCGCAGGCGCTGGCCGGCGGCCAATCGGTTTCGGTGCGCGAACTGGAACTGGCCGGGACGGCCGCCAAGCGTGCGCAAGCGACGTTGGCCCTGTCCCAGGCGCAGTTGCGGGGCGCCGAGGCCGACCTGCAGGCCGTGCGCAACGACTACGACAAGGCGTGCATCTGTTCCCCGATCGACGGCGTCGTGCTCGAGGTCGACGCCACTGTCGGTCAGTCGCTCGCCGCCGCGGCGCTCGGCAATCCGCTGTTCCTGCTCGCCGAGGATCTGTCCCGGCTCGAACTGCAGGTCGATGTCGACGAGGCCGATATCGGCAAGGTGCGGGAGGGCGACACAGCCACCTTCTCGGTCGAGGCCTGGCCCGACCGGCAGTTCACCGGGGTGATCGAGCAGATCCGCTTCGCGCCGGTCGTCGTCGAAGGCGTGGTGAGCTACCGGGCGGTGCTGCGCGTCGACAATGCGGGGCTGTTGCTGCGTCCGGGAATGACGGCGACGGCCGAGATCGTCGTAGCAGAGGCGAAGGGCGTCCTCAGCGTACCCAGCGCGGCCCTGCGTTTTCAGCCGCAGGAGGCCGGCTCGCGGTCGCTGGTGCAGAGCATGATGCCCACGTCGGGAGCCGACAACAGCAAACCCGGCAGGCAGCGCTCGCTCTGGGTCCTGCGCGAGGGCCGCCCCGTCCAGGTGCAGGTGACGGTCGGCCTCACCGATGGGCAGCGTACGGAGATCGCCGGTGGCCCCGTCGCAGAAGGCGAGGCGGTGGTGGTGGGTGCGGAGCGTTGACATGCAGGCGGCCGAGGCGCCACCGCTGGTCGAACTCCGGGGAATCGAGAAGGTCTACGGCACCGGCGAGGGGCAGGTGCGCGCTCTCGACGGCCTCGACCTCGCCATCCGGCGCGGCGAGTTCGTCGCCGTGATGGGGCCCAGCGGCTCGGGCAAGTCGACCGCGATGAACGTCATAGGCTACCTCGATACCCCGACCGGCGGCGAATATCTGTTCGACGGCGTGCCGGTGCAGTCGGTGATGCGGCAGCAGCGCACGCTGCTACGCCGCAGCTTCCTGGGATTCGTGTTCCAGGGGTACAATTTGCTGTCGCGCAATACGGCCCTCGAGAATGTCGAGCTACCGCTCACCTATCGGGGCATTGGCGGGCAGCGGCGGCGGGAACTGGCGCGACGGGCGCTGCACCGCGTCGGCCTCGCGGGGCGCGAGGAGCACCTGCCGTCGCAACTGTCCGGCGGCCAGCAACAGCGCGTCGCCATCGCCCGCGCCATCGTCAGCAATCCCGCGCTGCTGCTGGCCGACGAGCCGACGGGCAACCTCGATACCACGCGGGCGCGTGACATCATGAACCTTCTGGTCGAGCTCAACCGCGATGACGGCATCACCGTGGTGATGGTGACGCATGAGGCCGACATGGCCGCCTACTGCCAGCGCCGGATCCACGTCGTCGACGGCAGGGTCGATACGGAGGCGGGAGGCAGCGGTGCTGCTTGAATCCATCAGGCTCGCCTTCGGCGCCATCTGGCGCAACGCCCTGCGCTCCCTGCTCACCGTGCTCGGCGTCACCATCGGCGTGGCCGCGGTCATCACCATGGTGACGCTGGGGCAGGGGACCACCGCCGAAGTCGGGGAGAGCGTCGCGAGCCTGGGCAGCAATCTGCTGATGGTGCGGCCGGGCCAGTTCAGCCAGACGCCGGGCGGTGGCGGCGTCGGCGTGGCCAGTCTCGAGGAGGCGGATGCCGAAGCCATCGCGCGGCAGGTCGACTCCGTGCGCATTGTGGCGCCCACGGACAGCCGTTCTCTCACCGCCCTTGCCGGCGGCGTCGACCTGTTCACGACTGTCATCGGCACCGACAACCGCTATCTCGACGCGCGGGAGTGGAAGGTTGCCGAGGGACGCCTGTTCGAAGAGGGCGAGGTACTGGCCGGTGCCTCGGTCTGCATCGTCGGTGCCGGTGTGGTCGACGAACTGTTCGGCGGCGGCAGCGCGCTGGGCGAGTCGATCCGTCTGCGGCGGCTGGTCTGCCAGATCGTGGGCGTGCTGGAAAGAAAGGGCGGCTCGGCCTTCGGCGCCAATGAGGATGACGTCATCATCGTCCCGCTGCGCACCTTCCAGCGGCGGATATCGGGCAACACCGGCGTGACGCTGATCTATGTCGCCGCGCAGGACGAGGCCGCGATCACCCAGGTGAAGGACGACGTCACGGCGCTGATGCGCGAGCGCCGGCACCTCGCCACGAACGAGGAGAACGACTTCATGGTCATGGACATGCGCCAGATCGCCAGCATGCTGGATACGGTGATGGGCGTGCTGACCGGCCTGCTCGGCGCCGTCGCCGGCATCAGCCTCGTGGTCGGCGGCATCGGCATCATGAACATCATGCTCGCCTCGGTTACCGAGCGCACGCGCGAGATCGGCATCCGGCTTGCCATCGGGGCGCGGGAGTCGCAGGTGCTACTGCAGTTCCTCGTCGAGGCGACGGTGCTGTCCGGGATCGGCGGCCTCATCGGCATCGTCCTCGGCCTGGCGCTCGCCGCGCTGGGTGCCGCCTACCTCGGCGTGCCGTTCACGCCGGATCTGCTGGTGGTGCTGCTCGCCTTCGGCTTTTCCTGCCTCGTCGGCATCGGCTTCGGCTATTTCCCCGCCCGTCGCGCCGCGCGGCTCGACCCGATCGAGGCACTGCGGCACGAATAGGATCGGGCGGAACCGCGATCGCCGCCCGATCCGCCTGCGGCAAGGGAGGAGTTCCCGCCGGCAGGCTGCTCGCTGCCACCCGGCTAGAACTGCGCCGCCTCGGTGGAATGCTCCATTGCCGTCGTGGCGCTCTGGCCGGCGCTGACCGTCATCGACACGGCGTCGAAATAGGAGGTGCCGACTTCGCGCTGGTGGCGGGTGGCGGTGAAGCCGTGCGCTTCGGCGGCGAATTCGGCCTGCTGCAACTTCGAGTAGGCGGCCATGCCGTCGACCGCGTAGTTGCGGGCCAGTTCGAACGTGGTCAGGCTGAGATTGTGGAAGCCGGCCAGCGTGATGAACTGGTACTTGTAGCCCATCGCCGCGATCTCGCGCTGGAACCGCGCCATCGCCGCCTCGTCCATATGCTTGGCCCAGTTGAACGAGGGCGAGCAGTTATAGGCCAGCATCTGCTCGGGGTGCTGCTTGCGGATGGCTTCGGCGAACTTCTGCGCTTCCGCCAGGTCGGGCTTCGACGTCTCGCACCAGATGAGGTCGGCATAGGGCGCGTAGGCGAGACCGCGGGCGATGGCGGCGTCGATGCCGCCCTTCAGCCGGTAGTAGCCCTCGGCCGTGCGCTCTCCCGTGACGAAGGGCGCGTCGTAGGGATCGATGTCGGAGGTGATGAGCCGCGCCGCCTCGGCGTCGGTGCGCGCCATGATCAGCGTCGGCACGCCCATGACGTCGGCGGCGAGCCGGGCGGCGTTGAGCGTGCGGATGAACTGGCTGGTGGGGACCAGCACCTTGCCGCCGAGGTGGCCGCACTTCTTCTCCGAGGCCAGCTGGTCCTCGAAATGCACCGCCGCCGCGCCCGCCTCGATCATCGCCTTCATCAGCTCGAAGACGTTGAGGGAGCCGCCGAACCCGGCTTCGGCGTCGGCTATGATGGGAACGAAGAAATCGAGATCGGTGGTGGCCATCCCGTCGGCCTTTTCCATGGCCTGGATCTGGTCGGCGCGCTGCAGCGCCTTGTTGATGCGGCGCACCACGGCGGGGACGCTATCGACGGGGTAGAGGCTCTGGTCGGGATACATGTTGCCCGAGGTGTTGGCGTCGGCGGCCACCTGCCAGCCGCTCAGGTAGATGGCCTTGAGCCCGGCCTTGACCTGCTGCACGGCCTGGTTGCCGGTGAAGGTGCCCAGCGTCGGCACGAAGTCCTCGCTATGCAGCAATTCCCAGAGCTTGCGGGCGCCGTTCTCGGCGAGGGTGTGGCGGATCGTTAGCGAGCCGGCCAGCCGGCGGACTTCGGCCGGGGTGTAGGTGCGGGCGACGTTCTTCCAGCGCTCCGGCGCGTAATCGGGGGCGGGGAAGCGTTCCGGGGTGGCGGGCTTGTCGAGCATGGTCGTTTCCTTGGCGTGAGATGGGGCGCCCCGCGCCGGGGCGCGGGAACAGGGGA
>NZ_DASWVV010000217.1:0-21331 GCF_036406155.1 Devosia sp. | reverse complement strand
AGGCGGCCGCCGCCCGCGTGCGGTCGCCGTAGAGCGCCAGGGCCGCCCCCAGTTGCGCCTTGGCCAGCGGCGTGCCGAAGGCGTCGAGCCGCGCCTCGGCGTAGTAGCGCAGGTCGCCGATGGCGGCCCGGCCGGCCCGCGCCAGGTCGTAGAGCGCATAGGCCACGTCCTCGCCGCCATTGGAGAAGTCGGCGGCGTAGGCGACCTGGTTGGCGAGGTTGTCGAGGGCCATGCCCAGGGCCTGCTCGGGAACCGCGTGGCCTTCGGCGCGGGCGCGCAACAGCACGTCGGTGACGTAGGCGTCGAGCCACAGTTCGCCGCCGCCATAGGGCCCCCACAGGCCGAAGCCGCCGGCCGAATTCTGCTTGGCGAGGAGGCTGGTCACGGCGTCGGCGATGCGCTGGTCGAGGGCCGCGTCCGTGCCCATGCCGAGCATTTCGGCGACGTCGTTGAGATAGAGCAGCGGGAAGACGCGGCTCGCCACCTGCTCGGCGCAGCCATAGGGGTAGCGGTCGAGCGCCAGCAACAGGCCGGGCACGTCGAGCCGCGCCAGCGGGCCGACGGCCAGCGTCAGCGTGCCGGAATGCGACAGCATGCCGGCGAAATAGCCGGCGTCGATGGTCACCGCCTCGCCCGCGCCGAGCGGCAGCAGCGTGCTCTTGGTCTGCACGCCCGCCGCGGCGCGCACGCCGAGCGTCAGTTCCTTCACCAGCCGGCTGCCGTCGGGCGCGGTGACGGTGAGGGTCAGCTCGTTGTCGCCCAGCGCGGTCGCGGCGAGCGGCAGCACGAGGGACGTGCGTTCGCCCGCGGCAAGCTCCACCGTGGTCTCGCCGGCGGTGGTCGATAGCCCCGCCCCGGTCGCCAGCGCGACGCGATAGGCTCCCGCCGCGCCTGCGACATTGTCGATCTCGACGAGCAGCCGGGAACTGTCGCCCAGGCGCAGGAAGCGCGGCGAACTCAGGTTCACCACCACCGGATCGCGGACCACGATTTCGGCCGTGGCGTGGCCTACCGCCGACGCCGTCCAGGCCATGGCCATGACACGCACGGTGCCGTTGAAATCCGGCATGTCGAAGTTGACGGTGGCGGTCCCGTCCGGCCCCACCGTCACGATGCCCGAATGCAGGGCCACGAGTTCGGTGGTCGCCGGCGGCGCGCCGAGCCGCACGCCGCCGCCGTCGCCGCCCGAGCGGATGGCGCCCGGCATGCCCTGCAGCGGATCGATCAACTGGCCGTAGAGGTCACGCAACTCGACCCCCAGCCGCCGCTGGCCGAAGAACCAGCCGTCGGGATCGGGCGCCTGAAAGCCGGTGAGGTTGAGGATGCCGAGGTCGACGGCGGCGACCGCGACATAGGCCTGTTCCCCGGCGGCGAGGTTGCCCAGCCTGACCGTGGCGGCGAAGGCCTCGCGCGGCAGCGCTTCCTTTGGCGCCTCGAGGCCCACCGCAAGCCGGCGATCGCCCGGCTCCACATCGGCGAAGGCGAGCCCGAGCGCCCGCGCCGGCATGCGCTTCTCCTCGGCGCTGGCCGGCCGGTAGAGCACGGCGGTGACATAGGCCCCCGGCCCCCAGTCCGCGGTGACGGCGAGCGGCACCGAGGCGCCCGACGCCGGGACCTCGACCGCGACCATGTCGATGATGCCGTCGTCGAGCACCATGACCAGCGCCGTGCCGGCGAATTGCGGATCGAGGCGCAGCGTCGCGGTCTCGCCGGGACGGTAGGACTCCTTGTCGAGGGCGACCTGCAGCGTATCGGGCGTGTCCGAGCCCGCCTCGGGGTAGTAGGAGCCGGCGTAGAAGGCGTAGCTCGACGAGGTGGCGCCCGGGCCGGTGCTCTCGACTTCGAGCAGGTAGCGGCCCCAGTCCACGGCGGCGGCGACGGTGACCGGCGCACCGGCGAGGGCATCGACGCGGCCGTTGGCGACTTCGCGATTGCTGGTGATGGCCTCCCAGCGCCACACGCCGCCGTCGCGGTACCATTGGTAGTCGGTCTCGACGCGCGACAGCCGCCACAGCAGCCCGGGCCGCGCCACGCTCTCGCCGTCGGGGGCGACGGCGACGACGTCGAACGCCGCCTCGCCGCCCTGGGCCAGGCCGTCCGCCTCGCTGAAGCGCGGCCGGATGCCGATGCGGTCGCTTTCGGCCCGCACGGCCCGGGTGAGGCTGCGCTCGACGGCGCGGCCGTTGCTGTCGAGCAGGCGCAGCACGAACTGCGCCTCGAGCGGGCGCGTCGTCGGCGGCGGCTCGGGGACGGCCACCTCGGCCGTGGCGCGGCCAGCCTCGTCGGTGACGCCGACAACGCCGCGCGGCTCGCGCGAGGCCTGGACGGGATCGTCGGCGCGGCCGAAGACGTAGCGGGGATAGCCGGCGAGCGTCGTCACCGGCCGCAGCACCACTTCGGCCTCGATGGCGAGGCCGGGGGCGGTGGCGCCGTAGAGATAGCTGGCGGCGACGCTGACCGGGGTGGTGCTGCCGACGGCCACGGCGCCGGCGGGCGCCGTGACCTCGAAGGCCAGCCGCTCGGGCTCGAAATCCTCGACCAGGAAGGTGACGCTGGCCAGCGGATCGGCCTCGGGATCGGCGTGCAGCCGGATGCGCCAGGCGCCGCGCAGCGACTCGGCGAGCACCGGCACGACGGCGAAGTAGCCGCCGGCGCCGGCGTCCTGCAGCACCTCGCGCGTCGCGACGACGCCGTCGGGCCGTTCCACCTCCATGGTCAGCGGCAGGTCGGTGACGGCGGTGGCGTGGCTGTCGCGCAGCAGCGCGGTGAGGAACACCGTTTCGCCGGGCCGGTAGACGCCGCGCTCGGTGGTGGCGAACAGATCGAGCGCGCCGGGCGCGGGCCGACCCTCGACGCCGCGGTCGGTCAAATCGAAGGCGGGCCGCGACAGATCGAGGAAGGCGTAGTCGCCGGCGTCGGTCTCTGCCACCAGCAATTGCGGGGCGCGGCCGCCGGTGCCGCGGGCGAGGCCGGGGGCAAAGCCGAGCCGGCCGCCGGCATCGGTCACCCCCTCCCCCAGGATCTCGTTGTTGACGGCGACCAGCCGCAGGCGCGCCCCGGCGACCGGGCGGGCGCTGCTCAGCGAGCGCACGAAGGCGTGCACGCCGTCGGCGCCAGAGACGGCGGTGAGGCCGAGATCGGTGACGATGAACCACTGCGTCGCCATTTCGCGCCAGTAGTCCTGCTGCGTGCCGGCGACCTTGGCGGTCACCACATAGGCACCGGGCTGGATGTCGCCCAGCACCTCGCGCACGGGGATGGCGGTGGTCGTCATGGCATTGGGCGCGCCGTGCGCGAGTTCGACCTGGCCCTCCCAGAGCTTTTCGCCCGACTGGTCGGCGATGTCCGCCGCCGAATAGCCGTCCAGGGTGCGCCGGAACACGCCGTTGCGGACCGCGGTGGCGATGGAGCGGTCGCCGATGCGGTAGATGGCGACGTCGGCGATGGCGGCGTTCACCGCCGTGATGGGCAGGCCACCCCCGAGCGTGGCGGGCATGACGTAGGCGGTGTTGGCAAAGCCGACGAAGGGAGCGCGGTCGGGGACGTAGACGTCGAGATCGACGTCGTCGAGCAGGCTCTCGCCGGCGGCGGAGGGCAGCCCGGCGCGCAGGCGGATGGCGTAGCGGCGGCCGTGCTCGACGCCCTCCACGCAGATCTGGCTGGCCTCGGTCTCGACGGCGACCGGCGGAGCGCCCTGGACCACGACGTAGGCGGAAAGGTCGGTGCTGGCCGGCGGCAGCGGCTCGGAGAACACGGCGCAGATGCGCGGGGTCGCCGCCTCGGCGTCGACCTGGTGCGAGGTGACGCGGAAGCCGTGCTCGGCGACCGCCCGGTCGAGCCGGCCCTGGACCCCGGCGTCATCGACGAGCGCCACGCTCTGCCGGTAGGTGGCGATCGCCTCGCGCCACATCTCGCGCTGCTCGAGCCCGTGCGCCAGCGCCGCCAGCGCGGCCGCGCGCTCGGCCGTCGCCTCGGCGCGCAGGAAGGCGTTGAGCGCCGCATAGGTGGCGACCGAACCCAGTTCGTAGGCGTTGTTGCCGGCCGCGCGTTCGGCATCGGCGCGCGCCAGCGTCGCGCCGGCGAGCTTCAGCCAGATGGCGGGGTCGTTGGCGACGATGGCCAGCGCCTGGCGGTAGGAGACCGTGGCGGCGGCGGGATTGGCACCGGCCATGGCGGCGTCGCCGGCGGCGACGAGGTCGGCATAGGTGATCCGGGGCGGCGGCGGGTCGGTGCGCGGCAATTCGTCGGCGAAGGCGCGGGCGTAGTAGACGAGGTCGGCCGCGGGGAAGGCCAGTTCGGCCTCGCGCGCGGCGGCGAGCGCCGCCGCGGTCGGCTCCGTCGCGATGCGCCCGGAGGTGGCGCCGGCGAACGGGGTTTCCGGGCCGGCGTCCCCCTTGAGGAAGCACCAGGCCGCCTGCTGGTTGAAGGTGAAGGCACGGCAGGCGCGGTCGGCCTCGCAGGCCGCCCGGCAGGCGTCGAGCGTCGTGTCCTTGCTGACGGCGTAATCGTGGCCGGGCAGGTCGATCCCCGGCAGCAGCGTCACGCTGCGTTCGGCCGGGGTGGCGGCACCGGCGGCGAGCGCAAGGAACAGGCCGGCACCCAGCCCCAGGACAGATCGCAACAGAAGCCGCACGCCCATCTCTCCGGCCCGATGGTGACTTGCGGCGATCCTATGCCGGCGGCCCGGAGGGGTAAAGTGTGGCCGGAATACCGCAAGTGCCTGATGGTGCAGCAGGTTCCGGGCCGGGTTCGGCGCTAGCTGCCGGCGAGGATGGTTGCCCGCTTCTGGCGGCGGCGGATCACCGAGGAGGGAATGTTCATGCCCTCGCGATACTTGGCGACGGTGCGGCGGGCGACCTCGATCCCCTGTTCCTTGTGCAGCACCGCCGCTAGCGTGTCGTCGGAGAGGATGGCGTCGGGCTGCTCGGCCTCGATCAGTTGGCGGATGCGGTGGCGGACCGCCTCGGCCGAGTGGTCGGCCTCGCCGGTGGCAGACGCGAGCGCCGTGGTGAAGAAGTACTTCAGCTCGAACAGGCCGCGCGGGGTCGAGACATACTTGTTGGAGGTCACGCGGCTGACCGTCGATTCGTGCATCTGGATGGCGTCGGCCACCATGCGCAGCGTCATGGGGCGCAGATGCGTGACGCCGTGGCGCAGGAAGCCGTCCTGCTGCTGCACGATCTCGGCCGTGACCTTGAGGATGGTCTGGGCCCGCTGGTCGAGGCTCTTGGCCAGCCAGTTGGCGGTGGCGAGACAATCGGTGAGGAACGCCTTCTCCGCCGCGTCGCGGGTCTTGCCGGCGACGGTGGCGTAGTAGGTGCGGTCGACAAGGACGCGCGGCAGCACCTCGGAATTGAGCTCGATGGCCCAGCCGCCGCCATTGGCCGGGCGCACGAACACGTCGGGCACCACCGCCTCGATGGCGCCGGTCGCAAAGGCGCGCCCCGGCTTGGGGTCGAGCTGGCGGAGTTCGGCCAGCATGTCGACGAGGTCCTCGCGGTCGGCGCCGACGGCGCGGGCGAGCCCGGCCATGTCGTGGACCGCAAGCAGCTCGAGATGGTCGAGCAGCTTCTGCATCAGCGGGTCGAGCCGGTCCTTTTCCCTGAGCTGGAGGGCGAGGCACTCGCGCACGTCGCGGGCGAAGACACCCGCCGGATCGCAGCCCTGGACGAGGCGCAGCACCCGCTCGACGCTGGCCAGGGGAGCGCCTAGCTGCTCGGCCACGGCGTCCAGCCCGACCGTGAGGTAGCCGGCCTCGTCGAGGCCGTCGGTGAGGAAGCGCGCAATCAGCCGGTCGCCGGGATCGGCGAGCAGCAGGCCGATCTGACCGACGAGGTGCTCGGCCAGCGTCGGCCGGGCGGCAACGAACTGGTCGATGTCGGGCGCCTCGCCGCCGTCATGGCCGCCGCGCTCGGCCCACGGTCCCTGCTCGGCGGCGCGGCCGGGGGCGACCTGGTCGGGAAAGACGTTCTCGACCTCGGTATCGTAGCCGCTGGCGATGGTGTCCGCCGACTTGATGCGCTCGGCGTGATCGACGGTGTCCTCGTAGGCGCTGAGCTCCGCCGGCGGCTCGGGCGGCTCGGGCGCGGCATCGCCGTCGCCGCCGTCCTCGCGCTCCAGCAGCGGATTGCGCAGCAGTTCAGCGTCGACGAAGGCGTTGAGCTCGAGATGGCTCAGTTGCAGCAGCCGGATCGACTGCATCAGCTGTGGCGTCAGCGTCAGGCTCTGCGACTGCCGGAATTCGAGCCGCGGCGTGAGGCCCATCGATGATTTCCCCCGCGAATGTTCGCGTCGGACCATGCCGCATGCCTTGGGCAAAAGCAAGTTTTGTGCCAACGGCCAGCGGCCGCATCGGGCAGGCGCGCTGCGCCCGGCTAAACGGAGAAGGACTCGCCGAGATAGACGCGCCGCGCCTCGGGGTCGGCGGTGATGGTTTCGGGCCTGCCCTGGATCATCACCCGGCCGTCGTGGATGAGATAGGCACGGTCGACCAGCGACAGCGTCTCGCGGACGGCATGGTCGGTGATGAGCACCCCGATGCCCCGCCCGGTGAGCTGGCGCACCAGGGCCTTGACCTCGGCCACGGCAATCGGGTCGACGCCGGCGAAGGGCTCGTCGAGCAGCATGAACGCCGGGTCGGCGGCCATGGCGCGGGCGATCTCGACACGCCGTCGCTCGCCGCCGGAGAGCCCGAGCGCGTCGGCACGCTCGAGATGGGCGATGCCGAACTCGTCGAGCAGTTCCCGCAGCCGCGCCTGGCGCCGGGGGCCGGCCGGCACGTGCCCCTCGAGCACGGCGAGGATGTTGTCGCGCACGTTGAGGCCGCGGAAGATCGAGGGTTCCTGCGGCAGGTAGCCGATGCCGAGCAGGCCGCGCTGAAACAGCGGCAGGTCGGTGATCGGGCGGCCGTCGAGCAGGACTTCGCCGCGGTCGGGCCTGACCAGCCCCATGATGATGGTGAACACCGTCGTCTTGCCGGCGCCGTTAGGGCCGAGCAGCCCGACCGCCTCGCCGCGCCGCACGGCGATGGAAACGTCGTGGACGACGGCGGTGCGCCCGAAGCTCTTGGCCAGTCCCGACGCCACCAGCCAGCCGGTCTGGTCGACCCGCCCTTCTGCCTGCTGCTGCCTCATTGCGTCGTGAAGACGCCGGTGACCCGGCCCCCCTTGCCGCCGGAGAACACCGTCGTGTTGTCGACGAGGTTGATGGTGAGTTCGGGGCCGTTGACGGTGCCCGACGCGTTGACCACCGTGACGTTGCCCACGAGCCTCAGGATCTGGGTGCCCGGATCGAACACGGCGCGCTCGCCGGTGGCCTGCTGGTCCTCGGTCTTCAGCCGCACGTGGCCGGTGGCGACGAAGCTGCGGACGTTCTCGGGCCCGCCGGCGCCGTAGTCGACGACGACCTTGTCGGCCCATACGGTGAGGCCGGCGCGCGTCACGACGACATTGCCCGCAAACACCGCCTGGCTGTCGGCCTCGTGCACTTCGAAGCTGTCGGCCGTGACCTTGACCGGGCTCGCCGCCAGCGTAGCCCCGGGCAGCAGCAGCGTGAGGGCGGCAAGGAGCAGCCCGAGCGCCCGCCTCATGGCTCCGCTCCCGCGCCGGGCGTGTCCGCCAGCATCAGCGTCGCCCGTGCGAAGCGCCAGGTGGCGCTGGCGGCGTCGTAGGACATCGCCTCCGCGGTAAGCCGGGCGCCCTGCGGGAAGGTGATGTCGACGGGGCCGCTGCCGGTCACGGCCTCGGCGGCGAAATCGGCGCGCAACCCCGCCACCGCGCCGTGCATGCCCGCGGAATCGGCGAGGCGGGTGACGCCGGCGACGGTCACCGTCTGCCCGCCCGTCTCGAGCTCGGCCGCCTCCGCCCGGGCGCTGAGCACCACGCCGTCCGGCCGGGTGACGGTCAGCACCGCCCCGCTCAGCTCGATGACATTGGTGCGGCCCAGCGCCGAGCGGGCCGAAGCCGCCTCGACGCGGTACGAACTGCCATCGGCGCCGACGCTGGCATAGGACGGCGTGTCGACCACCAGCTGGCCGCGGTCGACGGCAATGCCGGAGAAGCCGAACCGGTCGCCCAGATTGACGAGGAAGAGCTGCAGCACCAGCCCGCCGAAAAGCACCGCCCCGAAGGCGGGCACGGCAATGCGCAGCACGGCGACGACCCGGTTGCGCCTCCGGAGCGCCGCGAAAATGCGATCGCGCTCAACTGCCGTGCCGGTCTGGGCGAAAATGTCGGTTTCCTTCAGCTGTGGGCGAAAATGTCGACCTCGTCCCACCCCATCAGGTCGAGTTCGATGCGGGTGGGAAGGAACTTGAAGCAGGTCTCGGCGAGCTCGGCGCGGCCTTCGCGGCGCAGCATGCGGTCGAGATGGCGCTTGAGATCGTGCAGGTACAGCACGTCGGCGGCGGCGTAGTCGAGCTGGGCATCGGAGATCTTCTCGGCCCCCCAGTCCGAACTCTGCTGCTGCTTGGACAGGTCGATGTTGAGCAGCTCGCGCACGATGTCCTTGAGCCCGTGCCGGTCGGTATAGGTGCGCACCAGCCGCGAGGCGATCTTGGTGCAGAAGACCGGGCCGGTGACGATGCCGAAACGGTGCTTGAGCACGGCCATGTCGAAGCGGGCGTAGTGGAAGATCTTGGTCACCGCCGGGTCGGCCAGCAGCGCCTCGAGGTTCGGCGCCCGCGTCAGGTCGGCCGGGATCTGCACCACGTCGGCGCTGCCGTCGCCCGGAGAAAGCTGCACCACGCACAGCCGATCGCGGCGCGGGTCGAGCCCCATGGTCTCGGTGTCGATGGCCACCTCGCGGCCATAGCGCGCCAGGTCGGGCAGATCGCCCCGGTGCAATCGAACTGTCATGGCGGCCCCTTGGACTATGGACCCGGCTCCTGCCGGTTGCGGTGTTGATGCCACACCCGCCTGGCATTGGAAAGCCCGCAGGAACGGCCGGTGCGGCGGCGGCGCGCGCCGCGCTTGCGCTTTGCGGCACAATAGGATTTGGAATAGCGGCAGCTGCGGCACCGATGGTCTGGGGCCTCCGGCCGGGATCGTAGAATTCTTTGAGCATGTTCGCACCCATCCGTGAGCTGTTGAACGGTCTGCCGCGCCTGTGGAAGAGCGTCATCCTCGTCGTCTTCGACGCCCTGGCGCTCACCGGCGTGCTGTGGCTGAGCTACCAGCTCCGGCTCGGTCCGAGCTTTGCGCCGAACCTGGCGCAGCTCGTGCTGATGGCGCTGGCGCCGGCCGTGGCGCTGCCGATCTTCCTGCGCCTGGGCCTGTACCGCGCCGTCATCCGCTACCTGCCCGAGCGCGCGATCTGGACCATCCTCAAGGCCATGACGCTGGCGACGCTGGCCTGGGTGTTCGTGCTGTTCCTCGCCGAAGCCACCCGCTTCGGCGTGCTGCCGCGCACCGTGCCCATCTTCTACTTCCTGCTCGGCACCATCGTCATCGGCGGCTCGCGCTTCGCCGCCAAGGCGCTGCTGTGGCAGCCCAGCGGCGACGCCGGCACCACGCAGGTGGCGATCTACGGGGCGGGCGACGCCGGCCGGCAACTGGCGGCGGCGCTAAGGGCGCACGGCGGCGGCACCGTCGCCGCCTTCATCGACGACGACGCCAGCCTGCACGGCCGCGACGTGCTCGGCATCCGCGTGCACCCGCCCGAGCACCTGGCCGGCCTGATCGAGGACCTGGGCGTGCGCGAGGTCATCGTCTCCCTGCCCTCGCTCGACGCGACGCGCCGGCAGGCCATCCTCACCGGCCTCAAGGACCTGCCGATCAAGCTCAGGGCGCTGCCCTCGATCAGCGAGATCGCCGCCGGCAAGTACGTCGTCAACCGGTTGCGGGAGATCGACATCGACGACCTGCTCGGGCGCTCCTCGGTGCCGGCCGATCCCGAACTGCTGCGGCAGATGCTGGAGGGGCGGGTCATCCTGGTGACCGGGGCGGGCGGCTCGATCGGCTCGGAGCTGTGCCGGATCATCGTCAAGTGGGCGCCCGCCAAGCTGGTGCTGCTCGAGGCCAACGAGTTCGCGCTCTACCAGATCGAGCGGGCGCTGGCCAAGGACGCGCACATCGAGATCGTCCCGGTGCTCGGTTCGGTGACCGACGACAGGCTGGTGCGGCGAGTCGTCGCGGCGCACCGGCCGCAGGTCGTGTTCCACGCGGCGGCGCACAAGCATGTGCCGCTGGTCGAGGCCAATGCCCTCGAGGGCGTGCGCAACAACGTGCTGGGCACCGACTGCATCGCTCGTGCCGCCTTCGAGGGCGGCGTCGAGAACTTCGTCCTGATCTCGACCGACAAGGCGGTGCGCCCCAGCAACGTCATGGGCGCGACCAAGCGCTGGGCCGAGCTGATCGTGCGCCACTACAACGACCTGGCGCAGCAGGCAGGCCGCGGGCAGCGCTTCTGCGCGGTGCGCTTCGGCAACGTGCTGGGCTCCAACGGCTCCGTGGTGCCGCTGTTCCGCGAGCAGATCGCGGCGGGCGGCCCGGTGACGCTGACCGACCGGCGCATGACGCGGTATTTCATGTCGATCCACGAGGCGGCCGAACTGATCGTGCAGGCGGGGGCGCTGTCGCAGGGCGGCGGCACCTTCCTGCTCGAGATGGGCGAGCCGGTGCGCATTGCCGATCTGGCGGAGAACATGATCCGGCTGGCGGGTTTCTCGGTGCGTTCACCCGCCAACCCGCAGGGCGACATCGAGATCGCCATCATCGGCGCGCGCCCGGGCGAGAAACTGCACGAGGAGCTGTTCTACGACTACAGCCAGGCCGAACGCACGCGCCAGCCCAAGATCCTGCGCTCGCTGGTCGGCGAGCACGCCGACGGCGATGTCGCGGCGGCGCTGGGCGAACTGGCCGCCGCCCTCGACCGGCAGGACGAGCCGGAGGTGCGCCGGCTGCTGTTCGGCTTCATTGCGGCGTAGCGGCGAGGGCCAGCGGCGGCGCGGGCGGGGCGGCGGGCCGTGGTGGATTTGCCGCGCGACTGTGGCATATTGAGTCGATGACCGACCTCACTCCCATACCGCGCTCGCTGGCCCATGTTTCCGACTGGGTGTTCGACCTCGACAACACGCTCTATCCGCGCGCCTGCAACCTGTTCGCGCAGATCGACCTGCTGATCACCCGCTACATGATGGACGTCACCCGGCTGGCGTTCGACGAGGCGCGCGCCCTGCAGAAGGCCTATTACCGGGACTACGGCACGACGCTCAACGGCCTGATGCAGCGCCACGCCGTCGATCCCGACCACTTCCTCAAGACGGTGCACGCCATCGACTATTCGCCGGTGCCGGCGGACCCCGCCCTCGTGGCCGCGATCCGGGCGCTGCCGGGCCGCAAGTTCATCCTCACCAATGGCGACGTCGACCACGCCCGGGCGGTGCTCGCGCGCCTGGGCGGCGGCGACGAGCTGTTCGAGGACATCTTCGACATCCGCGCCATGTCCTTCCGGCCAAAGCCCCTGCCCGAGGCTTACGCGGCCTTCTTTGCGGCGAACGGCATCGACTCCCGGCACGCCGCCATGTTCGACGATCTCGAGAAGAACCTGATGGTGCCGCACGAAACCGGGATGGTGACCGTGCAGGTGGTGGCCGGTCCGGAGTTCGCCCATGCGCAGGTCGAGGACTGGGAGCTCGGGCGGGCCAGCGGCGCCCACGTGCACCACGTCACCGAGAACCTTGCGGCGTTCCTGCGCGCCGTTCCCTGAGCAGCGGCAGCCCTGCCCGGCCGCGCCGACGGCTCAGGCGGGGGACGGCTCCTGCAGCCGCACCTCGGGCAGGTTGTAGAACCGGCGGATGACGCCCCAGCCTTCCTCGGCGGTGTCGACGGTGGTGAACAGGGTGGTGTCGCCGGGCGAGATGGTGCCCTCCTCCTCGAGCACCTCGAGATTGAGCGCGCGGTCCCAGAAATCGCGGCCGAACAGCACCAGGGGAATGCGCTCCATGCGGCCGGTCTGGATGAGAGTGAGCGTTTCGAAGAACTCGTCGAGCGTGCCGAAGCCGCCGGGGAAGATGGCGACGGCGCGCGAGCGCAGCACCAGGTGGATCTTGCGCGTCGCGAAATAGTGGAAGTTGAAGGCCAGCTCGGGGGTGACGTAGGGGTTCGGCGCCTGCTCGTGCGGCAGCACGATGTTCATGCCGATCGACGGCGCCCCGATATCGTGGGCGCCGCGATTGCCGGCCTCCATCACCCCCGGCCCGCCGCCGGTGACGATCACGTAGTCGCGGTAGTCGAGCGCCTTGGAGGTCAGCGAGGCGTACTGGGCGAAGCGCCGGGCCTCGGTATAGAAGCGGGAATTGGCTTCGAGATTGCGCTTCTGCGTCTCGTTCTTGGCCGCCCAGGCGGCCTTGCCGGGCTCCGGAATGCGGGCGCCGCCGAACAGCACGACGGTGGACTTGATGCCGCGCTCGCGCAGGCGCATCTCGACCTTGGTGTATTCGAGCTGCAGCCGTACGCCGCGCAGATCCTCCGAGGTCATGAATTCCTCGTCGACGAAGGCGAGCCGGTAACTCGCCGACTGCGTCTGCGGCGTCACGGGAATGCGCTTGGCGGCGTCGATGTCCTCTACCGAGGTACGCAGCGGGGTCGGAATGCGTCTGGCCATCCTGGCTACTCCAAAATCCTGTCGGAAGCCTCGCACACCCGCCTTAAGGATCAGTGGCGCGCGGTTGACTCGCCCCCTTGCAACGGTAATGTCCGCCGACTTCGGGCGCAGCCCGCGCCGACCCTGCAGCGGAGAACACGATGGCCCACGAAGATCTGGCGACGCGCATCGACGAGGCATTCGACGCACGCGCCGATATCAGCTTTTCGACGCAGGGGCCAGTGCGCGCGGCCGTCGAGGCCGCGCTCGACCTGCTCGACCGCGGCGCCGCCCGCGTCGCCGAAAAGCAGGCCGACGGCACCTGGAAGGTCAACCAGTGGCTGAAGAAGGCGGTGCTGCTCAGCTTCCGGCTCAACGACAACGTGCTCATCGAGGGCGGCCCGGCCGGCAGCTGCTGGTGGGACAAGGTGCCGGCCAAGTTCGCCGGCTGGGGCGAGGACCGCTTCCGCGCCGCCGGCTTCCGCTCGGTGCCGGGGGCGATCGTGCGGCACTCGGCGCATGTCGGCCGCGGCGTCATCCTGATGCCCAGCTTCGTCAACCTGGGTGCCTATGTCGACGACGGCACCATGGTCGACACCTGGGTGACGGTGGGCTCGTGCGCACAGATCGGCAAGAACGTCCACCTGTCCGGCGGCGTCGGCATCGGCGGCGTGCTGGAGCCGCTGCAGGCGGGCCCCGTGATCATCGAGGACAACTGCTTCATCGGCGCGCGCTCGGAGATCGTCGAAGGGGTCGTGGTGGGCGAGGGCTGCGTCATCTCCATGGGCGTATTCATCGGCGCCTCGACCAAGATCGTCGACCGGGCGACGGGCGAGGTCTTCGTCGGACAGGTGCCGCCCTATTCCGTGGTCGTTCCGGGAAGCCTGCCGGGCAGGCCGCTGCCCGACGGCCAGCCCGGCCCCGGCCTCTATTGCGCGGTGATCGTCAAGCGCGTCGACGCGCAGACGCGCAGCAAGACCAGCATCAACGACCTGCTGCGCGACTGAGGACCCGGGTCGACTCGACCGGGACGCCCGCGGCGGCGCCGATTCCTGTTCAAAACCGGCCGGCGGGGGGCTCTCCTGCCGGAACCGCGCCGGAGGCGATTGACAGCTGCTTCCCCGGCCCCGATCGTGGCGCCGGCATCTTTCGGGGGGTAGTCATGTTTCGTGCTTTTCTGAGTTTCGACAGCTTCATCTTTCCCAAGCTGACCAAGCTCATCTACTGGATCGGACTTGCAGCCATCGCGCTGTTCACGGTGATCGGCGCCCTGGGAGCCCTGTTCGCGGGGGGCAGTTCGCATCTGGCCGGCACCGGCTACAACGGATTTGTCGCGTTCCTCGGCATTCTCGTCGGCGGAGCGCTGAGCGCGCTGGTCTGGCGGATCGTCGTCGAGTTGTGGATGGTGCTGTTCTCGATCTACGACGTGCTCAAGGAAATCCGGGACCAGCCGCGGTGATGTCCAGTCCCGCGAGCGACCGGTAGGCGGGCGGGACCATGTCCATCGTCCAGGCGGATCCCATCCCGCTCCTGCAAGACCTTGTCCGCTGCCCGTCGGTGACGCCCACCGACGCCGGGGTCATGGACGTGGTGGAGGCCGCGCTGACGCCGCTCGGCTTCGCCGTCACGCGCCTCACCTTCGAGGGCGACGGCTCGTACCCCGTGGACAACCTGTTCGCCACCCGCCAGCGCGGCGGCAAGCACCTGCTGTTCTGCGGCCATACCGACGTCGTGCCCCCCGGCGACGAAGCCGCCTGGACGCATCCGCCCTTCGCCGCCGAGATCGTCGACGGCAAGCTGTACGGGCGTGGCGCGGCCGACATGAAAAGCGGGGTGGCCGCCTTCATCGCCGCCGCGGCCCGCGCCGTCGCCGACGGCAGCGCCGACCGGGGCACAATCTCGCTCGCCATCACCAATGACGAGGAAGCCGATTCCATCAACGGCATCGACAAGCTGGCCGCCTGGGCGGCGGCCGCGGGGCAT
Source organism: Devosia sp. (assembly GCF_036406155.1). GTDB lineage: Bacteria > Pseudomonadota > Alphaproteobacteria > Rhizobiales > Devosiaceae > Devosia_A. The sequence continues at coordinate 6,766 of NZ_DASWVV010000217.1, read as the reverse complement.
CGCTTCGATTTCTGCGTCGTCGGCGAACCGAGTTCGGCAGTACGGCTGGGCGACAGCATCAAGATCGGCCGGCGCGGCTCGCTCAACGGCCGCGTCACGGTGACCGGCGTGCAGGGGCACGTCGCCTATCCCGAAAAGGCCCGCAATCCGCTGCCGGTGCTCGCCGACGTGGTCCGGGCCCTGGGGGGCCGGCTCGACCAGGGCACGGCGCATTTCCCCCCGACCAACCTCGAATTCACCTCGCTCGACGTGGGCAACCCCACTGCCAATGTCATCCCGGCCAAGGCCACCGGCCGCTTCAACGTGCGCTACAACGACGGCTGGACGCCGGCGAGCCTCGAGGCCGAATTGCGCCGGGCGCTCGCCGGGCTGGAGGCGCCGGACTGTACCATCGGACTCGAGGTCATGGGGCGCCCGACGCGGGCCTTCCTGTCCGAGCCCGGCGGCGCGGTCGAGGTGCTGTGCCGCACCATCGAGCGGCTCACCGGGGCACGCCCGGAGCTGTCGACCGCCGGCGGCACGTCCGATGCCCGCTTCCTCGCGCAGTACTGCCCGGTGGTGGAATGCGGCCTGCCCGGGCCGAGCATGCACAAGGTCGACGAGCATGTGGCGATCGCCGACGTCGAAGGACTGGCGGCGCTCTATGCCGCCTTCATCGCCGACTTGTTCCGGTAACTTGGCCCGGGCGGCAACCCGGGCCTTTCGGCACGCTTGCCCCTACCGCCATACGGCTCTACATGGTCACCATGCCCGCGATCCCCGCGGGCGGGCGGAAGGCGAAGTGGCAAACTCCAGAACATTCATCGAGGAAGGGCTGTCGGCCGGTCGCGGGGTGCTCGCCCTGCTGGTCGGCGACCGCAAGGCCGCGCGCTATTTCAATCTCGGCCCGGCCGGCCTCCCCGGCAGTCTCATCGCCGTCCTCGTGGTGGAGCTGGTCGTCTCCTACGGGCCGGTGCTGCTCGGCCTGAGCGGTCGCAGCGGCGGCGCCGGCATCGGCCTGCTGCTGGGCCTGGGGGCCGCCGCCATGCAGGCGGCGATGGTGTGGCTGTTTCTCGGCCTCATCCGGCGCACCGACGGCTTCGTGCCGTTCATGGTCGCCGATTTCTGGGCCAGCGCGCTACTGACCGTGGTGTGGGTGCTGCTGCTCATGGTCGGGCTGCCGCCGCTGTTCGTGACCACCGCTTTCGCGGTCGTTGCCCTCGTCGTCGAGGTCAACATCGCGCGCCTCATCGTCACCCTGCCCCCCCTGCAGGTGGCGGGGCTGGTGCTCGCCCAACTCTTCGGCGGCTTCATCGCGCTGCAGCTGATCGGGCCGCTGCTGGGCCTGCCGCCAGATCTGGCAACGGTCCCGGCCTAGCCTAGTAGTCGACCCTCGTCAGATAGAGGCCGTCCGGCGGGGCCAGCGGGCCGCAGCGCGCGCGGTCGCGCGCATCGAGCGCGGCGCGGAAATCGGCCGGCGTCCACTTGCCCTCGCCCACCAGCTTCAGCGAGCCGACCATGGAGCGCACCTGGCTGTGCAGGAAGCTGCGCGCCCTGGCGGTGACGATGATGCTGTCGGCCTGGCGCGCCACGGCGAGCACGTCGAGGGTCTTGTCGGGCGATTTCGCCTGGCATTCGGCGGCGCGGAAGGTGGTGAAATCGTGCTTGCCCAGGATCAGCTGCGCCGCCGCGTGCATGGCCTCGGCATCGAGCGGCACGGCGACGTGCCAGACCCGTTTCGCGTCCAGGGCCGGGCGGGCCCGGCGGTTGAGGATGCGATATTCGTAGTGGCGGGCAATGGCCGAGAAGCGGGCCTCGAAATCCTCGCCCACCAGCTCGCAGGCGAGCACCGAGACCGGGTGGGGCTTGCTGTGGTAGTTGAGCGCCTCGCGGACACGGAAGGGATCCCAGGCGCGCGCGAGGTCGAAGGTGACGACCTGTCCCAGCGCGTGCACCCCGGCGTCGGTACGACCGGCCGCCTGCGTCACCGCCCGCTCGCCGCTGAAGCGTTCGATCGCCTCCTCGAGCACCTGCTGCACCGAAAGCTGCCCGGCCTGCCGCTGCCAGCCGCAGAAGGGGCTGCCGTCATATTCGAGCGTGAGCCGGTAACGCGGCATCACTCGACGCGCTTGGGCAAGTCCCCGGCGCCGCGCAGGAACGTCGCCGTGTCCATCGCGCCCTTGCCCTCGCGCTGCACCTGGGTGAGCCGTACCGCCCCCGAGCCGCAGGCGATGGTGAGCTGATCGTCGAGCAGCGTCCCCACTTCGCCGGTGCCGGGAACCAGGGTCGAGCGCAGCGCCTTGATGCGGGTCGGGATGCCGTTGAGATCGAGCTGGAACCAGGCCCCCGGGAAGGGCGAGAGGCCGCGGATCAGATTATGCACGTCGGGAGCCGGCCAGCTCCAATTGATGCGGGCCTCGGCCTTCTCGATCTTTTTGGCGTAGGTGACGCCGGCCTCGGCCTGGGGGGTGAAGTCGAGGCTGCCGCGCTCGAGCGCGGCGAGCGCCCGGCTCATCAAGTCGGCGCCGATCACCATCATGGCATCGTGCACCTCGCCCGCCGTCGTGTCGGGTCCGATCGGCATCTCGTTGACGAGGGCGACCGGCCCGGTGTCGAGCCCCTCGTCCATCTGCATGACCATGACGCCGGTGCGCGTATCCCCCGCCATCACCGCGCGCTGGATCGGGGCCGCGCCGCGCCAGCGCGGCAGCAGCGAGCCATGCAGGTTGAGGCAGCCGAAGCGCGGCGCCTCGAGGATCGGCTTGGGCAGGATCAGCCCATAGGCAACGACGACGGCGACGTCGGCATCGTGCAGGGCGAAGACGCCCTGCTCGTCGGCCCCCTTGAGCGAGGCGGGCGTGAGCACGGGGATGCCGAAGCCTTCGGCGGCGAGGTGCACCGGCGACTTGCGCTCGGCCTGGCCGCGGCCGGCCGGACGGGGCGCGCGGGTATAGACGGCAGCGACCTCGTGGCCGGTGGCAACGATCTCGGCGAGCGTGGGGACGGCAAACTCCGGCGTCCCCATGAAGACGATGCGCATGGGCTAGCCCGCACGCCTGGCGAGCTTCTCGGCCTTCTGGAACTTCTTCAGCACCCGGTCGCGCTTCAGCCGGGAAAGATAATCGATATAGAGTACGCCATCGAGGTGATCGATTTCGTGCTGGATGCAGATCGCCAGGCGCTCGCCGGCGTCGCGCTCGATGACGCTGCCGTCGAGATCGGTATAGCGCACGGTGATCTCGGCCGGCCGCTCCACGTCGTAATAGAGCTCGGGGATCGACAGGCACCCTTCCTCGGTGACCACCGTCTCCTCGGAAAAGCGCAGGATCTCCGGGTTGACCATGACGATGGGCGCCGGGGCCTCGTCCTCCTTGGCCAGGTCCATGACGACGAGGCGGCGGAGTTCGCCCAGCTGCGTCGCGGCGAGCCCGATGCCGGGCGCGGCATACATGGTTTCAAGCATGTCGTGCGCCAGCTGCTTGATGGTGTCGTCGATCTCTTCGATCGGATCGGCCACCGCGCGCAGGCGCGCGTCGGGCAGCACGAGGATGGGGCGTTTGGCCATGGAGTCGGTCCTTACGGGAGGCTTGGGCTGAATATGGTATTTCCGGGCACAGGGTCAACAGCACGAACGCGAACGAATCGGCAACCGAATCGGCTAGAGTGACGCGATGGAGCGCGTAATTTTCACCCTTGGCGACACGCCCGTGACGCTGGAGACGGTCCTGCTCGCGGCTGCCGGCGGCTTTGCCGTGCTGCTCGTCGTCGTGCTGGCGCTGGTCTGGCGCCTGGCGGCAGAGAAGCAGGAGGAAGCGGCGGCCGCCGCGCTGCGCCGCGCCGAATCGGAGCGGGTGCTGGCCGAGTTGCTGCAGAAGCACTCGGAGATGACCGGCCGGATGCAGACGATGGCGGAAATCTTCGGTTCGCGCACCTCCGACCTTGCCCGCATGATGAACGAGCGCATGGACGCCCAGGGCCAGCGCCTCGGCCAGGCGCTGCAGGAAACCACCGCCAAGACCACCGAGAGCCTGGGTCGGCTCAACGAGCGGCTGGCGGTGATCGACCGGGCACAATCCAACATCACGCAGCTGAGCGAGAACGTCGTCTCGCTGCAGGCGATCCTCGCCAACAAGCAGACGCGCGGCGCCTTCGGGCAGGGCCGCATGGAAGCCATCATCGTCGACGCGCTGGCCCCCGGCGCCTACGCCTTCCAGCATGAATTGTCCAACCGCAGCCGCCCCGATTGCGTGGTGTTCATGCCCAATGGCGGCCCGGCCCTGGTCATCGACGCCAAGTTCCCGCTCGAAAGCTGGCAACGGCTGGCGGCGGCACAGACGCCGGACGACGCGAAGCTGGCGATCGCCGGCTTCAAGACCGACATGGGCGTGCATATCCGCGCCATTGCCGAAAAATACCTCATTCCCGGCGAGACGCAGGACACCGCCTTCCTGTTCGTGCCGTCGGAATCGATCTTCGCCGACCTGCACGAGAAGTTCGAGGACGTGGTGCAGCGCGCCATCAAGGCGCGGGTGGTCATCGTTTCCCCCTCCATCCTGATGCTGTCGGTGCAGGTCATGCAGGCGCTGCTGCGCGACGTGCGCATGCGCGAGGAAGCCCACAAGATCCAGAAAGAGGTGCGCGAACTGCTCGCCGATGTCGGCCGACTCGACGACCGCGTGCGGAAACTGCAGACGCATTTCCAGCAGGCCAGCAACGACATCGGCGACATCCTCACCTCGTCCTCGAAGCTGACGCGCCGCGGCGAGCGGATCGAGGCCATGGACTTCGAGGAGCCACGCGAGCGGCTGGCCGGCGAATAGGCCCGCGATCTCCGGCACCGACCAGCCCCCCTGCGCCCGCGGCGGTCGGCGGCGTGAACCGCCCGTCGTTTCGCGCGTTTCACCGCCATACGGGCGCTGCAGGGAGAACACCGTGATCCACAGCAACGGCAATGGCGACATCGTCGGCCAGGACACCGAGATCGGCGAGGACGACGACATCCCCGGCATCGGCCAGCCGCTGAGCCAGGCCGAGATCGAGGAACTGCTCTACAACGAGGCGTGGCCGGCCGAGCTGCGGCTCGAGCGGCTGAGGGCGTTCCGTGACGAACTGATGAGCCGGGAGGCCGCCGATTTCGGGGCCGCGGACCCGCACACGCTGCTGCGCGAGGTGGAGGCGGCCATCGCCAGCCTCGAGGCGCCGGGCGGGGAGGAGATGGACCCCGCCGCCATCGACCACAACCCCGCCGACCATCGCGAGACGCTGGCGCCCGATTCCGACGAGCTCGAGGCGATCGAGGAGGAGGACGAGGCGTCGCTGGCCGAGGACATCCCGGAGGAGGATATTCCGCCCCGCCTCGAATAGAGCCGGCTCAGATCTCCGTCCGCGCCTTGAGCGCCTGGCTCAGCGTGCCCTCGTCCAGATAGTCGAGTTCGCCGCCGACCGGAACGCCGTGGGCGAGGCGGGTCACCTTCACCCCTGAGCCGGCCAGCCGGTCGGTGATGTAGTGGGCCGTGGTCTGGCCTTCGACGGTGGCATTGACGGCGAGCACGATCTCGGAAAACTCCGGCGCCCGCTGCAGCAGCTGATCGATGGCGAGGTCGTCGGGGCCGATGCCGTCGAGCGGCGACAGCACGCCGCCGAGCACGTGGTACCTCACCGCCCCTACCCCGGCGCGCTCCAGCGCCCACAGATCGGCCACGTCCTCGACGACGATGAGCAGGCCCGCTTCGGCGCGGCGCGGATCGGCACAGATGTGGCAGGGCGAGCGCGTGTCGACATTGCCGCAGATCTCGCAGGTGGTGACCGCCGCGACGGCGCGCTCGAGCGCGGCCGAGAGCGGGATCATCAGCTGCTCCTTCTTCTTGATGAGCTGCAGCACGGCGCGGCGGGCCGAACGCGGCCCCAGCCCCGGCAGGCGCGCCAGGAGCTGGATCAGTTGCTCGATCTCGGGGCCGCCGTTGGACATGGTGAGTGGTGGACGGTGATCGGTTGAAGGGGGCAGGCGCAGGCCACGGGAAGCGCGAGCCGGCTCGGTGGGCCGGCGCTGCCCGTCAGAACGGGAACTTCATGCCGGGTGGCAGCGGCAGGCCGGCGGTCATTTCCTGCATCTTGGCCTGGGCTTCGGCCTCGACCCGCGCCTTGGCGTCGGCATGGGCGGCCAGCAGCAGGTCCTCCAGCACCTCGACGTCGTCCTCGCGGAACAGGGAGGGGTCGATCTTCACGCCCTTGAGTTCGCCCTTGCCGTTGAGCGAAACGGCGACGAGCCCGCCCCCGGACCTGCCCTCGACGACGAGACTGCCCAGGCTGTCCTGGAAGTCGGCCATCTTCGACTGCAGCTCCTGGGCCTTCTTGACCATGCCCATGATGTCTTTCATTCGTCGTCGTCCTCTTCTTCGTAGGCGGTGACCGGTGGCAGCTCGGGCATGGGCCCGCCGGGCTCACGCACGATGACGTTGGAGACGCGGGCGCCGGGGAAGGTCTCGAGGATCGCCTGTACCAGGGGATCCTCGTGCGCGGCGCTGAGTTCGGCCCGCTGCCGCGCCTCCTCGAGCTCCTTGATGGTGGGGCCGGCGGGCGCCGCGCTCGACACGCTGACCATCCAGCTGCGGCCCGTCCACTGCTTGAGCCGGGCCGACAGCGTCTGGATGATGCCGGGATCGGCGCCATCGGCCAGCGCCACTTCCAGCCGCCCCGCGGTGCAGGAGATCGGCCGGAGCGAGGCTTCGAGGGCGCGCTTGACGATGAGGTCGCGCTTTTCTCCGGCGAGGGCGATCAGCTCCATGTA
>NZ_DASWVV010000216.1:0-3981 GCF_036406155.1 Devosia sp. | reverse complement strand
AAACCCTGGTCTGGGAAAAGGCCCGCGGCACCGCACTGCTCAAGAGCGAGCTCGAATCCGAGCTTCAGCGACCGCTGAGTCTGCGCGAATTGTCCGAGCATGCCCAGCGCTGCGGCCTGAAGCTCCATAGCGTTACCGCATCCAACTACCTCTTCGCGATCGACTACCTGGCCCCGATCGGGCTGCACCTCACACACGAGAGCACCGCCGCCATTCGCGCCCGGTTCGGGTGCCTCGAAAAACTCGCCGAGGCACTCAATCTGGATCCCCTGGTGCGCAAGACCGCATTCGAGGAACTCGTCGCCGACATTGCCACGGAGATCAACGCGTTCCGGGAAACGGACGATCCGCCGCGACTCGGGAAGGACGACGTGGAGATGATCCTCTCCCGCATGACCTCGCAGTTTGCGACGCTCGCAAAGTGCACGCCTGCGGCCGCGGAGCGCGCCGCTCTTGCGGTTGCCGGTGCCGAGAGGCAGCTGCCTCATTCGGAGATCCGCCGTCTCCTGTGCGAGCCGCCGCCATGCGAAACGGCGTCCGATGCGACAGACGCAATGGAGCGCGCGGCGCCAGCGGTCTCGCCGCCGACGAGAAAGGGCAGGGACGCGAGGGCCGGGGTACGCTTTTCGAAGCGGGTCGGCGACTTCGTCAGTGTGTTCCGGTTGTCCGACTGCGTCCGCCTGGACCCCAGCCAACCACGAGGATTCTGCGTCGAGCCCTTGCCCGCGCTCCGCGGCGGCAGCGAAGAGGTCGGGCGCGTCGGGCGCGCGGCCGCTCACCGGCTCCTGGCGCAACTGTCAATCTCCGCCGACGGGAGTGGCTCCGAGGCCGACCCCATGGTGGCCTTGCTGCGCGATCCGTCCTCCTGGGCGGCAACACGATCCCTCCTCGACGCGTATCACCGTGCGTGCGCGGAGAAGCCCCCCAGCGCCGAGGAGAAGTAGGAGGAGCAAGATGATCCCGATAAGAAGCGAGCAGCTGCGGTACGCCCTGCTGTCGCATCTCATTCACCTGCTTGACACCGGAGAGCTGCAGACGCTGCTTGAGGCCGGGCTCAGCCCCGACTTGCTGGATACCCTGCGTAGCGCATCCGCCCGCGACCTCGCATCCATAGCCGGCATGCCTCAGCTCGACGTCTGCATCCATTTCGATCCCGCAACGCTCGAGGCCGCCTATCGACGGCACTGCGCGATCGCCGAGATGCGGCGGCTGATGGAATATCACGTGATGCACGGCGCGCAGCCGCCGCTCCTGGTTCACCTCTTCAAAATGACCCTCACGGAGATTCAGCAGCAACGCGCGCTGCTTTGTCCCGGTCCGCCGCCGCGCGGCCGGCCGGCCCTTCCCGATCCGAGCGTACGTGAAGCGGTCCATAACGCCTGGTCGCGAATTCGATGCACGCATCCGCCACAGCGTCAGTTCGTGGAACTGCATCGCGCATTCCCGGACCATTCGATCGCAACGCTGTGGCATGTCGTGCATGAGTTCGACTCGGATGTCGAGGGCATCGATCTTCTGGATTCATCCAATCCAACGTTAAAGCTGTAAGCGCTGGATTCATCCAACCCAACAGCAACGCCACCGCCGCTGGATTCCTCCGACCCAGTGCAACGCCGACTTCGTTTGGATTCCTTTAACCCAGCCGTGCTTCACCGATGTCCGGACATTCCCTCTCCGAGTCGCAGATTACCCTCGAGGTTCTTATTCGCCTGAACGGTGACTACGCCGCCACCGCAGTCCTCCTTGCCCTGCTGTGGCGGGCCGCGGACCACGCGTCCGTGCGCATCTCCAGCCGCACACTGGCCGGGTACACCCTGCTGGGGCATCAGGTTGTCCAGCGCGCCTTGCTGCGCCTGGAAAAGCAGGGCTTGATCCGCAGTCGCAAGGTCCGTCGCACCACTGGCGCGTACGCCGTCGACATGGCGGCGCTGCGGCAGCTCTTGAGCAGCCCGCTTCCCGAATGCGACTTCCTACCCGGCTTCACACCCATTCCGGCGCTGGCCCAACTGCAACCCGTCGAGGCGCCCGCGGATGACCTCACCGACGCCACCTAGAGGACGACAAATGCCATCCCATCCGATCGCCCCACCGCTCCCGCACTCGTCCCCTGCGCCTGACGACGACCTGCCCGGGCTCCTCGATCCCGTCTTCCCAGGCGGCACCCCCATCCCCTTCGAGACCGACGATCGGTCCCCGTTTCCCGATCGCTACAGCATTTCCAGGGAGCGCGAGAAGCTTGCCGATCTGATTGAGGCGGACGACCCCGATCCCCACGATCCGCGCTGGGCGCGCTACGAGCTTTATCTTCAACGCTGCGACAAGCTCAAGCAGATGGAGGCTGAATACCGGGTCACCGCGGGCGCCGATGCCACGGTCGAACCCGCGGTCGCGACCCAACTGCGCGATCTCGGCTCGCTCGTCGACGATGGTGTGGATACGATGACCCTCCACACGAAAGAGGGCTTTCGGATGTTCATGGGCCGCCGCCGCGACCCCGCGGGGCACTACAATGCCATTCCCGGCGGCAAACGGGTCGCATCGAGCCTCAAAGCCCTGTGGGCGCTCACGCGCAACAACAACCCTTACGCGGACTGGGCGCTCCTGCGCGCCGATCACCGCATCCCGGAGCTCAGGCGGGCACTCGACCGCCAGGCGACCCTGCTCAGCGCCGAACTCAAGAAGCGGGCCGACAAGGGACTGGGCTTCGGCATCCTCAAGTCCCGCGAGCCGAAGGTCCTGGAACTCGGATTCCGCAGCCCGTACGGCTATGTCATTGCCGAGCTGATCGTGGAGTTCGACTACTACGTCCGGGTGGTCAAGACCCTCGGGCGCAAGTCCCTGTTCTCAGACAAGGAGGCGCATGACGCCATCCGCCAGTTCACCCGGCCGATCCGTGCCGCTTTCGAGGAGTTCATCCGGTTCGAGAACTGGCTCACCAAGCCGGACCTGCTGCCGCTCAGCCGCGCCGACTTCCTGCCCGGCGCCGACGCCAATGCCGGCAAGCGTGTCGCAGCGGTCACCGGGATCTTCGGGGCTGTGCCAGCCGGCATCTACGCAGGCCACCAGATCTCGCGCCATTCCCAGCGCCGCATTTCGATCTCCGACACCGAGAAGGCCATGCTCGAGCGCGTGGCTGCCGACATCGCCGCCATCGATTCGGAACGTGGCGCAGCCGGCGATGAGACAACCGATGATGGGCTGGTCGATTGAGGCGCTGGTGAGGGCGATGGCGCAACCGGATCCGCCGGGTGCTGCCGATGTCGTCGACCCGCGCTGCGGCAGTACGCCTTGTCAACAGGATGCTGACGCAAAGGCCTTTACGGGTAGGGGCGGAGCCCCAGCCGACGTGCGGCAGGCGCAGGCCCGTGTTGACAAGATTCACCACCAACAGGAGGACTTGTCGCGGCTCACACGCCGGGTGCGGGGGCGGAGCTTCTATCTGTCGGTGCATCGGCGCAAGGCCACCGGTCAATTTCACCTGCGCTGGCGTGCGGCAGGCGCCGGGCCCCGCGCCGGCCACATCCCCTGGGGCGCAATCCACGCCCATTTCGCTCAACTCCCCGGGGCGCTGCGCGAGTGGTATGAGCGCGCCCACCGGCGCGCCATCGAGCTCAACCGGCGAGAAATCGAGGCGCGCCTCGCGCTGAAGCATGCCCGGCAGCACGATCCGTAGTCTTCCGCACGGCGGCGGCACCGGCGTCGGCCACCGTCGTGTTCTACCTCGACGCCCAGGAGTACAACATGCCGAACGTATTTCGCGGGAAAGGCAATCTCGGCGATACGCCCATTCTCAAGCACGTCCCCATCAACGGGGTCGATGAGGTCGTCGCCGAGATGCGTGTGTTCTTCGACGACTACGCCTACGACCAGGCCAACGGCGAGTATCAGCAGGTCGGCGGATTCTGGATGAGCGTGTCGCTGTGGGGCCAGCGCGGCGAGGACGCCGCGCGCGTGCTGCGGCGAGGTGCGCGCGTCCAGGTC
>NZ_DASWVV010000215.1:0-2202 GCF_036406155.1 Devosia sp. | reverse complement strand
TCGGCGCCCTTCTTGACGAGGTCGACCGCGTTGAAGCGTGCCGTCAGGTCGGGGGTGACACCAACCGAGATACCCGCCCGCCCCTCCTCGCTCACCGCGACGATGGCGATGACGCCGGAGCCGATCTGCTTCTTGGCCTGGTCCACCAGCCCGCGCAGATCCTTGGGCTGCAGTCCGTCGACGGCCCGGCCGACGAAGCTCGTGCCGCCGATCGTTTCCGTTTCGCTGGCCGGACCGGCGCCGGCACCGCCGCCCATGGCGAGCTTCTGGCGCGCGTCGGACAGCGCCTTCTCGGAGCGCTTCAGCTGTTCCTGCAGCGCCGCGATGCGCTCCAGCACCTCGTTCGGACCGGCGCGCAGCAGGGCGGCCGCCTCGTGCAGCGTGTGCGTGTTGGCGTTGCCGCGCTTGCGCGCTTCCGTCGCGGTCAGCGCCTCGATGCGGCGCACCCCGGCGGCCACCGCGCTCTCCCCGACCACCGAGATGAGCCCGATATCGCCGGTGCGCCGGACGTGGGTGCCGCCACACAATTCCACCGACCAGCCGAGCGCGTTGCCCGTCGGCGCGCCCATGGAAACGACGCGGACCTCGTCGCCGTACTTTTCGCCGAATAGCGCGCGGGCCCCGGAGTCCTTGGCCTCCTCGACGCCCATCAGCCGCGTTTCCACGGCGGTGTTCTGCAGCACCACGGCGTTGGCGATGTCCTCGACCCGGGCGATCTCCTCGGCGCTCATCGGCTTGGTATGGACGAAGTCGAAGCGCAGCCGGTCGGGAGCGACGAGCGAGCCCTTCTGCGCCACGTGGTCGCCGAGCACGAGGCGCAGCGCCTCGTGCAGCAGATGCGTGGCCGAGTGATTGGCGCGGATGGCGGCGCGGCGGGCGTGATCGACCTCGAGCGTCAGCGCCAGGTCCTTGCGCAGCGTGCCGCTGGCGACCCGGACGCGGTGCGCGAAGACACCGTGGTGCTTGACCGTGTCGAGCACCTCCACGGCGACGCCGTCGCCGCGCATGCGGCCGGTGTCGCCCACCTGGCCGCCGCTTTCGCCGTAGAACGGGGTCTGGTTGAGGACGACGAAGCCTTCCTCGCCCGCCGCCAGCTCGGCCGTCATCTGCCCGGCCTTGACCAGGGCGGTGACCACGCCCTCGGCGGTCTCGGTCTCGTAGCCGAGGAACTCGGTCGGCCCGACGGCATCGGCCACCGCGAACCACACCTGGTCGGTCGCCGCCTCGCCCGAGCCGGCCCAGCTCTTGCGCGCCTCGGCCTTCTGCTGCGCCATGGCCGCGTCGAACCCGGCGACGTCCACGCCGACGCCGCGCGTGCGCAGCGCATCCTGGGTCAGGTCTAGTGGGAAGCCGTAGGTGTCGTAGAGCTTGAAGGCGGTGGCGCCGGCGAGCACGTCGCCGCGGCCCAGCCCCTTGCTCTCCTCGGCGAGGATCTGCAGGCCGCGTCCCAGCGTCTTGAGGAAGCGGTTCTCCTCGAGCTCGACGGTCTCGGCGATCATCGCCTCGCCGCGCACCAGCTCGGGATAGGCCTGGCCCATCTCGCGCACCAGCGCCGGCACGATGCGGTGGATCACCGGCTCCTCGGCGCCGAGCAGCGTCGCGTGCCGCATGGCGCGGCGCATGATGCGGCGCAGCACGTAGCCGCGCCCTTCATTGGCGGGCAGCACCCCCTCGGCGATGAGGAAGCTCATCGAGCGCAGATGGTCGGCGATGACCCTGAGGCTGGTCCGGCCCGGGCCCTCCGGGTCGGCGCCCGTCGCCTGCGCCGCGGCCCCGATCAGCGCCTTGAACAGGTCGATGTCGTAATTGTCGTGCACGCCCTGCAGCACCGCGCCGATGCGCTCGAGCCCCATGCCGGTGTCGATCGAGGGGTGCGGCAGGCCGGTGCGGCTGCCGTCGGCATGCTGCTCGTACTGCATGAAGACGAGGTTCCATACCTCGATGAAGCGGTCGCCGTCCTCGTCGGGCGAGCCCGGCGGGCCGCCGGGGACCTGCTCGCCGTGATCGTAGAAGATCTCCGAGCACGGCCCGCACGGGCCGGTATCGCCCATGGCCCAGAAGTTCGACTTGGCCCCGAGCCGGACGATCCTGTCCTCGGGGAGGCCGGCGACCTTCTTCCACAGCTCGAACGCCTCGTCGTCATCCTCGTAGACGGTGACCATCAGCCGCTCTTTGGGCAGCGCCCATTCGCGGGTCAGCAGC
>NZ_DASWVV010000214.1:0-12447 GCF_036406155.1 Devosia sp. | reverse complement strand
GCCCGCGGGCGAGGCCGCGCCGCCCCCGCCGTGCGGCACCCAGCCCATCGGCATCGCCCGCATGCAATGGCCGACCGCGGCCCTGCTGGCGCAGATCCATGCGGATATCCTCGCGGCGACGTTCGGGTGCGAGGTATACCTGCAGGAGGGCGATCTCGCCGCCACCGGTTCCTCCATGGGCGCCACCGGGCAGCCGGCGGTGGCGCCGGAGCTGTGGGTCGCGCGCATCCCCGAGATCTGGAATGCGGCGATCACCGGCCAGAAGGTGCGGCAGGCCGGGACAAGCTATGACGAACCGGTCCTCGAGGGCTGGTTCGTGCCCGATTTCGCGGCCGCGGCGTGGCCCGACATCGTCACCGTCGAGGGCCTCAAGGCACACGCGGCGGAACTGGTTCCGAACCGCCGGCCGCGCTTCCTCTCCTGCCCGGCCGATTGGGCCTGCTCGGTGATCAACCGCAACCTGCTCAGGGCCAACGGCCTGAGCGAGATGTTCGACGTCATCGTGCCGGCCAACCGCTTCGAGCTCGACACGCTGATCGCCGAGGCGGTGGGCCGCAAGGAGCCGATCGTCTTCTATTACTGGCAGCCCAATGCCATCCTCGCCCAGTTCGGCTTCCGGCCCGTCGATCTGGGCGCCTACGACAAGGAAGGCTTCCGCTGCGCCGGGCGGCAGGCGTGCGCCGCCCCCGTGCCCACCAGCTTCGCCCCCGATCCGGTCGTGATCGCCCTCAGCGAGTGGGTCTACATGGAGGCGCCGCAGGTGGCGTCGTATTTCCAGCGCGCCAGGATGCCGGTCGCCGAGATGAACGCCATGCTGCAGGCGCTGGGCGAGCCGGGGGCAACCGTCGAGGCCGTGGCGCAGGGTTTCGTTGCGGCGCGCGGCGCGGTGTGGCGGCCGTGGGCAGGCCTGCCGGCGGAACCCGAAGCCGCCGTGCCGCAAGCTCCCGGTCCGGCCGGCGACGAGTAGCGCCCGGCGCGGGCGGCGGCCGTTGCGGCGGCTGAAATATTTGACGGCGGCGGCGCGGGCTCCATAGGCTATGTGCCCTTCACCGAGAGGATTCGCCTATGAGACCTCACGTCAAGCTTGCGGCCCTGGCCCTTGCCGCGTTCCTGGCCGCCGTCGCTGCACAGGCCGCCACCGCCGCCGAATGCGAGACCGACCGCACCATCGACATCGCCGAGATGGGCTGGCCGTCGGCCGCGGCGCTGGCCCGCGTGCATGCCGTCATCCTCGCGAAGGGCTATGGCTGCCGCGTGGCGCTGGTGCCGGGCGATACCGTCCCGACGCTGGCTGCCATGGTGGCCAAGGGTGAACCGGCGCTGGCCCCGGAACTGTGGCCCAATGCCAGCAAGGAAGCCTGGGAGAAGGGCCTGGCCGCGGGCAAGGTGGTCGATCTGGGGCCCGCCATCGCCGAGGGGCTGGTGCAGGGCTGGTACATCCCGACCTATGTGGCCGAGGCCAATCCGGGGCTGCGCTCGGTCGAGGACCTGCCCAGGTACTGGCAGCTGTTCAAGGATCCCGACGATCCGGGCAAGGGCCGGTTCGTGTCCTGCCCCCCGGGCTGGGCGTGCGAGATCATGGATGCCAACTTCTTCAAGGCCTACGGCCTCGGGGACACCTTCAACCTGTTCTCGCCGGGCTCGGCGGGGGCGCTGGACGCCACCATCGCGCAGGCCTTCCTGCGCCGCGAGCCCATCGTCTTCTACTACTGGGGACCAACGGCCATGATGGGCCGCTTCCCCATGACCCGGCTGGAGATGGCCCCGTTCGACGAGGCGAAGTTCGCCTGCATCGGCGATGCGGCCTGCGCCAACCCGGAAAAGACGGATTTCGTCGTCCCCGACGCGGTGAAGGCGGCCGCCAGCTGGCTGCCGCAGGAGGCACCGACCGTGGTCGAGTACCTGCGCAAGGCCAGCCTGACCAACGCCGAAATCGGCCGCATCCTGGCGTGGGGCGAGGAGAACAAGGCCGATGCCGAGGCCGTCGCCGAGAATTTCCTGAGGACCGAAGAGGCGATCTGGACCGGCTGGGTGCCGGCCGAAATTGCCGCGGCGGTCACGGCCGGCCTCGACTAGGCGAGCCGGCGCGGGCCGGAGGTGCGGCGGGGCGGCAGCGGCCCGCCGCCTTGGGTTGAGGGCACGATGTTTCCGGAACTCTTCGACACCGCGCCGCTCAGGCGTGCCATCGACGACGGGCTCGACTGGCTGATCGCCACCTGGGGCGAGGGCTTCGAGGCCGCTGCCTCGCCCCTGCAATGGACGCTCAACACCATCGAGCAGGGTCTGCTGGCGCTGCCCTGGTGGGCGCTGATCGCGATCCTCACCGGCCTCGCGCTCCTGGCCACGCGCAAGCCGGCCCTGCCGCTCGTCGTGGCCGCCGCCATGCTGTTCCTGGGCGTGCTGGGCCTGTGGGAGGATGCCATCAAGACCATGGCGCTGATGCTGACGGCGACGCTGGGGACGATTGTCGTCGCTATCCCGCTGGGCGTGGCGATGTCCGGATCGGCCCTCCTGCGGCGCGTCCTCACCCCGGTGCTCGACCTGATGCAGACCATGCCCAGCTTCGTCTATCTCATCCCGGCGGTGATGGTGTTCGGCCCGGGGCGGGTCCCGGCGGTCCTCGCCACCATGATCTATGCCGCCCCGCCGCTGATGCGGCTCACCGATCTCGGCCTCAGGCTGGTCGATCCCGACGTGCTCGAGGCCGGCTGGTCCTTCGGCATGACCCGGGGCCAGCGGCTGCTCAAGATCCAGGTGCCGCTGGCGCTGCCCACCATCTTCGCCGGCATCAACCAGGCCACCATGATGTCGCTCTCCATGGTGGTGATCGCCTCGATGATCGGGGCCGGCGGGCTCGGCTACCAGGTGCTGCAGGGGATCGGCCGGCTGGAAGTCAGTCGCGGCCTGCTCGCCGGACTCGGCATCGTGGCGCTGGCCATCGTTTTCGACCGCGTCACGCAGGCCTTCGGCCGGCGGCTGCAGCAGCGCCTCGGCGTGACGGACTTCAAGCCGTGAGCGCGGTCATCGATATCCGGGAGGTCACCAAGATCTTCGGCCGCAGCCCGGAGCGGGCGCTGGCGCTGCTGCGCGCGGGGCGCGGCAAGCAGGAGATCCAGGCCGAGACCGGCAACGTGGTCGGGCTGGACCGCGTCTCGCTCAGCATCGAGGCGGGCGAGATCTACGTCGTCATGGGCCTGTCCGGCTCGGGCAAGTCGACGCTCATCCGCCACGTCAACCGGCTCGTCGATCCCACCTCGGGCGGCATCGTGGTCCACGGCGTCGACGTCATGGCCATGGACGCCGCCGGGCTCCGCGCCTATCGGCGCAACACGGTGTCGATGGTCTTCCAGCGCTTCGGCTTGCTGCCGCACCGCTCGGTACTGGACAACGTCGCCTTCGGCCTCGAGGTCCGCGGGCTCGGGCGCGCCGAGCGGGAGACGGCCGCCCGCCGCTGGATCGAAACGGTTGGCCTCGCCGGCTACGAGCGCTCGCGGCCGCGCCAGCTCTCCGGCGGCGAGCAGCAGCGGGTGGGGCTGGCCCGCGCGCTGGCCATGGATACTCCGATCCTGCTCATGGACGAGGCGTTTTCGGCGCTCGATCCGCTCAACCGCGCGCAGATGCAGGATGAACTGCTGGCTCTGCAGCGCCGGCTCCACAAGACCATCCTGTTCATCACCCACGATTTCGACGAGGCGCTGAAGCTGGGGACGCGCATCGCGGTGCTGCGCGACGGGGCGGTGGAGCAGGTGGGCCGCCCCGAGGAGATCGTGCTGCGGCCGGCCACCGCCCACGTCGCGGCCTTCGCCCGCCATGTCGGCCGCGCCCGCGCCGTCCCGCTTGCCGCCGTTATGGAGCGGGGGGCGTTCGCCCCGTACCCGGCACGCCTGCCGGCGACCGCGCGCTGCGAGGACGCGCTGGCGCTGTTCGCCGCCCATGCGTGGATCGGGGTGGACGACGCCGACGGGGCGCAGGTCGGCCGGGTCGGGGTCGGCTCGGTGCTCGAGGCGCTGGCGCAGCCCGGCAGCACGGAACCCTAGCGCGGCCCGGGGTGGCTCATATTCCGGTTCGGAATACCGCCATTTGGCGCAGTTGCCTCGGGGCGCGGGCCGCGCCATAAAGGCACCCGCAAACGCGGCGGCCGGCGATTTCCACGGAGAGACGATCTTGGAAGTGAAGCGGATCAACGACAGCATAAGCGTTTCGCCGCAGATCAGCATCGGGGATGTGGCGGCAGTCAAGGCCGCCGGTTTCACCACCATCATCAACAACCGCCCCGACGGCGAGGCGCCGGACCAGCCTGCTGGCGAGGCCGTTCGCCAGGCGGCCGAAGCAGCCGGACTGGCCTATCACTACATACCGCTCGGCCGCGACGGGGTCTCGCCCGACATGGTCGCGCAGACCCGGGAGGCGCTCGAGGGGAGCGCCGGCCCGGTCCTGGCCTATTGCCGGTCGGGGACGCGCTCGACGACGCTGTGGGCGCTGTCGCAGGCGGGTCGAAGGCCCGCCGCCCAGATCATCGCGGAAGCGGCCGGCGCCGGCTACGACCTGTCCCATCTGGCGGGGCACCTCGGCTAGCCGCCTCGTCCGACCGCCTGTTTTCGTCGGGGCCGCACGGCCCCCTTGTCCCCTCCTGCTCGGATGCCAACGATGCCGATCAAGAAAATCCTCGTCGCCAACCGCAGCGAAATCGCCATTCGCGTCTTTCGCGCCGCCAACGAACTGGGGATGAAGACCGTCGCCTGCTTCGCCGAAGAGGACAAGCTGGCGCTGCACCGCTTCAAGGCCGACGAGGCCTATCTGATCGGCAAGGGCAAGGGGCCGGTCGAGGCCTATCTGCAGATCGACGAATATATCCGCATCGCCCGCATTTCCGGTGCCGACGCCATCCATCCCGGCTACGGCCTGCTCTCGGAAAGCCCCGAATTCGCCGAAGCGTGCGAGGCTGCCGGCCTCGTCTTCATCGGCCCGCGCGCGCAGACCATGCGCGACCTGGGCAACAAGGTCGCCGCCCGCAACATGGCCATTGCCTGCGGCGTGCCGGTGGTGCCGGCAACCGCGGCGCTGCCGGATGATCTCGATGAAGTGGCGCGCATGGCAGCCGAGATTGGCTATCCGCTGATGCTCAAGGCGAGTTGGGGCGGCGGCGGCCGCGGCATGCGCCGCATCTCCTCCGAAACGGAGCTGAAGACCGAGGTCTCCGAAGGCCGTCGCGAGGCCAAGGCCGCCTTCGGCAAGGACGAGATGTATCTCGAGAAGCTGATCGAGCGCGCCCGCCACGTCGAGGTGCAGCTGATCGGCGACGCGCACGGCAACCTCGTGCATCTGTTCGAGCGCGACTGCTCGGTGCAGCGGCGCAACCAGAAGGTGGTGGAGCGCGCGCCCGCCCCCTATCTCGGCGAGGCCGCGCGCCGCGACCTCACCGAGGCGGCGCTCAGGCTCGGCCGCGCCGCCAACTACCGCGGCGCCGGCACCGTCGAGTTCCTGATGGATGCCGACAGCGGCAAGTTCTACTTCATCGAGGTCAATCCGCGCATCCAGGTCGAGCACACCGTCACCGAGGCGGTGACCGGCATCGACATCGTCAAGGCGCAGATCCGGTTGCTCGAGGGTGCGGTGCTCGGCACGCCCGAATCGGGGGTGCCGCCGCAGGAGGAAATCCGGCTCAACGGCCACGCCATCCAGTGCCGCATCACCACCGAGGACCCGGAAGAAAACTTCATCCCCGACTACGGCCGCATCACCGCCTATCGCGAGGCCACCGGCTTCGGCGTCCGGCTCGACGGCGGCACCGCCTATGCCGGGGCCATCATCACCCGCTTCTACGACCCGCTGCTGGAAAAGGTCACGTGCTGGGCGCCGACGCCGCAGGAGGCGATCGCCCGCATGGACCGGGCGCTCAGGGAGTTCCGCATCCGCGGCGTGTCCACCAATCTCGCCTTCCTCGAGAACGTCATCTCGCACCCGGACTTCGTCTCCAACCGCTACACCACGCGCTTCATCGACACGACGCCGGAGCTGTTCGCCATCCGCCGCCGCAAGGACCGCGCGACCAAGCTCTTGACCTACATCGCCGACGTCACCATCAACGGCCATCCGGAAGTGCGCGACCGGCCGCGCCCGCCTTCCGGCGCCCCCGTGCCGGTGGTGCCGGACTATCCGCCATCGGCCGCCGTCGCCGGCTCGCGCCAGGTGCTGGAGCGCGAGGGGCCGGCGGGCCTCGCCCGCTGGATGAAGGCGCAGACGCAGGTGCTGTTCACCGACACCACCATGCGCGACGCCCACCAGAGCCTCCTGGCCACGCGCATGCGCAGCTACGACATCACCCGCATCGCCCAGGCCTATGCGCGCGGCCTGCCCAATCTGTTCTCGCTCGAATGCTGGGGCGGGGCGACCTTCGACGTCGCCATGCGCTTCCTCAACGAGGATCCGTGGGAGCGGCTGGCGCAGGTGCGCGAGGGGGCGCCCAACATCCTCACCCAGATGCTGCTGCGCGGCTCCAACGGGGTCGGCTACACCAACTACCCCGACAACGTGGTGAAGTTCTTCGTGCGCCAGGCGGCCCTGGGCGGCGTCGACGTCTTCCGCATCTTCGATTGCCTCAACTGGGTGGAGAACATGCGCGTCTCCATCGACGCCGTGGCCGAAGCCGGCAAGGTCGCCGAAGCCGCCATCTGCTACACCGGCGACATGCTCGATCCGAGCCGGGCCAAGTACGACCTCAAATACTATGTCGGGCTGGCGCGGGAACTGGAGGCCGCGGGCGCCCACGTGCTGGGCATCAAGGACATGGCCGGGCTGCTCAAGCCGGCGGCGGCGAAGAAGCTGGTCGAGACGTTGCGCCAGGAAACCGGCCTGCCGATCCACCTGCACATGCACGACACCTCCGGCGCCGCGGCGGCCACGATCCTTGCCGCCGTCGAGGCCGGGGTCGATGCCGTCGATGCGGCGATGGACGCGCTCAGCGGCACCACCAGCCAGCCGACGCTGGGCTCGCTCGTCGCCGCGCTCAAGGACGGGCCGCGCGACCCGCAGCTCGACGGCAAGGCCATCCGCGAGATCTCCCTGTACTGGGAAGCGGTGCGCACGCAGTACCGCGCCTTCGAGAGCGAACTGCGCTCGGGCGCGTCGGAAGTCTATCTGCACGAAATGCCCGGTGGCCAGTTCACCAATCTCAAGGAGCAGGCGCGCTCCATGGGGCTGGAAACGCGCTGGCACGAGGTGGCCGAGACCTATGCCGACGTCAACCGCATGTTCGGCGACATCGTCAAGGTCACGCCCTCGTCCAAGGTGGTGGGCGACATGGCGCTGGCCATGGTCTCGTCCGGCCTGACGCGCGCCGATGTCGAGGACCCGGGGCGCGAGATCGCCTTCCCCGATTCGGTGGTCGGTTTCTTTGCCGGCGACCTCGGCCAGCCGCCGGGCGGCTTCCCCGAGGCGCTGCAGCAGAAGGTGCTGAAGGGCAGGGCGCCGCTCACCGCGCGTCCCGGCTCCTATCTCAAGGATGTCGACCTCGAGGCGGAGCGGGCCAGGATCGCGCGGGAGGCGGGCGAGCCGATCGACGACAAGCGCCTCGCCTCCTACCTGATGTACCCCAAGGTCTTCGCCGAGTTCACCCGCACGCAGGAGCGCTACGGCCCCACCGAGGTGTTGCCCACCCCGGTCTATTTCTACGGGCTGCAGCAGGGCGAGGAGATCCTCATCGACATCGAGAAGGGCAAGACGCTGGTGCTGCAGTATCTCGGCCGCGCCGAGACCAACGACAAGGGCCAGGTGCGCGTCTTCTTCGACCTCAACGGCCAGCCGCGCAGCGTCGCGGTGCCGGACCGGCTCAAGGCCGGCGACATCGTCGCCAGGCCCAAGGCGGCGTCCGGCGACCCCAGGCAGGTGGCGGCGCCGATGCCGGGGGTGATTTCCACGCTGGCGGTGGTGCGCGGCCAGCAGGTCGTCGCCGGCGACGTGCTGCTCTCCATCGAGGCGATGAAGATGGAGACGGCCCTGCACGCGGAAACCGACGGGGTCGTCGCCGAGGTGCTGGTGAAACCGGGCGACCAGATCGACGCCAAGGACCTGCTGGTCCGGTTCGAGTAGGTTTCAGGTCGCCGTGCCGGCCCCGTTCTCCCCGAGGCGGGCGGTGACGATGGTGCGCACCAGCCCCGCCGGCAGGGGCTGGTCCGGCGTGAACCGGATCGTCCCCTTGGCGACGCGGAAGCCGGTGAGTTCGTCGGCCAGCGAATCGAGCAGCGCCGGGCTCATCGGATAGAACCCGCAATGGGCCTTGAAGGCGGCGTAGCAGACGAGGTTGCCGTGGTGGCGGAACCCGGGGACGCCATAGATCATGGCCTCCTCTGCCTTGGGAGCGGCGGACTTGATGGTGGCGCGCAGCTTCTCGAGGGCGCCGCGAAAAGGCTCTGGGACGTTCGCGATATAGATATCGATCGCGGCGGCAGGGTCACTGCCGGCGTCCGTCGATTTCGCGGTCATCAAGCCCTCCTGCCGAACGGGCCGGAGTCTAGAGCCGCCGCCAGGTGCCGTCGATGGTCCTGTCGCCGTTCGTGCCGGTCGGGCGCGACGGCCGCACCGGGGCGACCTTCGGCAGGAGGGAAACGATCCAGCTCACCAACATGGGGATGACGACGGCATCATCGAGCCAGCCGGCAATCGGGATGAAGTCGGGGATCAAGTCGAGCGGGCTCAGCAGATATAGCGGGACCAGCAGCATCAGCGCCTTGAGGCGCATCGGCGTCTCGGGGGCGAGGAAGGCTTGCCACAGGGTGACGAGTTCGCGGCGGAAGGTGATGAAGCGGGCGAGAAGCGAGAATTTTCCTGGCATCGACCTTAAATGGTTCCATGCATTTCCGGTTTCAAGAACCTTCCCGGATCTTGCACGTCCAGGTTCAAGAGCGGGCCGCGGCGGCTTGCGTCAGGCGGCCGCCAGCTCCTCGGCAATGGCGATGCGGTTGCGGCCCTGCGACTTGGCGACGTAGAGGGCGCGGTCTGCCTGGTACAGCACGTGGTCGAAACTCGGATGGGCGCGCTCCGGGCCGGCAATGCCGATGCTGACCGTCTGCCGATAGGCGACGATGCCGTCGGGGGCGGTGGTGCGGCGGCTGGTCTGCTTCCTGACCCGCTCCGCCACGGCGGCGGCCGCGGCGGCGTCGGCGCCCGGCAGCAGGGCCACGAACTCCTCCCCGCCCCAGCGCGCGAACAGGTCCGGCCGGCGCAGCGTCGCCTCGCACAGGGCGGCGAAGTCGCGCAGGGCGGCGTCGCCCGCGGCGTGGCCATAGGTGTCGTTGATCGACTTGAAGTGGTCGAGGTCGAGCATCAGCAGCGTGTAGCTGCCCTCGCCGCGTTGCCACCGTTCATGGATTTCACCTGCCTTTTCGAGGAAGGCGCGGCGGTTCAGTACGCCGGTCAGGTGGTCGCGCGTCGCCAGTTGCACGTGCTGTTCGAGCAGCGCGATACGGTCGGAGATGTCGCGGACATGGGCGACCATCAGCGGGCCGGTGTCGGTTTCCACCTGCTGGATGGAGATGGCCACCGCAAACTCGCTGCCGTCGGCCCGTACCGCACGCAGGGCATTGCTGCGCTGGCCCATGTAGCGCGCCTGCTCGCCGCGCTCGATGAAGCCGCGGACGTGGCCGACATGCTTGCGGCGCAGCGCTGCCGGCAGCAGGATGGTCAGCGGCTCGCCGATGGTTGCGGCCGCGCTGCGGCCGAACATCTCCTCGGCGGCGCGGTTGAACATCACGATGTTCTGGTCAGCGTCGATGCCGATGACGCCGTCGGCGGCGGCGGCGACGATGGCACGGAACGGTTCGGCAGGCCCGTCGGTGAGGAAGTTCATCGGCCGCTTGTCGGCGGCTCTTCTTGTCGGCACTCGTTCCCCCGGCTTGCACTCGCCTCGTCGCGCCACCGTAGGGGCAACCGGATGAACGCTGCGTAAATGCGTTGCGGGATTTGCCCGATGGGCCTATGTCTCGGTGTACGATGACCCTTTCGCCCCGCAAGCATACGGTCGGTGTCGATGTCGGTGGCGTGATGGTCGGCGCCGGCGCCCCGATCGTCGTGCAGTCGATGACCAATACCGACACCGCCGACATCGAGGCGACGGTCCGCCAGGTCGCGGCGCTTGCCCGCGCCGGTTCCGAACTGGTCCGCATCACCGTCGATCGCGACGAGTCCGCCGCGGCCGTGCCGCATATCCGCGACCGCCTGCGGGCGCGCGGGGTCAACGTGCCGCTGATCGGCGACTTCCACTACATCGGCCACAAGCTGCTGAGCGAGCATCCGGCCTGCGCCGAGGCGCTGGACAAGTACCGGATCAACCCGGGCAATGTCGGCTTCAAGAACAAGCGCGACGTCCAGTTTGCGACGCTGATCGAGCTGGCCGTGAAATACGACAAGCCCGTGCGCATCGGCGTCAACTGGGGCTCGCTCGACGAGGAACTCCTGACCCGGCTGATGAACGAGAATGCCGCGGCTGCCGAACCCGTCTCGGCCGCCGCCGTGCAGCGCGAGGCGATCATCCAGTCGGCCCTGCTCTCGGCTGCCCGCGCCGAGGAACTGGGGCTCGGGCGCAACCGCATCATCTTGTCCACCAAGGTCTCGGACGTCCAGCAGCTGATCGGCGTCTATCAGGAACTGGCCAGGCGCTGCGACTATGCCCTGCATCTGGGCCTGACCGAGGCAGGCATGGGATCGAAGGGGATCGTCGCCTCCTCGGCCGCCATGGGCGTCCTCCTGCAGCAGGGGATCGGCGACACCATCCGCGTGTCCCTGACCCCGGAACCGGGCGGCGACCGCACCCAGGAGGTGCGGGTGGCGCAGGAGCTGCTGCAGACCATGGGCTTCCGCCAGTTCCTGCCGGTGGTTGCCGCCTGCCCCGGCTGCGGGCGTACGACCTCGACCACGTTCCAGACGCTGGCCAAGGACATCCAGGATCATCTCACCGCCTCGATGCCCGAATGGCGCGAGCGCTACCCGGGGGTCGAGGCGCTGACCGTCGCGGTCATGGGCTGCATCGTCAACGGCCCGGGCGAGAGCAAGCACGCCGATATCGGCATCTCGCTGCCCGGCACCGGCGAGCAGCCGGCGGCCCCGGTGTTCATCGACGGCGAGAAGGTCGCCATCCTGCGCGGCGCCGACGTCGCCGACCAGTTCAAGCAGATGGTCGCCGACTACATCGAAAAGCGCTTCGGCCGGGGGGCGGCGGCGTCGGCCAGGACGGCGGCCGGTTAGCTCAGGCGCCGTCCGACTGCGATACCTCGCAGGCATCGGCCCAGCGGCCGCCGCACAGCTCCAGGAGCCGCTCGAGCGGCAGGCGCACCGAGGCGTGGGTCGAGCCGCCCGCGGGGATGACCTCGTCATAGACCTTGAGCGAGACGTCGCAATAGATGGTGAGCGGCGCCGGCAGCCCGAAAGGACAGACGCCGCCGACTTCGTGGCTGGTCAGGCGCAACACGTCCTCCGCCCCGAGCATGCGCGGGCGGCCGCCGAAGGCGGCCTTGGCCTTGCGGTTGTCGAGCCGGGCGTCGCCCCGCGTCACCAGCAGGAACTCGTCGCCGTTCACCCGGATGGCGAGGGTCTTGGCGATCTGCCCGGGCGCGCACCCATGCACCTCGGCGGCAAGCTGGACGGTCGCGGTCGAAGCGTCGGTGACCATGACGTCGAGATCGGGGGCGCGCGCGGCAAGGTCGGCGCGGACGGTTTCAAGGCTCAAGTCAACTCTCCCGGCTGGCAAAATACAGGGCGGTGCGGCGCAGGCCCTCCGCCTCGGCGCCGAAGGGCAAGAGGGCGCCCAGCGCGTCGTGGGTGATCTCGGCGAGCTGGCGGCGCGCCGCCTCCACGCCGATGCGGGCCACCAGCGTCTGCTTGCCGGCGCCCGCGTCCTTGCCGGTGGCCTTGCCCATGGCCGCCGCCGAGGCGGTGACGTCGAGCAGGTCGTCGGCGAGCTGGTAGGCCCGGCCGGCCGCCTCGGCGAAGCGGGTCAGCTGGGCCATGGCGTCGTCCGTGGCGCCGCCGAGGATGGCGCCCATGCGCACGGCGGCGCGGATCAGCGCGCCGGTCTTCATCGCCTGCATGCGGCCGATCTCGGCGTCGGAGAGCCTTGCCGTCTCGCCCTCGATGTCGCGCATCTGCCCGCCGACCATGCCGCCGGCGCCTGCGCCCAGGGCGAGTTCGGCGACCAGCCTGAGGCGGGCGGCGGGGTCGGGATCGCAGTCCTCGCGCGCCAGCAGCTGGAAGGCCAGGGTCAGCAGGGCGTCGCCGGCGAGAATGGCGGTCGCCTCGTCATAGGCCCGGTGCACGGTGGGGCGGCCGCGCCGCAGGTCGTCGTCGTCCATGGCCGGCAGGTCGTCGTGGATCAGCGAGTAGCAATGCACCGCCTCCACTGCCAGGCCGGCGACGATGGTGCTTTGCGCCGGGACGCCGAACAGGCCGGCCGCCTGG
>NZ_DASWVV010000213.1:0-18899 GCF_036406155.1 Devosia sp. | reverse complement strand
CGCGACGCTGCGCAGCGCCGAAGCGCAGGTGGCCCAGCTCCAGGCGCAACTGGCCGTGGCCGAGCTGCCGGCCCGCGATCCGCAGCTCCTGGCGGCCGAGGCGAGCCTCGCCGCCGCCCGGGCCGAGGCCGACAAGGCCCGCTCGGACCTTGCCGACCGCACCGTCACGGCGCCGCTCGGCGGGGAGGTCGAGCGCGTCTTCTACCGCGCCGGCGAGGTCGCGGCCGCGGGCGTGCCGGTGCTGTCGCTGCTTCCCGCCGGCGCCCTCAAGGTCAAGTTCTACGTCGCCGAGGCGGAGCGCCCCGGGCTCGCCCTGGGCAGCACGCTGCGCGTCACCTGCGATGGCTGCCCCGCCGGCCTCGCGGCGACGCTCACCTGGCTCGCCTCGGAACCGCAGTTCACCCCGCCCGTCATCTACAGCCGCGACGAGCGCACCCGCCTCACCTTCCTCGCCGAGGCGACGCTGGGCGACGCCGCCGGCATCCGGCCCGGCCAGCCGGTCACCGTGGTGCCGGCGCCGTGAGCGCCGACCCCGTCATCGATGTCGCCGGGCTGACCAAGAGCTTCGGGGCCAAGCGCGTCGTCGACGATTTCGACATCCGCGTGCCGCGCGGCGCCATCTACGGCTTTCTGGGTCCCAACGGCTCGGGCAAGACCACCACGATCCGCATGCTGTGCGGGCTGCTGACCCCCGACGCCGGCGAGGGCACCTGCCTCGGCCTCGACCTGCGCCGCGAGGCCGCGCGGATCAAGGCCGAAGTCGGCTACATGACGCAGCGCTTCTCGCTCTATGAGGATCTGTCGATCCGCGAGAACCTCGAGTTCGTCGCCCGCATGTACCAGCTCGACCGGCGCCGGCAGCGGGTCGACGCTGCCCTCGCCGAACTTGGCCTCGCCGATCGCGCCCGCCAGCTCGCCGGCACGCTCTCAGGCGGCTGGAAGCAGCGGCTGGCGCTCGCCGCCTGCCTGATCCACGAGCCCGGCCTGCTGCTGCTCGACGAGCCGACCGCCGGGGTCGATCCCAAGGCGCGGCGCGATTTCTGGGACGAAATCCGCCGCCTCGCCGGGCGGGGCGTGACCGTGCTGGTGTCGACCCACTACATGGACGAGGCGGTGCAGTGCGACTACATCGCCTACATCGCCTATGGCCGCAAGCTGATCGACGGCCCGGCGGCGGGGATCGCCGCGCGCGTCGGGCTGGTCACCTACCGGGTGGAGGGGCCCGACCTCGCCGCCCTTGCGGAACGGCTGCGTGGGGAGCCGGGCGTCGAGCAGGTGGCTCGGTTCGGCGCCGCCCTGCACGTCTCGGGCACCGACGGGGCGGCGCTCGCCGCCACGCTCGCGCGCGATGCGGCCGCCTCCGGCCGGCACTGGCAGCAACAGGCGGCCGGGCTCGAGGAGGCTTTCATCTACCTGATGGCCGGGGCGCGCGACAATTTCGCCGTCGCCACCCAGGCGCGGATCCCGCCATGAGCGGCTTTTCCCTCGGCCGGTTCGGCGCGGTGCTCACCAAGGAATTCATCCAGATGCGCCGGGACCGCATCACCTTCGCCATGATGATCGGCCTGCCCATCGTGCAACTGGTGCTGTTCGGCTTCGCCATCAACGCCGATCCGCGGCATCTGCCGACGCTGGTGGAGATGGCCGACAACGGCCCGCTCGCCCGCGCCGTCGTCGCCGGCATGCAGAACTCGGGCTATTTCGATTTCCGTGGCACCGTCGCCGGCGTCGCCGCGGGCGAGGAGGCACTCAGGCGCGGCGCCGCCAATTTCGTCGTCGTCATCCCGCCCGGCTTCGAGCGCGACGTCATCCGCGGGCGCAACCCCGAGATCCTCGTCGCCGCCGACGCCTCCGACCCGTCGGCGACCGGGGGCGCCGTGGCGGCCCTGCCGGGAATCGTCGACGTCGCCATCAGGGAAACACTGGCCGGGCCGACACGGCCTTCGGCAGGGGCGGCGCAGCCGTTTTCCGTCGTCGTGCACCGCCACTACAACCCGGAAGGACGGACCGCGACCAATATCGTGCCGGGCCTGCTCGCCATCATCCTGTCGATGACCATGGTCATGATCACCGCCGTCGCCATCGTCAAGGAGAGCGAGCGCGGCACCATGGAGATGCTGATCGCGACGCCGGTGCGGCCGGCCGAGGTGATGCTGGGCAAGATCCTGCCCTATGTCGTCGTCGGCTACGTGCAGACGGCCGTGTTCCTCGCCGCCGCGCGGCTGGTGTTCGCGGTGCCGTTCGAGGGCTCGCCGCTCGCCCTGTTCATCGGCTTCAACATCTTCATCCTCGTCAACCTGGCGCTCGGCTTCCTCATTTCCACGGCGGCGCGCAACCAGATGCAGGCGATGCAACTCAGCTTCTTCACCATCCTGCCCTCCATCCTGCTGTCGGGCTTCATGTTCCCCTTCGCCGGCATGCCCGGCTGGGCGCAGTTCCTCGGCCTGGGGGTGCCGTCGACGCATTTCCTGCTGATCGTGCGCAAGGTCATGCTGAAGGGCGGCGGGCTGGCCGACGTCACGCAGGAACTCGCCGCCCTCGCCCTCATTCTCGCCGTCATCGCCGTCGTCGCCATGCTGCGCTACCGGCAGACGCTGGATTGAGGCGGTCGCGTCTCAGGCTCCTGGGCTGGTCGGCGGCAGCGGCAGACGCTAATGCTATGCTGGCCTGCCCGGCCGGTTTCCGGCCCGAATAGGATTTCCATGCTCCGCGCCTATTCCACTCGCTCCGATTTGCTTGTCGAGGTCGCCAGCCCGCCCGCGACCGCCACCGGAATCGTGTGGATCGATCTGCTGAATCCGACGGCCGACGAGAACGCCAGCGTGGAAGGTCTGCTGGGCATTTCGATTCCCAGCCAGGACGAGATGCAGGAGATCGAGCTGTCGGCCCGGCTCTATCAGGAGGATGGTGCTACCTTCATGACCATGACGGCGCTCGCCAACCTCGACGGCGAGTCGCCGGTCAAGACGCCGGTTACCTTCATTCTCAAAGGCGCGACGCTGGCCACGGTGCGCTGGTCCGACCCGCGCCCCTTCCTCGCCTACCAGACGCGCGCCGCCCGGCAGAAGGAAGCGTTGTCCAGCAATGGCGAGCAGGTGATGCTCGGTCTTCTCGAAGCCCTGACCGACCGCACCGCCGACGCACTCGAAAAGCTGGGCAACGACATCGACGCGCTGTCCCGCGAGGTGTTCCGCAATGCCGGCAACAAGACGCGGGACCTGCAGGCGGTCATCGCGCTGATCGGGCAGAAGGCGGAACTGCTGATCATGATCCAGGAGAGCCTCGTGAGCCTGGGCCGGGTCGCCGCCTACCATGCCGCGCTCGACCCAGCGGCGCGCAAGGGTAGCGCCGCCAAGGAGAGCCAAAGCATGCTGAAGATCATCCAGCGCGATGCGCAGGCGTTGGGCGAGCATTCCAGGGCGCTCACCGGGCGCGTGACATTTCTGCTCGATGCGACCCTCGGCATGATCAACCTCGAGCAGAACCAGATCATCAAGATCGTTTCAGTCGCCGCCGTCGTCTTCCTGCCCCCGACCCTGGTCGCCTCCATCTATGGCATGAACTTCGGGGTCATGCCCGAACTCGCCTGGTCCTGGGGCTACCCCATGGCGCTCGGTCTCATGATCCTGTCGGCGGTGCTGCCCTACCTGTTCTTCAAGCGCAAGGGCTGGCTGTAAGGGATCGCCGGACGTAGTGCATCGGGCAGGGATCGCGGGCCGCAGTCGGCCTTCCCTCCCTCTTTCGGGGCGTCGCTGGCGACGGCGTCAGCCGGCAAATCGCGCCCGTGGCGCGATTTGAGCGAGAGGCCGTGAGAGCGGAGAAACCGATGGGCACGCGCCGAGGCGGGGCCTCGGGCTATGCGACAGGGAACGGGCGCCGCTGCCGGGCCGTTGCATGCCGTGGGCCGGCCATGCCAAATGCACGCATGGAGGCAAGATGAGCGCACAACTCGAGATTTTTGTCGAAGGCCATATGGGGGTCATCGCCCTCAACCGGCCGGAGGCCATCAACGCGCTGAGCCATGGCATGATTGCCGGCATCGCCGCGACGCTCGCCCTCTGGCGCGACGACGACAACGTCCGCGCCGTGCTGTTCGAGGCCCGCGGCAGCCGCGGTTTCTGCGCCGGCGGCGACGTGCGGGCGGCCCGGGAGCTGGTGATCGCCGGCCGGCGGGCCGAGGCGGAGGCCTATTTCGCCGACGAATACGCCATGAACCTGATGATCGCCACCTACGGCAAGCCGGTGCTGGTCATCGCCGACGGCATCGTCATGGGCGGCGGCATCGGCATCGCCGGGCATGCCCGCTTCCGCTTCACCACGCCCGCCGCCCGTTTCGCCATGCCGGAGGCAGGGATCGGCTTTTTCGGCGATGTCGGCGTCAACGCCATCCTCGCCAAGGCGCCCGAGCACCGGGCGCTGCTGTTCCTGCTGAGCGGCGCGCCGGTGGGTGCCGCCGACGCGCTGGCGCTCGGGCTCACCGACTGCGCCGTCCTGCCGGAAAGCCTGCCGCAGCTGCGCGCCGGGCTCGTGGCCGCGGCCGGCACCGGCGATATCGAGCCGGCGGTGGTGGCGCTCATGCAGGCGCTGTCCATCCAGGCGGGAGACCTCTCGCTCTGCGCCCTTGCCGACCGCCTGGCGCCCGCCTTGCAACTGGAGACGGCGCAGCAGATCGTCGCCGCCGTGGCGCGGGCGGGCGCCGGCGACCCGGAGATCGCCGAACTCGCCGCGCTGCTGCGTGCGCGCTCGCCCACCAGCCTCGCGGCCATCCTGCACAGCCACCGGGCGGCACGCAGCCTGCCGGGCATCGCCGAGGTGCTGGCGCTGGACCTCAGGATGGCCCGGCTGCTGGCGGTGTTCCCCGATTTTGCCGAGGGGGTGCGTGCCGTCCTCGTCGACAAGGACCGCCGGCCGCGCTGGACCGCCGAGCCCCCGCTGGCGGCGATCCAGGCCGCCGTGGCAGGTGCCGGCGCCGCGGCGGCGCAGCCGGTTTAGCACTTCGTAAACCGTTCCCGTGGAGAGTGGGGAGCGGGGGAGTCACCCCGGGGGCAGCATTTTCACATGACGCAAGCGACTGCCAGAACCGTCGCCCTGCCGGCGATCGTCGACCTCGATGCGCTCGACGGCGTCCGCGATCAGCTCATCGACGCGGTGGAGTCCGGGCCGGTGCGGGTCGTGGCCGGCGACGTCGAGCGGGTCGCGACCAATGCCCTTCTCATGCTGATCAGCGCCGCGGAATCGGCGCGCCGCAACAACGTCGCCTTCGAGGTCGCCGGGGCGAGCGCGCCCATGCTGGCCGCCATCGAGCGCCTCGGCCTGAGCGAAAGCTTTGCGGAAATTGCCAGGGGGATTGAGGCCTGATGCGCGTTCTGACCGTAGACGATTCCCGCACCATCCTCGCCATGCTGCACCACACCCTCGCCAATGCCGGGTTCGAGGTGCTGCAGGCGGAAGACGGCCAGCAGGGCCTCGACGTGCTCGAGACCGAGAATGTCGACGTGGTGATCACCGACATCAACATGCCGGTCATGGACGGCATCGAGTTCATCCGCCGGGTCCGCGCCACCGGCCGGCACAACAGCCTGCCGATCCTGATCCTCACCACGGAGACCAGCCAGGACAAGCGCGACCAGGGCCGGGCGGCGGGCGGCACGGGCTGGATCGTCAAGCCGTTCGACCCGGAAAAGCTGATCAACGTCATCCACCGCGTCCTGCACTAGCCCAGAAGGGTAAGAACGGACCGCCATGAGCGACCTCGACGATTTCAAGGCCACGTATTTCGACGAATGCTCCGAGCTTCTCACCGAACTCGAAGAGCAGTTTGCCGCGATCGAAAGTGGGGACCGCTCGGGCGACCGCCTCAATGCGGTGTTCCGCGCCATCCACTCCATCAAGGGCGGCGGCAGCGCCTTCGGCTTTTCGGCGCTGGTCGGCTTCGCCCACGCCTATGAGACCCTGCTCGACCACGTGCGGGACGGCCGCGTCGAGCTCTCGGAGCCGGTCACGGTGCTGTGCATCCGCGCCAACGACATCGTCGCCGACTTCGTCGCCGCGGCCAGGGCTGGCGAGGAGCTCGGGGCGGGCTACGGCGCCGACGAGAAGGCCCAGTTCGATGCGCTGACGCGCGGCGACGACGGTGACGACGACGGCGCCCCGATCGAGGAATTCGACCTCGATTTCGTGCCGGTCATGGTCGACCTCGAGCGCGCCGATCCCCCCGCGGGGGTCGCCTTCATTCCCGTCGCGGGGCCCGGCGACAGCTTCGCGGCGCCGCCGCTCAGCGGCGAGCGCGGCCACTGGGAGATCCACTTCACCCCGCACCGCGAACTCTACGCCCGCGCCAACGACCCGTTGCTGCTGTTCCGCGAACTGGCCGCGCTCGGCGACATCCAGGTCAGGGCCGAGTTGCGTCCGATCCCGCCGCTCGCCGACTTCGAGCCGTTCGGGGTGTACTGCTCGTGGCAGATCACGCTCTATGCACCGTCGGCCAGCGAGGCCGAGATCGCCGAGGTGTTCGAGTTCGTCGACGGCAATTGCGACCTGTCGATCGCCCAGGTCGGCCTGCGCATGGCGGCGCCGGCACCGGCAGCGCCGGTGCCTGTTGCAGAGGCCCCCGCGGCGGAGCCGTCCGCCGTGCCCGCCGCCGCGGCAGCCGAGGATGCCCCGCTCAGTTTTGCCGCGCTCGCCGAGGCGCTGCGACCGGCGCCGAAGCCGGCGGTGGACGCGCCGGCGCCGGCCACCGCCCTGCCGCCCCGGTACGGGGGCGGCTATGACGGCGCCAACGACCGCCGCACCGGCCCCGAGGACCGCCGCGCCACCGGCGTGCAGTCCATCCGCGTCGACCTCGACAAGATCGACCGCGTGGTCAACATGGTGGGCGAACTCGTCATCACCCAGTCGATGCTGACCCAGCAGATGGACGAGACGCTGCGGGCCCGCTACCAGGAGCTGGTGCGCGGCCTGGAGGTCTTGGCGCAGACAACGCGCGGGCTGCAGGATTCGGTGATGGCGATCCGGGCGCAGCCGGTCAAGTCCGTGTTCAGCCGCATGCCGCGGCTGATGCGCGAGCTCAGCGCCAGGACCGGCAAGAAGATCCGGCTCGAAACCGCCGGCGAGAACACCGAGATCGACAAGACGATCATCGAGCAGCTCTCCGATCCGCTCACCCACATGATCCGCAATTCGGCCGACCACGGCATCGAGACGCCGGAGGCGCGGCGCGCCGCGGGCAAGCCGGAAACCGGCACGATCAGGCTGTCGGCCGAGCAGGCCGGCGGCAGCATCCTGATCGTGGTCGAGGACGACGGCGCCGGCATCAACCGCGAGCGCGTGCTGCAGGTGGCGCGCGACCGCATGGTGGTCGGCCCCGACCAGCAGCTGACCGACGAGCAGATCGACCAGCTGATCTTCGCGCCCGGCTTCTCCACCGCCGAAGCGGTGAGCGACATCTCCGGGCGCGGCGTCGGCATGGACGTGGTGCTCTCCAATATCAAGAAGATCGGCGGCTCCGTGCATGTGCGCAGCTGGACCGGGCGGGGCACGCGCATGACCCTGCGCCTGCCGCTTACGCTGGCCGTGCTGGACGTGATGCTGGTCAAGGTCGCCGCCTCGCCCTACGTCATCCCGCTGTCCTCGATCGTCGAGACCATCCAGTGTGCGCGCGCCAATTTCTCGCGCATGCCGACCGGCAGCCGGGTACTGCAGGTGCGCGGCGAGTACGTCCAGGTCGTCGATCTGGCGGAGCGCTTCGAGATGCACACCGACGTCGCTGCCGAGAGCCGCTTCGTGGTGCTGTGCGAGGCCGAGGGCGGGGTCAAGATGGCCGTGGTCGTCGATGACATCATCGGGCAGCAGCAGGTGGTCATCAAGAGCCTCGAAGAGAACTTCCAGCGCATCGACGGCATCGCCGGCGGCACCATTCTGGGAGACGGCAGCGTCGCGCTCATTGTCGACGTACAGGGGCTCAGGTCGGGTATCGCGCACAAGAGTGCTGCCTGAGCCGCGCAGCAGGCGCCGCCCGTGAGGGCGGCAAGGAAAGGCAGGGGAACATGGAAGCCCTCGGTTACAAGGACGACATCGGCAACGGCGCGGCATCGGCGGGGCAGAACACGCTGCAGCTGATCGCGTTCTCCATCGGCGAGCAGACCTACGGGGTGGAGATCACCACCGTGCGCGAGATCCGCGCCTGGAACGGGGCGACGCCGTTGCCCAACACGCGCGAGTTCGTGCGCGGCGTCATCAACCTGCGCGGCACCATCGTGCCCATCTTCGACCTCAGGGCCCGTTTCGGCGAGGGGCAGACCTCGCCCACCAAGAACCACGTCGTCGTGGTCATGTCGGTCGGCGAGAAATGGGTCGGCATCCTGGTCGATGCGGTGAGCGACATCCTCACCGTCAGCCGGGACGACATCCACAACGTCCCGGAGGGCAATTCCATCGACACCGAGCTGCTGAACGGCATCGTCACGCACGACAACCGCATGGTCGGCCTGATCGACCTCCACGCCGTGGTGTCCGGCGCCAGGATGGACGGCTAGAAAAGCTCGGCTTCCCCGTGCACGCCATGGGCCGCCGTGCCGGACAGCGCCGGCACGCGCAGTTCGTCGAGCACCAGGCTGGACCAGATTTCGTCGTACACGGAGTCGGGGGCGGTGGGCGGCAGCAGGGCGAACTGGCGGACGGCTAGCGCCATGTTCTGGCAACGCTGCTCGATGCGGTCCTGGCCCTGCAGGGCCGAGATGATCATGGATACCGCTTCCCGCCGCGTCTCCTCGACCGGCCGGGCCCGGTCGGCGAGCACCTCGAGCGCCATGGTTACCCCCTCGACCATCGCGGCGGATTGACGCGCGGTTTCATCCAGCTCGCGCGCGAGTCTTTGTAGCGACATATGGCAGCCGATCCCCGAATTGCTGGGAAGACCCTAGCGCCGATATCTAAATTGCTCCTTGCCAACGCCGACGCCGCCGCCGGGCTCGGGCGACGTGGTTAGCGCTTCACTAAGGATTGGCCGGGTAGGATCGCGGCAGTTCCTTCGAAGGCCCTTCTTGACTATGGCGTTGCCGACTTCCCTGCCTGCCGAATTTGACCGCGGGGTCGTCACGACGGTGCACCAGGGGGACTGCCTGGTCTCGGCCGAGCCCGGTCTCACCTTTTCCACCGTGCTCGGCTCCTGCATCTCGGCCTGCGTGCGCGACGTCGTCGCCGGCGTCGGCGGCATGAACCATTTCCTGCTCGCCGAACCTTCGGGCACCGCGCGCGACCACTATGGCGCGCCGGCGCGCTATGGCGCCTTCGCCATGGAGCAACTGATCAACCAGGTGCTCGTGCGGGGCACGGGGCTCAAGCGCAACCTCGAGATCAAGGTGTTCGGCGGCGGGCTGATCAATGCCGCCCTGGCCGACATCGGAGCCAAGAACATCGATTTCGTGCGCGAGTTCCTGCTCAACGAGGGCTATGCGCCGGTGAAGGAAGACGTCGGCGGCAGCTTTGCGCGGCGCGTGCTGTTCAAGCCGCATTCCGGCCGCGCCTTCGTCAAGCGGCTCGACAATGCGGCAGGGGCAAGCATCGTCCGCCAGGAACTGGCGGTCGCGGTGCGCCGCGCGGTGCGGCCCACCGCCGGCGACGTCGAGCTGTTCTGAGCGCACGGCGCCGGTTGCCGAGAGCTTGCGGCCGCACCTCGATCTACAGCTTTGGTTAACCATTGCGGCTCTAGTTTCGCCGCATGGTCTCCCCCTCCGCCCTCGATTCCGGTAGCGCCGCGCCATGCGCAGCACCCGGCTAGCACTGCTGTGCAGCCTCGCCTGGCTGGGCGCCGCGGCAGCGGCCGGGGCCGCGGTGGCGTTCGCCGGGAGCGGTGTGTTCGGCCTTGCCCTGGCCGGCGTCGCCCTGGGGGCGGGGATCGGGTCGAACCTGGCCCTCGGTTGGCGGGCCGACCGGCAGGCGGCCGCGCGGCTCGAGGCGCTCGGCCGGGCCGTCGGCCTGGGCCCCGGCGAGGTGGCTGGCAGCGAGGCCCTCGTCGCCCGGCTATGTGGCCGGCTGGAGCGGGCCCACCAGTTCAAGGCGGCGTTTTCGGGGCTGCAGCAGCCGGCGCTGCTGCTCTCCCCCGCTGGCGAAATCCTCGGCGCCAGCCAGGGGCTCGTCGCCATTGCGCCGGAGGCGCTCGAAGGCCGGACCGCCGACGCCCTGTTCGGCGACGGCTTCCTCGCAGCGGGCGGCGGCGTTGCCGAACGCGCGCTGCTCACCGCCGGGGGGCGGCGCTTCGAGGCCCGCCGCCTGGACTTGGGCGGCGGCCGCGTGCTGGTCAAACTGACGCCGGTCGGGCAGTTCGTGTCCGACGACGATCTCGACGCCTTTGTCGAGGCCCTCGCGGGCGGACAGACCGGTTTCCGCTTCACGCCGGCCGCCGTTGCCGAGTCGCCGGCGCTGCGGCAGCTGCAGCAGGGGCTCGAGAGCCTCGATGCAGGCGCGCGCCTGCTCGAGCGGCTGCTGGCCGGCGAGCGGCCCGCCCCCGACGCGCAACTGTCCAATGCCGGGTTTGCGCCGCAACTGCGCCAGTTGGGCGACATGATCGGGGTGCTGGCCGACGAGCGCGACGAGGCGGTGGCGGCCCGCGCCGTTCTCGAGCGCAAGACCGCGGCCGTGCTCGACGCCATCGACAGATACAGGGCCACGGTCACCGCCATGGCAGAGCTGGCCGAGACCAGCCGCAACGGCACGGCCGCGGCCGAAGCCGCCCTGCGTACGGGCCGCGAGCGGCTGAGGACGATGCGGGTGCTGCAGCGTGAGGCCGCCGTGCTGGCCGCCGACGCGGCGCTGGCGGCGCAGCGGACCCAGATCACGGCCGAGGGGGTGGAGGCGACAACCGTCGAAATCGACAGGCTGGTCGCTGCCATCGAGGATGTCGGCTTCCGCACCAACCTGCTGGCGCTCAATGCCGCCGTCGAGGCGGCGCGCGCGGGGGAAAAGGGCGCCGGCTTCGCCGTCGTCGCCGACGAGGTGCGGACCCTGGCGCAATCGACGCAGAAGACGGCACGCGAAATCCGGGTGCTGGCCGGCAATAACCGGGCGCAGGCCGAAGACGGCCTCGGCGAGGTCGGCAAGGTCAAGGAGATCCTCGGCGGGCTGAGCGCGCATTTAGAGAATCTAAGCAATGCAACGGGCATGATCGATGGGGCGCTGGAGGAGGGCAGCGGCGCCCTCGCCCGGCTGGACGGTCATGTCGGCGAACTCGGGGACGAAGCAGCGCGGGCGCTGCTGCTGCCCAGGCGGAAGAGCGCCTGATCGCATGGCGACGGCGTGAGCGGGGGGCGGGGAATGGATCCGGGCGAATTTGCGCTCAGCGACCGGGAGTTCAACCGGGTCAAGGCGCGCGTCTATGCCCAGGCGGGCATTTCGCTCTCCGAGGCCAAGCGGACGCTGGTGGTGTCGCGGCTCTCCAAGCTCGTGCGGGCCCTGCAGCTGCCGACGATCGACGCCTATCTCGATCACCTCGAGCGCTGCGGTTCGGCGGAGCAGGCGCAGGATTTCATCAATGCGCTCACCACCAACCTGACGCGCTTCTGGCGCGAGGAGCACCATTTCGACCATCTGGCAACCCATGTCGGCGGGCTGCTGCAGCGGGCGCGTCCCCCGGCCGCCGGCCGGCCCCGGCTGCGTATCTGGTCGGCGGGCTGCTCGACCGGCCAGGAGCCCTACACCATCGCGCTAAGCCTGCTCGCGGCCCATCCGGACCTGCAGCGCTGGGATTTTCGCATTCTCGCCACCGACATCGACACGCGCGTGCTCGCCCGGGCGGCGGCAGGGACCTACCCGGAGTCCGAGCTCAACGGGCTACCAGCGGAACGCGCCCGACTGTTCGAGCGGCCGGGAGACGGCACGATCCGCATCCCGCCGGCAGCGCGGGCGGTCGTCGCGTTCAAGCCGCTCAACCTGATCGCGGCCTGGCCGATGAGGGGGCCGTTCGACGCCATCTTCTGCCGCAACGTGGCCATCTATTTCGACAAGCCGACGCAGGGTGCCCTGTTCGACAGGCTTGCCGCAATGCTGGCCCCCGGCGGCTTCCTCTATATCGGGCACTCGGAAAACCTGAGGTCGGGCAGCACCGGCCTCCGGCTCGTCGGCAAGACCATCTACCAGTCGCCGCCGGCGCTCAAGGCGAGAGCGGCAGCATGAGCATCAGGGTGCTTGTCGTCGACGATTCGGCGCTCATCCGCGAGGTGCTCACCCGCACGCTGGGGCGCGACGGCGACATCGTCGTCGTCGGCACGGCCGAGGATCCGCTCGACGCCCGCGAGAAGATCAAGGCGTGCGACCCCGACGTGGTGACGCTCGACATCGAGATGCCCAACATGAACGGGCTCGCCTTCCTCGACCGGCTGATGCGCCTGCGGCCGCTGCCGGTGGTGATGGTCTCCACCCTGACCAGCAAGGGGGCGAGCGAAACGCTGCTGGCGTTGGAACTGGGAGCGGTCGATTTCGTCGCCAAGCCCAATGCGGAGCTTGCGGGCGGGCTCGAGGCGTTCGGCGAGAACCTGCGCCAGAAGGTGCGCGCCGCCGCGCACAGCGATGTGCGGGGTCGGGCGATGCGGGCGCTGCCGCCGCAGGTGCCGCTGCGCACGGCCGCCGCCCCCCTCGGCTCGGTGATCGCCATCGGCGCCTCGACCGGCGGGGTCGAGGCGATCCGCGTCATCCTCTCGGACATGCCGGCCGACTGCCCGCCCATCGTCATCGCCCAGCACATGCCCGCCGGATTCACCGCCCGGTTCGCCGCACGGCTGGACGAGGTCACCGACCTCAGCGTGCACGAGGCCGAAGATCGCATGCCGCTCGAGGTCGGCCATGCCTACATCGCCCGCGGCGATTACCATCTCAGGGTCGAGCGGTCCTCGGGGCAGCTCAAGTGCCGGCTGATGCAGGACGACCTCGCCTCGGGGCACCGGCCCAGCGTCGACGTGCTGTTCGAATCCGTGGCCAAGGCCGTCGGGCCGAGGGCGGTCGGGGCCATCCTGACCGGCATGGGCCGGGACGGCGCCCGCGGCCTCAAGCTGATGCGGGAGGCCGGCGGCCACACGGTCGGCCAGAGTCGGTCCTCGGCCCTCGTCTACGGCATGCCGCGGGTCGCCTTCGAGGAAGGGGCCGTGGTCGAGCAGGCCCCGGTGGAAGCCATCGCCGCCCGGCTGGTGGCGGCCCTGGCCCGCCTCGGCGCCGCGGCCTGAGCCGGTCCGATTGAGACATTGGTAATGGTTTGACCCTAGGGTCGCTGCTGCGCAACCCGCGCGCGCGGGCAGCTAGAAGGCGAAGCGTCGGTATGCCGAAGGCGAGTTCCATCAATGTCCTGATCGTGGATGACCAGCAATCGATGCGGGGCATCTGCAAGTACATCCTTACCCAGCTCGGCTTCGTCAACATCATCGAGGCCAAGAGCGGCCGCGATGCCCTGGGCAAGCTCGAGAAGTCCAATATCGACCTCATCATCTCCGATTGGAACATGGAGGATGTCGACGGGCTGACGCTGCTGCGCGTGATCCGCAAGCATCCCAAGACGCAGTCGATGCCGTTCATCATGGCCACCGGCCGCTCCGACAAGGAGCAGGTGAAGGAGGCGATCTCCTGCGGCGTCAACAACTACATCATCAAGCCCTTCGATGCCGCGACCATGAAGAAGCGCATCGAGGCGGTGATCGGGGCGCTGTCCTGATCGGCGGGGCGTGCCTGGCCGATTAGGGCAATATTAGGACCCCTCGCGGACAATCCCCCCATCTGGTTCTGGGGGAACTCGTGATGAAATTCGGAGTGATCGGCCGTGCCGTGCATGGCCTGAGGTCGGCGCGACTCGCCTTCGTGCTGCCGGTGATGCTGGCCGGGCTGGCGGCCATGGGCTCGATCAGCGTCGGCATCGTCGGCTACCTGAACGCGCAATCCGGACTCGAACGGGCCAGTCGCGCCGAACTCGGCGTGCTGGCCCAGGCGCGCAAGGATCTTCTGGCGGAACGCCTGCGCACGGTCGTCGGCGACATCGACAATCTTGCCGCCAGCACCGGCGCGCAGACCGCGCTCACCGAACTCAACAATCTGTTCGGGGCGCTCAGCATCGATATCCCGATCGTCAAGGCGTATTTCCAGCCGCAGGGCTCGAGTGCCGCCGAACGCGCCAAGCTCACCGGCACCGGCAGCAAGAGCATCTACGGCTTCCGTCACGAGCCCATGCACGCCTCGGTGGCCTCGATCTGGCGCAATGGCGGCTATGGCGACATCTACGTCGTCGACGGGGAGGGCAACCTCGTCTACTCGGTCACCAAGTCCGATGATTTCCTGCTCAACGTGAAGGATGGCGGGCTGGGCGCCAGCGGCCTCGCGACGAGCGTCAAGGCGGCGACCGCCGCCGGCGTCGGCCGCGCCGTGGTCAGCGATTTCAGCCCCTATGCCTATGCCGGCGGCGCGCCCGCCGTGTTCGTGGCCCAGGCGGTGGCGGCCGCGGCGGCGCCCGACACGGTGGCCGGCGTCGTCGTCATCCGGCTCGATGTGAGCTATTTTGACGCAGTGCTGGCGGCGCGCGACGGACTGGGCGAGACCGGCCAGACCTATCTCGTGGACCGCGCCGGGCAGGTGCTCAGCAACAAGCCGCTGGCGGCGGCGCCGACGGCGCTGGCCGAGACGGTCGACAATGCGTCGCTGATCGAAGCGGTAGGCGGCAGCGCGGCGGCCGAAGCCCGCCTCGTCGCCGCCGACGGCACCGAGTCGCTGGCCGGGGTCGCGCCGCTGGACTTCCTCGGCGCGCACTGGGCGGTAATGGCCGAGCGGTCCGTGGCCGAGAGCCTCGTTGCCGTCGACGCCATGCGCACCGCCATGGTCTGGGGCACACTGGCGATCGCGGGCCTCGCCGTCCTCATCGGCATCCTGTTTTCGCGCCGCGTCATTCGCCAGATCGGGCAACTGACCCGGACCATGCAGGCGCTGGCCGAGGGCGACCACCAGGTCGTCGTCGATGGCGCCGGCCGCGACAACGAGATCGGCGCAATGGCCAAGGCGGTGCAGGTGTTCAAGGAGAACGCGATCCGGGTGGCCGAGATGACCGACGGGGAGCGGGCCGCGGTGGAGCAGAGGCGCGCCGAACGGGCCCAGATGATGGGTGAGTTGCGGCAGGCATTCGGCGACGTGGTCGACGCGGCGGTGGCGGGCGATCTCGGCAAGCGCGTCGAGGAGAGCTTCCCCGATGCCGAACTCAACGCCATCGCCGCCAGCATCAACAATCTCGTGGCAACGGTCGAGCGCGGCATCGGCGAGACCGGCTCGGTGCTGGCCGCCCTGGCCGAAACCGACCTGACGCGGCGCGTCGAGGGCGACTACGAGGGCGCCTTCGCCCGGCTCAAGGCCGATACCAACGCGGTGGCCGACAAATTGAGCGACATCATCGGCCAGCTCAAGGACACGTCGCGCTCGCTGAAGACGGCGACCGGCGAGATCCTGTCCGGGGCCAACGACCTGTCGGAACGCACCACCCGGCAGGCCGCGACGATCGAGGAAACCTCGGCGACCATGGAGCAGCTGGCCGCCACGGTGCTCGAGAACGCCAAGCGTGCCGAAGAAGCCAGCGTCAGTGCTGCGGAGGTCAGCCGCACGGCCGATGCCGGCGGCCAGGTCATGCGCGCCGCCACCGAGGCGATGGAACGCATCACCAGCTCTTCGGGCAAGATCTCCAACATCATCGGGCTGATCGACGACATCGCCTTCCAGACCAATCTGCTGGCCCTCAACGCCTCGGTCGAGGCGGCGCGCGCCGGCGAGGCCGGCAAGGGCTTCGCCGTGGTGGCGGTCGAGGTGCGTCGGCTGGCGCAGTCGGCGGCGGAGGCCAGTGGCGAGGTCAAGGCGCTGATCGAGCAGAGCACCGGCGAGGTCAAGGGTGGCTCGAAGCTGGTGACGGAGGCGGCGGGGCAGCTGCACACCATGCTCGAGGGGGCCCGGCGCAACCGCGAGCTGCTCGAGGGGATCGCCGGGGAGAGCCGCGCGCAGGCCTCGGCGATCGAGGAGGTGACCACGGCGGTGCGCCAGCTCGACGAGATGACCCAGCACAACGCCGCCCTCGTCGAGGAGATCAACGCCGCCATCGAGCAGACCGAGGCGCAGGCCGGGGATCTCGACGGCATCGTCGACGTCTTTACCCTCGCCGCCGCGGCCGGGCGCGCCGAAGCGCCGTTGCCGCACGTCCAGGATGCCCGGGCCCTGCGCCACCGGGCCGAGCTCGCCGCCCGCGCCTTTCCCAGCCGCGGCAACCTTGCCATCGACATCGACCGGGCCTAGCGCCCGGTCGCCGTCGCTGGCGCGGGGTGTAAGGCGAAATTAACCCTGCGCCGGTAGCGTTTCAGAAATCGTCTTCTGCGGCCTTTTTGGGGGGGCTGGCAGGTGCGACGGGCGCAGCCTCGGCCGCGCGCCGCCCTCTGCTGTTTACAGCGTCCCCGGCGCCGCCTGCTGGAGCAAGCGCCATGGGGAAATTCCCGCGTCTTCTGCCTCGTTTCGGTTTCCGCCAAGGTTCTGCGCTGCGCTTGCCGAAGCTCGCCTTCCTGCCCAATACGAAGATTGCCGTGAAGCTGCCCGTGGTGGTGGTGGGCATGGCGATGCTGTTCGGGCTGGGGGTGGGCGTCGCCGCCTATCTCATCAGCCTGCAGACCGTGCAGGAGCAGCGCGAGGCAGCCCTCGATGCCGCGGTGCAGGCCGGCTACGACCAGCTCACCACCTATTTCCGCGAGGTCGAAACCGACATCAAGCTGCTGGCGCGGCGCTCCGACACCGTCAATGCGCTCGAATTCTTCAGCTATGCCGCGACCCAGGACGACCTGTCCGGCAAGTCGGCCGAGACGCTGCGGCAGGCCTATCTGGCCGACAACCCGAACGACGCTGCCAACCGCTTCAAGCTCGACAGCGCCAACCGTCCCAACAATGCCTATGACATCCAGCACGGACGCTTCCATGCGGTCTTCCGCTCGCTGATGCTGGCGCACGGCTATGCCGACGTGATGCTGTTCGATTACGCCGGCACCATGGTCTACTCGGCCGCCAAGCGCGACGATTTCGCGCTTGGCGCCGGCCCCGGCGGCGCCCTCGAGCGGACCGGCCTCGGCGCTGCCTTCAAGGCCGCGGCCGCCTCGCCCGAGGGTATCGTCAAGTACCTCGACTTTGCCGCCTATGAGCCGGTGGGCGGCGTGGCGCAGAGCTTCATCGCCGCGCCGGTGTACAAGGGACCGCTGGTGATCGGCGTGCTGGTCTTTGCCGTACCTGCCGACGGCCTGTCGGGCAAACTGCAGGGCGCGCGCGGCCTGGGCAAGACCGGCGAGGTGCTGCTGGTCGGCACCGATGGCCTGCTGCGCTCCGAGTCGCGCTTTTCCGAGGGCAACGACGTGCTGACCACGAAGCTCGACCTCGTGGCGGTCACCGCCGGCGCGGCGGACAGCTATCGCGGCGTGCCGCTGACGGTGTCGAGCGTGTCCTTCGTCTTCAAGGGCGTCAAATGGCAGATCGTGGCGCTGCAATCCACCGAGGAAGTGTTCGCGCCGGTCACCGAGATGCGCAACATGATGCTGATCGTCGCCGGTGCCATGCTGGCGGTGGCGGCGCTGGTGGGGTTCGGCGTGTCGCGCTCGATCTCGGCGCCGATCGCGCGGCTGACGGCAACCATGCAGGCGCTCGCCGCCGGCGATCTCGACGTCGACATCCAGGACACGGCGCGCCGGGATGAGCCGGGACAGATGGCGCAGGCGGTCGAGGTCTTCCGCGAGAGCGGCCGCAAGGTCGCGCAACTCACCGAGGCGGAGGCGGCCCGCATCATCCGCGACCAGGAGGCGCGCACCCGGATGATGGGCGATCTGCAGCAGGCCTTCGGCGCGGTGGTCGACGCGGCGGTGGCGGGGGATCTCGGCAAGCGCGTCGAGGAGAGCTTCCCCGATGCCGAACTCAACGCCATCGCCGCCAGCATCAACAATCTGGTGGCGACGGTCGAGCGCGGTATCGGCGAGACCGGCTCGGTGCTGGCCGCCCTGGCCGAGACCGACCTGACGCGGCGCGTCGAGGGCGACTACGAGGGCGCCTTCGCCCGGCTCAAGGCCGACACCAACGCGGTGGCCGACAAGCTGAGCGACATCGTCGGCCAGCTCAAGCAGACCTCGCGCTCGCTGAAGACGGCGACCGGCGAAATCCTGTCCGGGGCCAACGACCTGTCGGAACGCACCACCAAGCAGGCCGCGACGATCGAGGAAACCTCGGCGACCATGGAGCAACTCGCCGCCACCGTGGCGCAGAACGCCGACCGCGCCCGGGACGCCAGCCAGTCGGCCGGCACCGTCACCCGTACCGCCGAGGAGGGCGGGGCGGTGATGCACCAGGCGACGGCCGCCATGGAGCGGATCACGACGTCATCCGACAAGATCTCCAACATCATCGGCATGATCGACGACATCGCCTTCCAGACCAATCTGCTGGCCCTCAACGCCTCGGTCGAGGCGGCGCGCGCCGGCGATGCCGGCAAGGGCTTTGCCGTGGTGGCGGTCGAGGTGCGCCGGCTGGCGCAGTCGGCGGCCAACGCCTCGGCCGAGGTCAAGGCGCTGATCGAGCAGAGCACCGGCGAGGTCAAGATCGGCTCGAAGCTGGTCGACGACGCCGCGGCCAAGCTGCAGGCCATGCTGGCGGCCGCCCGGTCGAGCAACGAACTGATGGACGGGATCGCCCGTGACAGCCGTGAACAGGCCGCCTCCATCGAGGAGGTGACGGGTGCGGTGCGCCAGCTCGACGAGATGACGCAGCACAACGCCGCCCTGGTCGAGGAGATCAACGCCGCCATCGAACAGACCGAGGCGCAAGCCAGCGAACTCGACGGCATCGTCGACGTCTTCACCACGGGAGGCACGGCGCCGGCA
>NZ_DASWVV010000212.1:0-5345 GCF_036406155.1 Devosia sp. | reverse complement strand
CGGATAATGCTCATGCTCGCTCCTGCCAGATCGTCACCCTATAGCCCTGCCGCCCCAGCCAAGGCTAGGCGAAGTCCGCATCCCAGCGAACCCCTACCCGTTCCATGAGCCCCTTGGCATCCCCGGGTGCCTTCAGCTTGTCCGTATTGTCGAAGAACACGAACACATCGCGCTTCCTTCCGTCCGCCGTAGGCCCGGTGACGAAATGGCCGTCCGTCGCCTTGCCCGCCGCCCAGTTACGCACGCGCTTGGCCCACACGTCGAGCTCGTCATCCGAATAGCCCGAATTGTAGAGCTCCACCGAGCCATGCAGCCGGCAATAGACGAAGTCCGTGGTCACATCCATCAGGAGCGGCCAATCCACCGTATCGGCGCAGACCAGCGCCACGCCATATTTCCGCAGCAGCGCGATAAAGGCCGGATCCCGAAAGCTCTCATGCCGGATTTCCACGGCGTGCCGCACCCTCCGCCTGACCCCGTCACCGTAGTCAGCCGGCGCCCGCAAGCGATGGTCATGACGATGCGCCAGGGCGGCGGCTTCTTTCGTGTCATGCGGCAACAGCTTGAAAAAGGCCTCGATCCGTTCGGCATCGAAACGAAACCGCTCCGGAAACTGCCACAGCACCGGCCCGAGCTTCT
The DNA here is from genome assembly GCF_036406155.1 of Devosia sp. Classification (GTDB taxonomy): domain Bacteria; phylum Pseudomonadota; class Alphaproteobacteria; order Rhizobiales; family Devosiaceae; genus Devosia_A. The sequence goes on along the minus strand of NZ_DASWVV010000212.1, from coordinate 4,706 downwards.
CACCCATCACCAGCGGACCCGAGGCAAAGAAATTGGCCAGCGGCGGCTCGGGATCCTTGAGCCTCAACATATGCGTCAGGTAGCGCGGCCCCTTGACCGCAAAGACAAAGCCCTCCGGCACCGCCCCCGTCCATTTCCGAAACGCCTTGGGCACCTGCATTCCATAAAAGGTGCCGTTGATCTCCAGTGCATTGAACTGGTGTGCCGCATAGCTCAGCTCCTGGCGCTGCACGAGCTTGGCCGGGTAAAAATTCCCGCGCCACGGCCGGTAGGTCCACCCCGACACCCCGATCCTGATATCGCCGTGCTTCGCCATGCGGAGAGAACGCCCGGAGACCCCAGATGTTGCCACGCCCTGAACCACGAGGGCGTGGCACGATTTGATCCCCTTGCCCAAATCTCCGCCTTCCGCCAAACACCTCACCATGTCCCTGCCGCCGCTCCCCATCGACGACGCCCTGCCGGCCCTGCAATCCGCCCTGGCGGCCGGCCCCTATGCCGTCCTCGTCGCCCCGCCCGGTGCCGGCAAGACCACCCGCGTCCCCCTCGCTCTCCTCGATGCACCATGGCGCAACGACCGCCGCATCGTCATGCTGGAACCGCGCCGCCTCGCCGCCCGCGCCGCCGCCGCCCAGATGGCGCGCCTGCTTGGCGAAGAGGTCGGCCAGACCGTTGGCTATCGCGTCCGCATGGACTCCAAAATCTCCGCCCGCACGCGGATCGAGGTGGTCACCGAAGGCGTCTTCACCCGCATGCTGCTCGACGATCCCGAACTCTCCGGGGTCGCCGCAGTCCTCTTCGACGAGTTCCACGAACGCAGCCTCGATGGCGATCTGGGCCTGGCGCTCACGCTCGATGCCGCCGCGCTCCGACCCGACCTGCGCGTCCTCGTCATGTCCGCCACCATCGACGGCGCCCGCGTCGCGCGCCTGCTCGGCGACGCTCCCGTCATCGAAAGCCAGGGCCGCACTTTCCCGGTCGAAACCATCCACCGCGAGCCCGATCCCCTGCTTCGCCTCGAAGATCAGGTGGCCAATGCCGTCCTCGCCGCCCTGCGCGAGCACGACGGCTGCGCCCTCGTCTTCCTGCCCGGCCAGGGCGAAATCATCCGCGTGGCAGAACGCCTCGCCACCCGCGTCTCTGACAATGTGGATATCGCCCCGCTCTATGGCCAGCTCACGCCATCCGAGCAGGACCGCGCTATCCGTCCCGCCGAACCGGGCCGCCGCAAGGTCGTGCTCGCCACCTCCATCGCCGAAACGTCCCTGACCATCGACGGCGTTCGCATCGTGGTCGATTCCGGCTTCCGCCGCGTCCCGGTTTATGAGCCCAATACTGGCCTCACCACGCTCGCCACAAGCCGCGTCTCCCGCGCCGGCGCCGACCAGCGCCGCGGCCGCGCCGGCCGCACCAGCCCCGGCATCGCCATCCGCCTGTGGAATGAGGGCCAGACCTCGGCGCTCGAACCCTTCGACACGCCCGAAATCCTCGCTGCCGACCTTGCCGGCTTCGCGCTCGACCTGGCCGCCTGGGGCATCACCGATCCGTCGGCCCTGCATTTCCTTGATCCGCCGCCCGCCCCCGCCTGGGCCGAGGCCACCGCCCTGCTCACATCCCTCGACGCGCTCGATGAAGCCGGCCGCATAACACCCGGGGGCAAGGCCCTCGCCCGCCTGCCGCTTCACCCCCGCCTCGCCCATATGGTCGTCGCCGCGGCGGCCGAGGACGACGCCATGACCGCGGCCGAGCTCGCCGTCCTCGTCACCGAACGGGGCCTCGGCGGCGACGGCACCGACCTCGCCCACCGCCTCGACCGCTTCCGCACCGACCGCGGCAAGCGCGCGGAAGACGCCCGCAATCTTGCCCGGCGCTGGGCGGGAGCAAACAGCAGGCAAACAGCAGGCAATCTCCCTGCGGGCCACCACCTCGCCCGAGCTTTTCCTGATCGCGTCGCCCAGGCCACCGGCCGCGGCAAGTTCCGCCTGGCCAACGGCCGCCAGGCTTCGCTCGATGAAACCGACGCCCTCGCAGCCGCGCCCTTCCTCGTCGTCACCGACCTCACCGGCGCCGCCGCGACATCCCGCATCCGCACCGCCGCCGCCCTCGATCGATCAGACCTCGAAACCCTCTTCGCAGCGCATATCGCGGATCGGGAAACCCTCAGCTTCGACCCCGCCTCCGGCAGCATCCGCGCCCGTCGCCAGCGTCAATTGGGCGCCCTGCGGCTGGCCGACGAGCCCGTCGCCGTCACCGATCTCGACCAGGCCGCCACACTGCTGGCCGAAGCCGCCCTGCGCCGCCCGGAAACCCTGTCCTGGACCCGGGACCAGAAGGCCCTGCGTGCCCGCGCCACCTACCTGCATCAGACACTCGGCGCCCCCTGGCCCGACCTCTCCGACACGGCCCTCGCTGCCGACCCGGCCTGGCTCGCGCCGCACATCATGGGCGAAACCCGCCTCGCCGGCATCACGCCCGCCCATCTCGGCAACGCCCTCGATACGCTCCTGCCCTGGTCGCAGCGCCAGGAGATCGACCGCCTGCTGCCCAGCCACTTCACCGCGCCGTCAGGCAGCCACCTCCCCATCGACTATGCCGCCGAAAACGGCCCGGCGCTGGAAATCCGTGTGCAGGAACTCTTCGGTCTCGACCGCCATCCATCCGTCGCCGGCGGCAAGGTGCCCCTGTTGCTCATCCTGCTGTCGCCGGCCCACCGCCCCATCCAGACCACCCGCGACCTGCCCGGCTTCTGGCGCGGATCATGGAAGGACGTCGCCAAGGACCTCAAGGGCCGCTACCCCCGCCACTTCTGGCCGGATGATCCCCTCAGCGCCGCCGCCACCGCCCGGGCCAAGCCGCGCGGCACCTAGCGATGTTCATGTTTGGCACCTGATCGCCCAAGGTGTTAGCCAGCATGAGACGAAAATGCCCGCTGTCGAGAACCGGACCGGAGCGTACATTGGTACGTGAGGACCGGAAGCGCAGACAGCGGGCATTTGCAGGCCATGATGGCCAACAGATTGGGTGGTCAGGCAGGCACAAAATTCAGCGCTACACCATTGATGCAATAGCGCAGCCCGGTCGGTGGCGGACCGTCGGGGAAGACATGGCCCAGATGGCTGCCGCAGGTCGCGCAATGCACCTCGGTCCGCACCATGCCATAGCTCTTGTCCGTGGTCGTCTCCACCGAGCCCGGCAGCGGGTCGTTGAAGCTCGGCCAGCCCGTGCCGCTCTCGAACTTCAGCGTCGAGGCAAAGAGCGGCGTATCGCAGCCCGCGCAGGAAAACGTGCCCTGCCGATGCTCATGCAGCAGCGCGCAGGAGCCGGGCCTTTCGGTCCCGTGATTGCGCATCACCTGATACTGCTCCGGCGTCAGCTTGGCGCGCCATTCGGCGTCGGTGCGGGTTACCTTGAAGGCATGGGTGTCCATGGCTCTGCTCCTTGGGAAGTGCGGCCGGACGAAAACGATCCGACCTTTGTCGCGCTGTTATTCGTCGCAGATATAGGTTTGGTTACGTCCAGCCCATACCGTGCGTTGCATCACATCGCGCCGATCGTATGCCAAAGGCCCGCCATGTCCATCATTACCTCCGTAGAGCAGCTCGAAGCGCTCTACACGCCTGCCCCCGTCGCCGCCTCGACCACCAAGGTCGCCCACCGCATGACGCCGCATTACCGGCGGCTCATCGAGGCCAGCCCCTTCGCCGCCCTGGCCACGGTGGGCCCTGAAGGCGTCGACTGCTCGCCTCGCGGCGACCAACCGGGCTTCGTGCGTATCCACGATGACCAGACCCTGATGATGCCTGACCGGCGCGGCAATAACCGCATCGATTCCCTGCGCAATATCGTGCGCGACCCGCGCTGCGCCTTCCTCTTCCTGCTCCCCGGCAGTGGCACGACCTTCCGCGCCCAGGGCCGCGCCCATCTCAGCGTCGATCCCGACCTGCTCGAAAGCTTCGCCGTCGAGGGCAAGACGCCCCGCTCGGTCATCGTCATGCAGATCGACGAACTCTATTTCCAGTGCGCCCGCGCCATCATCCGTTCCGAACTGTGGAATCCCGCCCGTCATATCGACCCAAAAACCCTGCCCACGCCGGGCGAAATCCTCGCCGCCATGACCGACAACCAGGTCGGCGGCGAGGCATATGACAAGGGCTGGCCGGAGCGGGCCCGCCAGACCATGTGGTAACGCCAGGCTTCATGCCACGAGGGCGTCCAGCTCAGGCTGCCTTCAGTTCCAGCGCCTCGCGCCCGGCGCGCAGTGTCTGCGCATACCAGGCCAGTTCGTCGAGCATGACCTCGACGGTCGGGGCCAGGTAGGGGTAGTCGGCAAAGTCCTTGCCCTCGCGCATCATGCCCAGGAACGGCTCCATATTGATATGGACCGCCCGGTTGAGCGGCACCATGCTGAGTTCCACCGCGATCAGCCGAAGCTGTTCGACCGCGCGGGCACCGCCCACCGCACCATAGCCGACAAAGGCCGCCGGCTTCCGCGCCGGCTCGGCAAATACGAAGTCGAGCGCGTTCTTGAGCACGCCGGAAATCGAGTGATTGTATTCGGCGGTGACGAACACATAGCCATCCAGTTCGGCCAGCTTGCCGGACCACTTTTTGGCTTCCGGTGTGTCGATCGGCACGAAGCGTGGCGAAGTGGCCGATTCGAAGAAGGGCAGCGGATAATCGCGCAGGTCGACCACTTCGACATCGAG
>NZ_DASWVV010000211.1:0-11677 GCF_036406155.1 Devosia sp. | reverse complement strand
TTGCGCCGTCTGCACCAGCGGCCCCGGATCGGCGCTGCGGGCGGCCCCGGCGCTGCCGGCGGCGGCCAGCGCCGCGCCGCCCATGGATCCCAGCAGGAAATGGCGTCGCTGCATCGGACTGCCTCCCTTGCCTGACCGGCGGCGCACACGCGCCCACGGTCCGGGTGCGCTACTGTTGCAGCCGCGCCGGTGCCGCCCTTGATCTGCGTCAAGCGCGCGGGACTACGCCCTGGGCGTGAAATCGAGCGCCGTGCCGTTCATGCAGTAGCGCAGGCCGGTGGGTTCGGGGCCATCGGGGAAAACGTGCCCCAGATGCGCGCCGCAATTGGCGCAGTGCACCTCCGTGCGCGTCGAAAACAGCGAGTTGTCGGCGCTTTCGCCGACGACGCCGGGCGCGATCGGGGCGAAGAAGCTGGGCCAGCCCGAGCCCGATTCGTACTTGGTGCCGGCGTCGAACAGCGCCGCCCCGCAGGCGACGCAATGGTATATGCCGTCGCGCTTTTCCGTATTGTACAGGTGTGTCCAGGCGCGCTCGGTGCCGTGCTCGCGCGTCACGCGGTATTGCTCGGGGGTTAGCAGTTTGCGCCATTCGGCCTCGGACTTCTGCACTTTGAACTGTTCGGCCATCGGCCCCTCCATTCTCGGACATCTACTATCGAGTGTAGGACTCACTTGCGTTTTAGCTGTGGCATTTCGCCTACGGCGACGGGTAATCGCCACCGGTGCACTTGTGAGCCGTCCGCCGCTGGGTAAGGTACCGCAATTGAGTCCTTTGGGGGAGGACGGTTCCGGGTGGACGCGTCGCTCGACATCGCCGTGGCCGCCATCGCCCTCGTGCCCCTGCTGGCCGCGGCGGCGGCCCCCTGGCTGGTGCGCGCCGTCGGCGCCGGCGCCGGCTGGCTGCTGGCGGCCGTCCCGGCGGCGAGCTTCGCGTTCTTGTGCACCCTGCTTCCTGAAGTGGCCGGCGGCGGGCGGGTCGCGGCAGCGCTCGGCTGGGGGCCGGCGCACGGCCTGGCGCTGAGCTTTCTCGTCGACGGCCTGAGCCTCACCTTTGCCCTGACCATTGCCGGCATCGGCGCCTTCGTCCTCGCCTATTCGGGCGCCTATCTCGCCGGCCACCGCCACCTGGGCCGCTATTTCTCGTTCCTGCTGCTGTTCATGGGCGCCATGCAAGGGCTGGTGCTCGCCGACAGCACCGTCGCCCTCTATGCCTTCTGGGAACTGACCACCGTCGCCTCGTTCCTTCTCATCGGCTTCGACCACAGCCGGCAGGCGGCGCGGCGCGCCGCCATCCAGGCGCTGGTGATCACCACGCTGGGCGGGCTGACGCTGCTCGCCGCCGGCGTGCTGATGCAGCAACTGACCGGCGCCTGGGAACTGAGCAGCCTCGGGGCCATCGACCTGCGCGCGCATCCGGCCTATGGCGCGATCCTGGTGCTGGTGCTGGTCGCCGCCTTCACCAAATCGGCGCAGTTCCCCTTCCACGTCTGGCTGCCCAACGCCATGGAGGCGCCGACGCCGGTATCGGCGTTCCTGCACTCGGCCACGATGGTGCAGGGCGGCGTCTACCTGCTGGCCCGCCTGAGCCCGGCGCTGGGCGGGACGCCGGAATGGAGCGCGGCGCTGATCGGGGGCGGCGGGCTGACGCTGCTGTGGGGCGCGGTGGCCGCGCTGCGGCAGACCGACCTCAAGCAGATGCTGGCGCAGACGACGGTGGCCTCGCTCGGCCTGCTGGTGCTGCTGATCGGCATCGGGACGGAGGCCGCGATCATGGCGGCGGTGCTGTATTTCGTCGCCCACGCGCTCTACAAGGCTGGCCTGTTCCTCGTCGCCGGCATCATCGACCACGAGACCGGCACCCGCGAACTCCCCGACCTGGGCGGCCTGCGCCGGCCGCTCGCCGTCACCTTCGTCGCCGCCGTGCTCGCCGCCGCCTCGATGGTGGGGCTGCCGCCGCTGGTGGGCTATCTCGCCAAGGAGGAGATGTACCTGGCCCTGCTCGGCGACGCCGGGCTGCAGCTGCTGCTGCTGGCGGTGCTGGTCGCCGGCAACGGCCTGCTGGCGGCGGTGGCGCTGACCGTCGCGCTCAAGCCCTTCCTCGGTCCCCTGCCGCCCCTGCCCAAGGCGCCGCACGAGCCCCCCGTGGCGATGCTTGCCGGGCCGGTGACGCTCGGGGTGCTGGGCCTCATGGCGGGCGTTGCGACCGGCTGGCTGGGCGAATGGATCGTGTCGCCGGCCACCCTCGCCATTGCCGGGGCGGCGCACGGGCACCTCGTCCTCGGCCTCGATCCGTTCGGCCTGCTGTTCTGGCTGTCGGTGCTGACCTGGGCCGTGGGCGGGCTGGTCACCTGGCGGCTCGAGGCCATCCGCGCGGTGCTGCGGCGCTGGGCCGGGGCGATCGGGTGGAGCTTCGACAAGGGCTTCGACGCCGCGATGTTCGGGCTGATCCGGCTGAGCGCCGCGGTGACGCATCTGTGGCACCACGGCCGGCTGGAACTGTACCTCGTCGTGCTGTTCCTGATGCTGGCGCTGGCGACGATCGTGCCGCTGTGGAGCCTCGGCGGCCTGCCGGTCTGGCCGGAGGCCATGGACCTCACCTTCTACGAATGGGGCACGGTGCTCATCGCCGTGATCGGCGTCGCCACGGTGGTGGCGGCGCGCACCCGGCTGTTCGCCATCCTGGCGCTCGGCATCCAGGGCTTCGCCGTGGCGCTGCTCTACCTGCTGTTCGGCGCCCCCGACCTGAGCTTCACCCAGTTCATGGTCGAGATCCTCTCGGTGGTCATTCTCACTTTGGTGATGACGCGGCTGCGCCTCGACAAGCAGGACCTCAGGGTCTTCGAGGACCTGCTGCGCGACGGCGGCCTCGCCGTGCTGTGCGGGCTGGGCATCACGGCGCTGCTGTTCGCGGTGCTGCAAGGCGAGCTCGACCCGCTTCTGGCCGAATTCTTCAATGCCAACAGCGCGCCGGTGGCGCACGGCCACAACGTCGTCAACGTCATCCTCGTCGACTTCCGCGGCCTCGATACGCTGGGCGAGATTTCGGTGGTGATGACCGCCGGCATCGCCATCCTGGCGCTTATCCGCGGCGCCCGGCGCGACGTGCCGGCGCCACCCCCGAAGCCACCCGCGCGCCGGCGGCGGCGCGCCGCGACAGGGGCCGCCGCATGAACTCGCTCATCTTCCGCACCATCGCCCCGCTGCTCGTCGTGGTCATGCTGGTGTTCTCCGTCTTCGTCATGCTGCGCGGTCACAACGAGCCGGGCGGCGGCTTCATCGGCGGGCTGATCGCGGCCTCCGCCATTGCCATCTACGGCATGGCGGCAGGCCCCGCCGCGGTGCGCGTCGCGCTCAAGGTCGACCCGCTGGCCATCGCCGGCCTCGGCGTCGTCGTCGCCGGGCTGTCGGGCCTGCTGTCGCTCGCCTACGAGGTGCCGTTCCTCACCGGGTTGTGGGGCTTCTTCCACCTGTGGGGCACCGACGTGGCGATCTCGACGCCGATGACGTTCGACATCGGCGTCTATCTCGTCGTGCTGGGTACCATCGCGGCCGTGGTGCTGGGCCTCGAGGAGGGCGAGTAGTGGATTACGCCGTCGCCGCCCTTGCCGGGCTGTTCCTCACCGCCGCCATCTACCTGCTGCTGTCGCGCTCGCTCATCAGCATGCTGCTGGGCCTGGCCCTGCTCGGCAACGGCATCAACCTCGTCATCCTCGTGTCCGGCCGGCTGTCGCGGGGGGTGCCGCCGATCGCCGCCCAGGCGGCCGGGGTGCCGCTCCCCGGCTCCGCCAACCCGCTGCCGCAGGCGCTGATCCTCACCGCCATCGTCATCGGCTTCGCCATGTTCTCCTTCCTGCTGGTGCTCGCCTATCGCGCCTACCAGGCGCTCGACGCCGACCGCACCGACACCATGCGGCTGGCCGAGCCCAAGGGCGGCCCCCGCCCGCCGCTGAGCTACTGACATGGACGCGGTCATGTTCGCCACCGCCACCGCCGCCGCCGACTGGGTGCTGATCCTGCCGGTCGTCCTGCCGCTCGTCGGCGGCGCCATCCTGCTGATGCTGCGCTCGGCGCGCGACCTGCAGTGGTCGTTCGCCGTCGCCGTGACCGCCGGCGTGCTCATCTGCGACCTGCTGCTGCTGGGCCGCACCCTTGCCGCCGGACCGCTGTCGATGACCATGGGCAACTGGCTGCCGCCGTTCGGCATCAGCTTCACCGCCGACAGCCTGAGCGCCACCTTCGCGGCCACCGCGGCGGCGCTGACCCTGCTGCTGCTCGTCTATCTGCAGATGGACGTGCCCGAGCGCGCCCGGCGCGACGGCGTCTACCCGCTGGTCCTGCTGCTGCTCGCCGGGGTGGGCGGCTCGTTCCTGACCGGCGACCTGTTCAACCTGTATGTCTGGTTCGAGGTCATGCTGATCGCCTCGTTCGGGCTGATGGTGCTGGGCGGGCGCGAGATCCAGCTCGATGCCACGGTCAAGTACGGCATCATGAACTTCCTCGCCACCAGCCTGTTCCTGCTGTCGCTCGGCCTGCTCTACGGCGCCCTGGGGACGCTCAACATGGCCGACATCACGCTGCGCGCGGGGCAGGCCGACCCGGCGGTGATGGCCGGGATCGCGGCGCTGCTGCTGCTCGCCTTCGGCACCAAGGCCGCCGCCTTTCCGGTCAACACCTGGCTGCCCGCCTCCTATCACGCGCCGCCGGCCGCCGTTTCGGCGCTGCTCGGCGGGCTGCTCACCAAGGTCGGCGTCTACGCGCTGCTGCGCAGCCTGGTGATGCTGCTGCCGGCGAGCCGCGAGGTGCTGGCGCCGGCAATCGCGCTGGCCGCGATCCTCACCCTCGTGCTGGCGCCGCTCGGCGCGATCGCCGAGACCAACCTGCGCCGGGCCATCGGCTTCATGCTGATCGGGGGCGTCGGCGCGACGCTGGTCGGCATCGCCGTGCCCGGACCCGCCAGCCTCGCCGGGTCGGCCGTCTACGTGCTGCACGCCATGCTGACGGTGACGGCGCTGTATCTCGTGGCGGGGCTGATCGAGAAGGCCAGCGGGCAGACCGACACGCGCCGCATGGGCGGCCTGTACGCGGCCAGCAGCCCGCTGTCGCTGATCTTCCTCGTGCTGGTGCTGAGCATTTCCGGCATCCCGCCCAGCCTCGGCTTCTGGCCCAAGCTGCTGCTGCTGGAGGGCAGCCTCGATGCCTCCGGCCTTGCCGGGGCGCCGGGCGCGCCGCTCGACTGGTGGGGCGTGGGGCTGGCGGCCGCCGTGCTGCTCAACGCCTTCCTCACCACCATCGCCGGCACCAGGCTGTGGGCCCATATCTTCTGGCGCGAGGGGCCGGAGGGCGCGCAGTCGGAGGTTCCGAACCCGGCGCTGCGCCCGCTCACCCGGCGCGAGACCTGGCTGGGCCTCGTGCCCACCGCGGTGCTCGCCGGCGTGGTGGTGGCGGTGGCGCTGTTGCCCAACCCGCTGCTCGAAGCCGGCCGCGCCGCCGCCCGCGACCTGCTCGCGCCGCAGAACTATATCGATGCGACCCGCCTGGGAGGGATGTCATGAGCCTCGCCCTGATGACCATCGCGCTCGCCTTCGGCTGGGCCTTTGCCACCGGCAACCTGTCACTGCTCAACCTGGCCTTCGGCGCCGCCATCGCCGGTGCGGCCCTGTTCCTGGTGCGCGACAGGGTAGTCGGGCCGGGACTGCTGCCGTGGCTGCGGCGCGCCGGCTCGCTCGCCCTGCTGTTCGTCTACGAGCTGTTCGCCAGCGCGCTGAAGGTGGCCCGCCTGGTGGTGCGCCGCGACCTGGACGCGCACCTGCGGCCTGGCATCGTCGCCTTCCCGCTGACCGTCACCAGCGACGCGCAGATCACCCTGCTCGCCAACCTCATCACCCTGACCCCCGGGACGCTGAGCGTGGCCGTCTCGGAGGACCGGCGGACGCTGTTCGTGCACGCCATCGACGTCGCCGACCGGCAGGCGCTGATCGAGGACATCGCCAGTGGCTTCGAGGCCAGGGTCATGGGGACGCTGCGATGAGCGGCGGTGAAGTGCTGCAGCACGCGACGACGCTGTCGCTCGGCATCCTGCTGGTGGCGCTGCTGCTCACCGTCGCCCGGCTCATCCGCGGGCCGACGCTGGCCGACCGGATTTTGGCGCTGGACCTGCTTACCGTCCTCGCGATCGGCTTTATTGCCGCCATCGCCATCCGGACCGGGTTTTCGCTGTATCTCGACATCGCCATCTCGATCGGGCTGCTCGGGTTTCTGTCGACCGTGGCCCTTGCCCGCTATCTTCTTCGGCAAGCCGAGAAATCCGGCGCTAATTCGGGGGAGGCCCCGCGGTGATGCTGGCCCTGCAACAATATGTCGCTGCTGCTTTCATGGCGGCTGGTGCAGTATTCAGTCTACTTGCGGCGGTCGGTGTCCTGCGCTTGCCGGACCTCTATACGCGCATGCACGCGGCCTCCAAGGCCGGCGTCGTCGGCGCCGGGCTGGTGCTGCTGGCAATGGCGATCGAATCCGGTGACGGATCGGTAATCATACGCGCAGTGCTCGGGGTGTTGTTCCTGCTGTTGACCACACCCGTCTCGGCACATCTACTTGCCAAAGCGGCGTATCGCGCCGGTTACAAGCCGATCATTGCCAATAACGTGAACGACCTCGAAAAAGAAATGTCGGAGTGAGCGAAGTATTACTGATCATTTAGTTGCCGGCCGCTATAGTGCGTTAGTATGGTTGCAAACAGTAGAAATTGACCATAAACCTGCGGTCAGGCGGACCACCCCCACCCAGCCCTCAAGAACGAAGAAAAGGACCCGTTGATGAACGACATGACAGCCAACGTACTAGCGGCTGACAACGATCTCATTGATCTCAGCGCGGATATCGTTTGCGCCTATGTCAGCCATAACGCGCTGAGCGTGACTGATCTGCCCAAGCTGATCAGCGACGTGCACGCCGCGCTGCGCGGCCTGCAGTCCCCCGGCCTGCAGGAACCGGTCGAGGAACTGAAGCCCGCCGTACCGGTGCGCCGGTCGGTGTCGCCCGACTACATCGTCTGCCTCGAGGACGGCAAGAAGTTCAAGTCCCTCAAGCGGCACCTGCGCACCCACTACAACCTCTCGCCGGAAGAGTACCGCGAGAAGTGGGGCCTGCCGGCCGACTATCCGATGGTCGCGCCCAACTATTCCGCCACCCGTTCGCGGCTGGCCAAGGATAACGGCCTCGGCCGCAAGACGAGCAAGTAGCCGCCGAACTCCGGCGCGAACTGCCGACCAACGGCCACCCCAGGGTGGCCGTTTGGTTATGGTGGGTACCCCGAACCCGCCGAGTTATCCCCGCATGCCTTCCCTCATGCCAGAGGTAGGAATAATGTCCTAATTATATACGTGACAAAGCATGACGAAGCAGGGTAGTGATTCGGCGGACAGGCCGGCGTTAGAGGAGATGCTTACTCCAGAGGCTCTTGAGGAGTTTCGAGAGTTGTGGCGTTTGTGGTCTCTTGAGGGTGGGACTCTGGATCTGATGGAGGCAGGTGGCTTCCCTGATCTGGAGGGACTAGCCCAAAGAGTGCTGAAATGGGCATCTGCTCAAGCGCTATGCCCCGCGCCTTTCGATCCTCCTGTTCAACTAGCGCCCTAATCACATCGGCATAAGAAAGGCGGCCTGAAAGGGCCTTCAGTTTCCCCTGAACTCCCGCAAGTTCGTCGCACTTCTGTTCAACCTCGTCCACCGTCCAAACGGTTTCTGGGAACTGCAGTTTACCGGTCGCTTTGGTCACCAGGAACTCGATGTCGCCTTCTTTCTCTGGTGCTAGGAAAAGGTCATGGGCGACCATATTCCTGTCGTTAGATAGCTCGCCCATACGAATTAGGAGTTTGTCGTACTCGGCCTTCTCAGCGGGAGGCATGAACGACGAACTCACAAGCGTCCGAATGATCTTTTGCTTGTCGCGGAATTGAATGTTCTTGCAGACGATGAGCTTTTGCGGAGTGTCGAGTTTAAGTGCGGAAGCGATCGTGTCGTTGAGTTGAGCCTCCATCAGTGCAAAGGATTGGAGGTAGTGGCCTGCAAGAGCCATCGCACGAATCTCTGGCGGCAGGCTACGGAAAGCATCTTGGGGTGCCATGACTGATCCTGAGAACGACGACGAAGCCAAATTCAACGAGACGCTAAAGCGGCTGCTCAGCACGCCGCCGAAGCCGCATAAGCCGAAGGATGAAACTAGCGCGGCTTCACGGGTCTACGGTCCGTCTGCTGACAAGCCCCGCAAGTCCACAACTCGGTGATTATGCCGTGTGCATCCGGTCCGCGATGGTCCATCAGGCGCACCGCCCGTTCACCACAGTAGCGGCACACTTCAGCGGGCCACTTGCCGCCCAGCTTCTCCTCTAGATCAGCAACACGCCGCTTGAGATCGTAGACCTCGCTCGGAACTTCGCCCAACCGCTTCCAGATGGGAATGCGGTCCAGCATCTTCATAAAATCATCGATGGCACCCATGGCCGAAACCCCCGTTGCGACTCTCCATGCGATGAACGGAACGATACAAGTGTGCACCCCGACATGCGAATCGTCTGTCGGGCTGCTGCTGGAACGGGACGGCCTATTTTGCGGGCTTCTTCTGTCTCTTTCGCAGTCGCGAGAGCTTTCGCGCCTTTTGCTTAGGCGTGATGGGCTTCACCAATCCGCCGATAGGTGAGGCGCTTTCCACCGATGGCTGCGAGCAGCATGCCGTGGCGCTCGGCATCGTTGATCTTGAGCGCGGCGCGGCGGTTGTAGCGGAAATCGAACCCGGCAAGGTAGCGGTGCAGGTGGTCCCCCCCGAGTTGTCCCCGCGTGCCTTCCCTCATGCCAGAGTTGGGAATAATGTCCTATCTGGAGATGAGGCGGGAACATGCGAAGCGAGTCGGTGGCGAGGGAGCGGCGGGCAGCCGCCGAAAGCGTCGGCGAGGGGAGGGTTTGCTGCTTCGGCCGCCCGCTTGCGGGGGACGACGGCGCCACGGCGGCGGTGGTGCGCATCGTCGCGCAACGGCGGGGCGTGCCGCTGGCCCGGCTCCTGCATCGCTCGCGCTGCGAGGCGGGCGTCGCCGAGGCGCGGATGCTGGCGATGTACCTCATGCACGTCGTCCTCAGCCGCTCCTATTCCGAGGTCGGCGCCGCCCTGGGGCGTGACCGCACCACCGTCGCCCATGCCTGCGCCCGGATCGAGGACCGGCGCGACGACGTGCAATTCGACGACGAGGTGGCCGCGCTCGAGGCCGAGATCGCGCCGCTCGCGGGCAGGAATGTGCACCATGCCGCCGGCTAGCCGCCGCGCCGTCCGCTTCGTGCGCGCCGTGATCACCGCCGGCGAAGCCAGACCCCGGCCGGCCGGCGGCTACGAGGCGACGGGTGCCGGCGGCACCGTCACCCTCGCCGACAGCGCGGTGCGCGACCTCGTCGCCCAGGGCGTCCTCAGCCTGGGGGCGGGCGGCTGCCGGGCGACGGCGGAGGCGCTGTCCTGGCTCAAGCGGCAACTGCTCGCGGCAGGCGACGCGGCGGCGCGGCACCGCACCGACATGCGCACCGCCGACGGCACGCTGATCAACCTTGCCGAGAGCCCCCTGGGCCGGCTTGCCATCGCCGCGCACGGGGAAACGGCCCCCTTTCTGCAGCGCCACCAGGTGGAGGCGGGCGAACGGGTGCGCCGGCTGGCGGAACAGGCCCGGCTCATGCCGCGGCTCACCATGAATTACAGCGGCGCGCACCGGGCGGCGCGGGGCGGGAGGCGCGGGCCCGCCGAGATCGGCGAACTCGCCGCCGACGCCCGCGCCGCGCTGGCCGAAATCCACCGGGTGTTGCCGGCCGATTGCGCCGGCGTCGTGCTCGACGTGTGCGGGCTGCTCAAGGGCCTGCAGCTGGTGGAGGCGGAACGCGGCTGGCCGCGGCGCAGCGCCAAGCTGGTGCTGCGCATCGGCCTCGAGCAGCTGGCGCAGCACTACGGCCTCGCGCCGCTGGCGGTCGGGGGCGCGTCGTCGCGGCGCCACGCCTGGCTGGACGAGGGGGCCCGGCCACTGCGCTTCGAGTGAGGGAGTTGCTCAGGCCGCGAGGGCGGCCCTGGCCTCTTCGCGGATGCGCCGGACCATGGCCACCAGCCCGTTGGAGCGCTGCGTGGTGAGGTGCTCGCGCAGTCCCATGCCGTCGAAGATGGCGATGGCGTCGGTGGCCGCGATCTCGGCGGCGGGCCGGCCCGAATAGAGCGCGATCAGGACGGCGACGAGGCCCTTGACGATCATGGCGTCGGACTCGCCGCGATAGCGCAGCACGTCGCCGTCGCGCTCGGAGACCAGCCAGACCTGCGACACGCAGCCATGCACCTTGTTCTCGGCGTTGCGCTCGGCTTCGGTCAGCGGCGGCAACTCCTGGCCGATCTCGATGAGATAGCGGTAGCGGTCCTCCCAATCGTCGAGGAAGGAGAGGTTGTCGGCGATGTCCCGGAAGGCCTGTGGCTCGCTCATGCGTCCTAGATAGTGCATCGGGCCTGCGGATAGAAGGACAGAATCGGGCCGCAAGCCCGGGGGTGCATGCTTGCGGCCCGGCCAGGGGGCGATGCGGCTGCCGTCCCTGGCGTCATCCCAGCCAATCCGGCCGCGGCCGCGGGTGCGGCACCGGACCGGTCGGCGAATCCTGCATGGTGGGGCCGACAGGCCGGGACGAATCGCGCGTGACGGCAACGAGCGCCTTGGCGCCGAGGCATTCGGCGCTGGCGCAAGCGTCCGCAAGCAGATGGTCGACGACAAGCTGCTGGCCCGCCGCCACCGCCCGGCCGGACAGGTCGCCCGCCGCCGCCCCGAGGTCCACGGATTTCGGCGCCATCACCAGGAAGGCGAGGGTCAGCCAGAAGGCCGAGCGCAGAATGAACATGGTGTCGTCCTCGCCGCTGGGGCCGATGGGGCCGATCGTCTTGCGTCGCCGAGAGGGTCGCCCCCGCCGCCTTAAGGGCGCTTTCGGGCGATGCGTAAAGTTTTATTCAAATGCCGGAGGTCGCGCGGCGGCGGGTCGCGAGCCTCCGCGCCGCAGCCGTTTCCGCCCAGGCAACGTACTCAACGAGTTGTTTACGCTAACCCCAGAAAGCGACGGAAAGGCACGGGCAAAGCGGGGCCGGCGGGGGCAGGGCGCCCCTTTCCTTAAGCCCGTCTTAGGTCTTCGATGGAAGGTTCGCTGCAACCACAATACGCGCCGGGAAGCGAGTTCTGTAATGCGTAGCCTCTCCCCAGTGCTTGCCGCGCGGCGGGCGTCCCAGCCGGTTCGCGATACGAGCCGCCCGGAGACGCAGCGGCGCGCCAGCATCGGCGTCAGCGCCCGCATCCTGCTGGCCGCCGGCGCCCTCGGGACGCCGCTCGCGCTCCATGCCCTCCTGCAGGGCAGCTCCCTTGGCTTCGCCCTGTGCATGAGCGGGCTCGCCGCCGGCGTCATCAGCCTGGCCCTGCACCAGCGTGACCGGCACGAGGCTGCGGCCGCCAGCCAGGCCTGGGGCCTGTTGCTGGCCGGCGCGCTGTTGGCCGTCGCCGACCCGGCGATGGCCGATTTCGGCCTCGCCGTGGCGCTGCTGGCACCGATCCATGCCGCCCTGCTGGCCGGCGCCGCGACGCAGCGCCTCGCCTGGGTCCTCGCGGCGGTCGTCGCCGCCCTAGCGGGCCTGGCC
>NZ_DASWVV010000210.1:0-2009 GCF_036406155.1 Devosia sp. | reverse complement strand
GATCGCCGGCGGCGAGGCGACGACGTTCGCCGCGCGCGGCGTGGGCTGCGGCATCGCCTCGCTGCGGGTGGACGGCAACGACTTCCTGGCCGTGTACGCGGCTTCGCGCTGGGCCGCCGAGCGCGCGCGCAGCAACCTCGGCCCGACGCTGATCGAGTGGGTGACGTACCGGGGCGGCCCGCACTCGACGTCCGACGATCCCTCGCGCTACCGCCCGGCCGACGACTGGTCGCACTTCCCCCTCGGCGACCCGGTCACGCGGCTCAAGCAGCACCTGGTCCAGCTGGGCGCGTGGTCGGACGAGGAGCACGTCGCGACGCAAAAGGAATTCGAAGCCCAGGTGGGCGCGGCGCTGAAGGAGGCGGAACGCTACGGCTCGCTGGCCGACGGCCGCATGGCCGACGCGGCGTCGATGTTCGAGGACGTGTACAAGGAAATGCCGGAGCACCTGCGCCGGCAACGTGAGCAGATGCTGCAGGAGAAGCCGTGAACGCGCGCGACAAGGAACTGGCGGCCACGGCGGGCACCGCCACGCGCCGCATGACGATGATCCAGGCGCTGCGCTCGGCGATGGACCTGATGCTCGAGCGCGACCCCAACGTCGTCGTCTTCGGGCAGGACGTCGGCTATTTCGGCGGCGTGTTCCGCTGCACCGAAGGGCTGCAGGCCAAGTACGGCAAGTCGCGCGTGTTCGACGCGCCGATCTCCGAAGGCGGCATCGTGGGCACCGCGATCGGCATGGCGGCCTACGGGCTGCGTCCCGTGGTCGAAGTGCAGTTCGCCGATTACTTCTACCCGGCCTCCGACCAGATCGTCTCCGAGGCGGCGCGCATGCGCTACCGTTCGGCCGGCGACTTCACCGCGCCGCTCACCATCCGCATGCCTTGCGGGGGTGGCATTTACGGCGGGCAGACGCACAGCCAGAGCCCGGAAGCGCTGTTCACGCACGTGTGCGGCATCCGCACGGTGATGCCCAGCAACCCGTATGACGCCAAGGGGCTGCTCATCTCGTGCATCGAGAATGACGACCCGGTCATCTTCCTGGAGCCCAAGCGCATCTACAACGGCCCCTTCGACGGCTACCCGGACCGGCCGCTCGTGCCCTGGTCGGCGCACCCGATGGGCGAGGTGCCGGAAGGCTACTACACCGTGCCGCTCGAGAAGGCGTCGGTGTTCCGTCCCGGCAAGGACCTGACGGTGATCACCTACGGCACGATGGTCTACGTCTCCGAGGCCGCCGCGCGCGAGGCCGGCGTCGACGCGGAGATCATCGACCTGCGCAGCCTGTGGCCGATGGACCTGCCCACGGTCGTCGAATCGGTCAAGAAGACCGGCCGCTGCGTCGTCGTCCACGAGGCCACGCGCACCAGCGGCTTCGGCGCGGAGCTGGTCTCGCTGGTGCAGGAGAACTGCTTCTACCACCTGGAGGCGCCGATCGAGCGCGTCGCGGGTTGGGACACGCCGTACCCGCACGCGCAGGAGTGGGCTTATTTCCCGGGCCCGGCCCGCGTCGCCGCGGCGATGAAACGCGTGATGGTGGACTGATGGGCGTCCACGTCATCAAGATCCCGGACATCGGGGAAGGCATCGCCGAGGTCGAGCTCGTGGCGTGGCACGTCAAGCCCGGCGACGAGGTGGTGGAGGACCAGGGCCTGGCCGACGTGATGACCGACAAGGCGACGGTGGAGATTCCTTCGTCGGTCGCGGGCAAGGTGCTCTCCCTCGGTGGCGAGGTCGGGCAGTTGATGGCCGTCGGCTCGGAGCTGATCCGCATCGAGGTCGAGGGTTCTTCATCTCCCACCCCCGCTGGGCAGGGGAGGGGGAACGTGCCGGCACAGCCCGAATCGCCGGCGGTGCCCCCATCCCCACCTTCCCCCGGAGGGGGAAGGAGTGAAGACCGGGCAGAGGGAAGGAGTGAACCCCCGAAACCCGCGCGCGTGGAGGCGGATGTCACCGCCGTCGGCAAGCCGCTGGCCTCGCCCTCCGTGCGCCGCCATGCCTCCGAGCTC
>NZ_DASWVV010000209.1:0-4096 GCF_036406155.1 Devosia sp. | reverse complement strand
AACCCTTACTGGACGGGTGCCGGGGCGGGCTCGGTCGCCGGAGCGGCCTCGGTCGCGGGCGCCGGCTCGGTCGCCGCGGGTGCTTCCGTAGCCGGGGCCGGCTGGGTCGCGGCGGGAGCTTCCGTCATCGGGGCGGGCTCGGTCGCCGCCGGAGCCTGGGTCATCGGCGTCGTGGTCGTGTCGGTCGGCGCGGTCACGGCCGGGACGTTCACCTCGGTCGAGGTGGTGGACGGGCCCGAATTGGCCGAGAACACGAGATAGCCGATCGCGAGTAGAGCCAACGCGACGATGATTCCCACGAACCAACCCGTCGAGCTGGATTCGCGGGTGTAGACGGACCGGTTGGTCCCGTCGGTGGTGTAGACGGTATCGCGTTCGGGTGCAGCCATGGTAAGCTCCTGTGTCAAGCTTCGTATGGCCTAAGAACGCCAGCTTGCCGGATTCGTTCCGTTGCCACCGGGCGCGGTTGCCGCGCGCCGGCCTATTGTGCCGCGGGGGGCCGAAAGCCGCGGGCGAGGTAGATGGTGGGCGCGTAGATCACCCGCCCGAAACTCGTGATCTCGACCTGCCTGACGGGAACGATGCTGTCGAACAGGCGGGCGGCGTGGTCGACCGTGTAGACGCGGTCGGCAACGATGACGGCGTCGTCGCCGCGGTGCGCCTCGGGGTCGAACCAGAAATCGAACTGGTCGTGGCGCGGCGACAGGGCGGTCACCTCGGCGTCGCCGATGGCGAAGCCCAGTTGCGCGGCGGTGGTGTAGAAGCTGGTGGCGACGAAGGCCTCCGGGTGCTCGGCGCGCACGGCCTCCACCTCGCGGCCGATGCGGTCCCAGCCGTAGGTCGACGAGATGGTCCAGTCATAGGCGCCGAAGACATTGCCCACTGGCGCCACCAGCTGGTTGAACACCAGCAGCAGCGCCATGCCGGCGCCATAGAGCATGTGCAGCCAGAACAGCCAGCGCCGGCCGATGGCATCGACCGCGAGCGGCAGCACGAGGATGAAGGCGACGATGTTCCAGTAGAAGAAGACCTCGGCGAAGCTGGCGAGCACGAGCATGGCCAGCGAGGAAACGGCGAATACAGCCCCGGCCAGCTGCCGGGCGCGGACGGCGAAGGCGCCGTCGGGCCGCCGGCGCAGGTAGCGCACGACACCGACCGCGGCGAAGGGCGAGACGACGATGAGCGCGACGATGACGAACAGGACCGGCGCTTCCCAGCTCAGCCGCAGCGGGCCGTTCCAGCGTTCGGTGAAATGGAAGCGGTAAGAGGCGAAGCCGGCGGCGAAATTCCACCAGAACACCGGGGCCTGGACGGCGATGCTCAGCAGCCCGGCGAGCCACAGGTGAGGCGTCGCCAGCAGCGGCCGCAGCGCCGGGCGCAGCAAGATGAAGACGGCATAGCCGAGGCCGAGGAAGACGGCGTTGTACTTGCTGAGGACGGCGAGGCCGAGCAGCAGGGCGGACAGGTAGAGCAGCCGGTAACCCCGGCCGTGCGCCTCCCAGCGCTCGGCAAAGAGCAGCATGGCGTGGGCCGAAAGCACCACCAGCGCCATCATCAGATGGTCGTTGAAGGCGATGGTGGTCATGCCCAGAAAGAGCGGGGAGGCGAGGTAGATGGCGGTCATGCGCCAGAAATGGCTGGGCCGGTCCGTGGGGGCGAGGCGTCCCGCCCAGGACCAGAACACGGCCAGCGTCGCCAGCAGCGTCGCCCAGGTCAGGATGCGCAGGCTGAACAGGTTCCAGCCAAACAGCGCCTGCATGAGTCGCAGCAGCCAGGCATGCAGCGGCGGATGGTCGAAATAGGAGAGGTCGGGATGCTGCCCCCAGAGCCAGTAATAGGCCTCGTCGCCGATGGGGCTCATCACCGCCGACATCATCGCCTTGAGGACGAGGAAGAAGCCTGCCACCGCGGCGAAGGGCAGCCAGCGCAGTTCGGCGCGCGGAGCGGCGAGGGGTTGGGCGGCGGCGGTCACGCGGCGTGGTTCCGCATTGAGGCGGGCGGCGCTGTAAACAGGGCCTTGCGGCGTTCGGGCATCGACGACCTCCGGGGGACTGGGCAGAGATACAAGATCGCCGAGGCGACACAAGCCCCCAGTGCCGGCGGACGGGCACCGCTTTCCACGCCTGAATGCGCGCCGGAAGCAGGCCGAATCTGCCATTCTGGCCGGCGGGCGAAGTACGCGTACGAGGAGTGGTGATGAGTCGGGTGGCCCGGGATACCGTGTTCGAGGCGCTGGCCGACGACCACCGCCGGGCGCTGCTCGACCGGCTGCGCCGGCGCAACGGCCAGACGCTGGCCGAATTGTGCCAGGGGCTGGCCATCACCCGGCAGGCGGTCACCAAGCATCTCAAGGTGCTGGAGGCGGCCAACCTGGTGCTCGCCACCCGGCAGGGGCGGGAGAAGCGGCACTATCTCAACCCGGTGCCCATCCACGCCGTCGCCATGCGCTGGCTGAAGCAGTTCGACGCCGTGCGGCTGGAGGCGCTGGTCGCCGGGGAGGCGGGCGGGCGCGAATAGAAAGGGCCGGGATCGCTCCCGGCCCCTGCGTTCGGTCGAGGCTGGCGCCTCAGTTGCTGGCGACGGTCACCAGCGGCGTGATGCGCTTGATGGTGACGCGGCGGTTGAGCCGTTCGGCCTCCTGCGTCCGCACCTTGAGGTAGCGCTCGCCATAGCCCTGGGTCACCAGGTTTTCCGGCGGGATGTCGTAGAAGTCGGTCAGGATACGGGCGACGGTGGCGGCCCGCTGATCCGAGAGCACGAGGTTGGACGTGTCCGAGCCCACCGCGTCGGTATGGCCCTCGATGAGGAACACCTCGCCGGGGTTGTTCTCGAGCATGGCCAGCATGGCGTTGGCGACCTTGCTGAGCGCCCCGACCTGGCTGCGCGCGATCGTCGCCTTGCCCGAGTCGAAGGTCAGCCCGCCGACCTCGAGCCGGCGCACGCTGTCGCGGATGCGGGCCGAGCGCTTGACGTCCTCGATGGAGTAGATGCGGCGCACCTGCTCCACGGGCGGCTGCGCGAGGAACAGCTCGACCTCGTCCTCGTCCGCCGCGTCGGCGTCGAGGATGTAGTCGCGCACCGGGATGGTCAGGCGCAGCGGCGGCAGGTCGTCGCCCGGATCGCGCCAGTCGACGAGTTCGTCGTCGTACTCGTCCTCGTTGTAGTAGGCGAGGACGTATTCGCGGCCGTCCGGCATGATGCGCGACCGCCTCAGGATCTCGCCGTAGCGGTTGCGAACGGTGACGATCTGCACGCCGTTCGGACGGACGATGGTCTCCTTCACGCGGCCGTTGCGCAGGTTCTCGTAGTAGACCTCGTCGGTATCGTCGTAGAGGCGGTCGATTTCCTGGCCCGGGTTGTTGATCACCAGATTGACGCCGACCTGGAAGATGAAGCCGCTGTTGGTGAAGTTGGTGTTGGCGACGTTGGTGGTGTTGTTCGTGACGTTGGTCGTGTTGTTGGTGACGTTCACGTTGTTCGTCACGTTGGTGACGTTGTTGATGATGGTGACATTCTGCGGCACTTCGACGGTCGGCAGCGCCTCGACCGCCACCTGCTCGCCCTTGACCTCCGACATCGGTTGCACCTCGACCGGGATGATGTCGGCCTGGGCTTCGACGTCGCTGGTCGGCGGGGGCGGCGGCGGCTCCTGGGTCGCCGGCACGGCCGGCGGCTCGGCTGCCGGCTCGGCCGGCTGGCCTTCGGGCGCAGGCGCCGCTTCAAGCGCCAGCACATCCTTGGCGCTGTCGAGTACCGGGGCGGCTTCCGCGGGCGGCACCGCCTCGGGCAGGACCTCGACGGCCTGGGGCGTGACCTCGGCATCGGCGCCCGGCAGCTGCTCCAGCGGGGTCTCCGGCGCGGCGGCCGGGGTAACCGGGGTGGCCGGCAGTTCCGGCAGGGTCAGGCCGAACTGGGCCAGGCACTCTTCCACCGTGGCGAAGCCGAGGCTGGTGCAGATGTCGCCGATCTGCGCGTTGGCCGCCTCGATCGTCGACTGGCCGGCGGGGTCACCGGCCTGGAGCTGGCCGACGCCGACGGTGTAGAGCTCGACCGCGGTGGCGAGATCGGCCTGCGCCTGCACCAGCGGATCGGGTTC
>NZ_DASWVV010000208.1:0-14552 GCF_036406155.1 Devosia sp. | reverse complement strand
CGACCAGCCTGGGCACGCCGTTCGCCTGCACCGGCGACCTCATCACCGCCATCGCCATGGCCATCGGCAAGGCGCTCGGCGGGGCGGCGCTGTACTGCGAACTCGACGCCATCGACAGCAGCCGCGATGCCTTCCTGTGTGCCAACACCGGAGAGGGCGACTATGGCTGGTCGGAGACTCCGGCCCAGTGCCGCGTCTTCGCCTCGGGGGCCGATTCCGGGCGCCGCGCGCCCGGCTGCTCGGTGCGCCAGACGCTCCGGCCGGGGGATGCCACGCTGATCGGCTTCTCGCCGCGGGCCGAGGCCCGCGGGGGATTCGTGCTGCTCGCCATGGAAGGGGAGGTCCTCGACCCCCCCGAGGTCGCGCTGACCGTGTCCTCGGCCTGGTTTCGCGCCGATACGAGGCCCATGCGGCGCGCCTTCGGCCGCTGGGCGGAGGCCGGGGCGACGCATCACGGAGCGCTCGTACCGGGCCGGCACGCCGCCCGGCTGGAACTGCTCGCCCGCTTTCTCGGCATAGGTTTCGAGCGGTCATGATTTTCGCACGCAGAGATGAGGCACCACATGCCTGACCATCCCACGACGCCCGCAAACACCCTGGCGCAAGCGCTGCCGGTCCGCCTCGTCCGCCATGCACTGGAGGCGACGGTCGCTGCCGTGGTCTTCGGCTACGCGCTGATCATCTGTGCCCAGGTCTTCTACCGCTACGTCCTCAATTCCTCGCTGATCTGGTCCGAAGAGCTCGTACGCTACGGCCTGCTGTGGGGCGTCATGCTCGGTGCCGCGCTGGCCACGGACCGCAACGCCCACATCGCCCTCGACCCGCTGCGCGAAGCGGTGTCGGCGCGCACCTATCGCCTCGTCGCCTGGGCCTCCGGGCTGCTGATCCTGCTCTTCTGCGCCATCGTCGCCTGGTACGGCTGGGAATATCTCTACCGCCTGCGCCTGATGCGTTCGCCCGCCTCGCAGATCCCCATGATGTATGTCTACGCCGCCATCCCCGTCGGCTGCGTGCTGATGGCTTTCTTCACCCTTGTTCATCTCGTCGCGGGCACGTTCCTGCCCGGCGGCCGCGGGCGCGAGGAGCCGGCGCTGTGATCCTCGTCCTGTTCGTCTGCTTCGCACTCTTCCTCACCATCGGGCTGCCGCTCGCCTTTTCCATGGGGCTGTCGGCGATCGCCGCCATTGCCCTGGCCAGCGGCCAGACGCTGCTCATCGTGCCGCAGCGCATCACTGCCTCGCTCGACAGCTTCGCGCTGCTGGCGGTGCCGCTGTTCATCCTCGCCGGCGAACTGATGAACTCGGGCGGCATCACCGAGCGCATCGTGCGCTTCTCGCGCTCGATGATGGGGCATTTCAAGGGCGGCCTCGCCCAGGCCAACATCCTGTCCAACATGTTCATGGCGGCGCTGTCGGGCTCTTCGCTCGCCGACCTTTCGGCCATCGGCTCCATGATGATCCCGGCGATGACCCGCGAGGGCTACAAGAAGAGCTATTCGGTCGCCATCACCTCGTGCGCCGCGCTGATGGCCCCGATCATCCCGCCCAGCGTCATCGCCGTCATCTACGGTTCGATCACCGGCATCTCCATCGGCGCGCTGTTCCTGGCCGGCGCCATTCCCGGCATCCTCGCCGGCATCGGCATCATGATCCTCGCCCGCGTGATGGCCACCAAGGGCGGCGCCACGGCGATGCCGCGCGAAGGCTGGAAAATGCGCGCCAAGGCCTCCCGCGACGCGGCGCCGGCCATGGCGGTGCCGGTCATCATCGTCGGCGGCATCCTGTCGGGCATCTTCACACCCACGGAGGCCGGCGCCGTCGCCGTCGCCTATGCGCTGCTCTACGGCATCGCCACGCGCCGCCACAACGCCGGCGGCGTCTACAACCTGCTGCTCAGTGCCGGCGTCACCACCGCGAGCGCGCTCCTCACGCTCGCCGGCGCCTCGCTGTTCAGCTACGTGCTGGTGTCCAGCGGCTTCGCCCAGGCCACGCTCGACCTGCTGTCGGCCATCACCGACGACCCGCACCTGGCCATGCTGCTGATCTTTTTCGTGCTGCTCGTGCTCGGCATGTTCGTCGAGACCGTGTCGGCCCTCATCCTCGTCACGCCCATCCTGATGCCGATGGTGGCGCATTACGGCTTCCACGACATCCAGTTCGGCATCTTCACCCTCATGTCCCTCGTGCTCGGCGGGCTGACGCCGCCGGTCGGCATCCTCGCCATGGTCGCCTGCCGCATTGCCGGAATCGAGTACGGCAAGACCTTCGGCATGTTGATGCCGTTCATCCTGTGGTGGGCGGTGGCAACGCTGCTGGTCGGGTACGTACCCTTCCTGACCCTGTGGTTGCCCTCGCTGGTGTTCAATTGACATGGCACCGCTGACCGGCACCGTGTCGCTCGTCCTCGGCGCCTCCCAGGGCATCGGCGCCGCGATCGCGGCAGCGCTGGCCGGCGACGGCGCCGCGGTCGTGCTGGCCTCGCGCCGGCTCGAGGCGGTCGAGGCGGTGGCGAGAGAGCTGCACGCCCAGGGACGGCATGCCCTGGCCGTCGCCTGCGACGTCGCCGACGCGGCGGCCGTCGAGACGGCGGTGGCCAAGGCAATCGACCGGTTCGGGCGCCTCGACCACCTCGTCAACAACGCGGCGATCGTCGAACCGCTGGCGCGCCTCGCAGAGACCGATCCGGCCGCCTGGGCCCGCGCCGCGCACGTCAACATCGTCGGCACCTACCACGGCTGCCGCGCCGCCCTGCGCGCCTTCCGCCCGCGCGGCAGCGGCGTCATAGTCAACCTCTCGTCGGGCGCCGCGCACCGGCCGCTCGAAGGCTGGTCGGCCTATTGCGCCAGCAAGGCGGCGACGCTGGCGCTGTTGCGCAATCTCGCCGAGGAGACCGCCAATACCGGCATACGCGTCTACGGCTTCCAGCCCGGCGCGGTCGATACCGGCATGGTCGCCCAGATCCGCGAGACCGGCGTGGGCTACGTCGCCCAGCTGCCGAAACAGGACCTGTTGCCGCCGGCGCTGCCGGCCCGGGCGGTGGCCTGGCTGATGCGCCCGGACGCCGGCGACCTGGCCGGCCGAGAACTGTCCATCCGTGATCCCGAACTGCGGGCCCGCGTCGGCCTGCCGGAGCGCCACTATGCCTGACATCCGCCGTGCCCCGTTGCCGCGGGGCATCTATCCGATGCTCTACGCCTATTTCGACGAACACGGCCGCCTCGACCAGGACGCCGCAGAGCGGCAGGTGGAAGCGGCGGTGGCCGGCGGCGCCCATGGCCTTGCCGTTCTCGGCCTGGGCACCGAGGTCAACAAGCTGTCGGCGGCGGAGCGCCAAGCCCTGCTCGGCTGGGTCGGCCGGGCGCTGGCGGGGCGCCTGCCGCTGGCCGTCACCATCGCCGAAGCCGATATCGAGCGGGCGCTTGCCGCCGCCGAAAGCGCGCAGCGGGCGGGGGCCGCCTGCCTGATCGTGCAGCCGCCGCCCGTCAAGGGGCTGCCCGAAGACGACTATATCCGCTTCTTCGGTGCGGTGGCCGACGCCGCCGCCGTGCCGGTCGGCATCCAGAACGCCCCCGATTTTCTAGGCATCGGCCTGTCGCTCGACGGCATCGCACGGCTGGCGGATCACCATCCCAACGTGACGATGCTCAAGGCCGAAGGCCCGGCCCTGTATGCGCACGCGGTCATCGAGGCGGTCGGCGATCGCTTGCAGGTGTTCAATGGTCGCGGCGGGCTCGAACTCACCGACAACCTGCGCGCCGGTTGCGCCGGCATGATCCCGGCGATGGACAGCGCGGACGTCCAGGCGGCGATCTTCGACCTCATGCAGCAGGGGGACCAGGCGAGCGAGGGCGAGGCCGAGCGGCTCTATGCCCGGATCCTGCCGATGACGGTGTTCGTCATGCAGTCGCTGGACAGTTTCCTGTGCTACGGCAAGCGCATCACGGCGCGGCGCCTCGGGCTCGGCCCCGTCCACGACCGCGCGCCCTTCCTCGCGCCGACGCCAACCGGACTGGCCTGGGCCGAGCGCTATGCCGCCGCCCTGCCGGCCTTTGCCATCTGATCGAACCAACCGGGAGCATTCTGCATGCGCATTCTCGATGTCCGCGCGCGGGTCCTCGAATGGACGGGCCCCGTCGCCTCGCCACCCCCGAACTTCTGCACCACCGCGTCCGACATCGTCGCGCGCCGCGCCGTGGGGATCGGTGCCTACAGCTTCCTGGGCTGGCTCGTCGTCGAGGTCGAGACCGACCAGGGCATCGTCGGCCTGGGCAATGCCGCTCTCTCGCCGCATGTCACCAAGGCGGTCATCGACCGGCACCTGAAGCCGATCCTCGTCGGCGAAAACGCCTTCGACGTCGCCTGGCTGTGGGAACGCATGTATCGCCAGACCCTGCCCTTCGGCCGCAAGGGCGCCGGCATGGCGGCGATCTCGGCCGTCGACATCGCCTTGTGGGACGCCATCGGCAAGGCCCATCGCCAACCCGTGTTCCGGTTGCTGGGAGGGCGTCTCAAGGATCGCATCGAGGTCTATGCCAGCCGCCTCTATGCCCAGCCGCTCGATGACCTGGCGCTCGAGGCCTCCGCCTATCGCGCTGCCGGCTTCCGCGGCGTCAAGCTGCGCTTCGGCTGGGGGCCGCGCGACGGCGCCGCCGGCATGCGGCGCAATGTCGAGCTGCTGCGCACGGTGCGCGAGACGGTCGGCGACGACATCGAGGTCATGGCCGATTGCTACATGGGCTGGACCCTCGACTACGCCCGGCGCATGCTGCCGCTATTGGCGCCGTACAACCTGCGCTGGCTCGAGGAGCCGCTGGGGGCCGACGAGATCGACGGCTATGCCGAGCTGCGCGCGATGAATCTGGTGCCCATCGCCGGCGGCGAGCACGAATTCACCCTGCGCGGCTTCCGCGAAATCGCCGAGCGGCGGGCCATGGACGTCATCCAGTTCGACACCAACCGTGTCGGCGGGCCGACCCAGGCCCAGAAGATTTGCGCGCTGGCGGAGGCGTTCGGGCTCGCCGTGGTGCCGCACGCCGGGCAGATGCACAATTACCACGTCGTCATGGCCAGCGTCGCCGCGCCGATGGCGGAGTATTTCCCGAAGGTGCCGGTCGAAGTCGGCAACGAACTGTTCTGGTACATCTTCGACGGCGAGCCGGTCGCCGAGCAGGGCAGCATCGGGCTCGACGACGCGGTCCCCGGAATGGGCCTGTCCCTGCGCCAGGATCTGCAGCGCGATTTCCGCATCAGCGAGTGAGGAAACGCGCCATGCAGGCGACACCCACCGAGAGCACTGGCTGGCCGCGGGCCTTTGACGAGCTTGCCGGGCGGCGGGTCCTGGTGACCGGCGGCAGCACCGGCATCGGCGCGGCGGTGGCGATGGCACTGGCCGGCTGCGGGGCCGACGTCGCCATCCAGTACAATGCCAGTGCCGAGGAGGCGGAGCGGGTGTGCGCGCACATGCGGGCCCTGGGCCGGCGCGCCATTGCGCTGCAGGCGGACCTCGCCGAGCCCGGCGCCGCCGCCCGGCTCGTGTCCGAGGCAGTCGCGCAGCTCGGCGGGCTGGACATCCTCGTCAACAACGCCGGCTCCATCCTCGGGCGGTTGCCGACGGCGGCCATCACCGAAGACTTCTACGGCAGGATCATCGATCTCAACCTCAATGCCGTGTTCTTCGCCTGCCAGGCGGCACTCGCCGTCTTCGTGGCGCAGGGTGGCGGCGTGATCATCAACACGACGTCGCTGGCGGCACGCATGGGCGGGGGACCCGGCACGGTCACCTACGCCGCCGCCAAGGGGGGCGTGTCGACCCTCACGCGCGGCCTGGCCAGGGAATTCGCCGGCCGCGGCATCCGCATCAATGCGGTGGCGCCCGGCTTCATCCGCACGCCCCTGCATGAGCGGCACACCGAGCCGCAGATGATGGCCGCGTTCGAGCAGTCGATCCCCATGGGCCGGCTCGGGGTGGCCGACGATTGCGTCGGGGCCTATCTGTTCCTCGCCTGCAACGGCCTCTCCGGCTACGTGACCGGACAGGTGATCGAGGTCAATGGCGGTCTGCTGATGCCCTGAGGCGGGCCCGCGGTCGCGGGCCCGGCGACGCACGCGGCCGGCCACTCACCAGTCGAGGATGATCTTGCCGGGCTCGCCCGCCGCCGCCCGGGCGAACGCCTCGCCATAGTCGGCCGCCGCCAGCCGGCCAGTGATGACCTTGCGCACGTCGAGCCCGCTCTCGAGCATGGCGAGCATCTTGTGCCAGGTCTCGAACATTTCGCGGCCGTAGATGCCCTTGAGCGTGATCATGCGAAAGACGATCCGGCCCAGGTCGAAGGGGAACGGGCGGGCCGGAATACCGAGCAGGGCGATGCGGCCACCCATCACCATGTGATCGAGCATCTGCTCGAGCGCCGGCGGCGCCCCGCTCATCTCGAGCCCGACGTCGAAGCCCTCGCGCATGCCGAGGCGCTGCATCTGTTCCTCGAGGCTCTGGCTGGCGACGTTGACCGGGACCACGTCGGCCACCTCCGCGGCGAGGGCGAGCCGTTGCGGATTGACGTCGGTGATGACGACGTGCCGGGCCCCGACATGGCGGGCGACGGCCGCCCCCATGATGCCGATGGGGCCGGCACCGGTGATGAGGACGTCCTCGCCCACGATATCGAAGGAGAGCGCGGTGTGCACGGCGTTGCCCAGCGGATCGAGAATGGCGCCGATCTCGTCGTCGACGCTGTCGGGCAACGGCACGATGTTGAACGCCGGGATGCGCACATATTCGGCGAAGGCGCCGGGCAGATTGACCCCGATGCCCTTGGTCTCGGGATCGAGATGGTACTTGCCGGCGCGCGCGGCGCGGCTGCGCAGGCCGACGACGTGGCCCTCGCCCGACACCCGCTGGCCCACCTGCAGGTGCCGGACCTCGGCGCCCACGGCCGCGATTTCCCCGGCATATTCGTGCCCGGTGACCAGCGGCACCGGCACGGTCTGCTGCGCCCACTCGTCCCAGTTGTAGATGTGCACGTCGGTGCCGCAGATGCCGGTCTTCCTGACCTTGACCAGCACGTCGGCCGGCCCGATTTCGGGGGTCGGCACGTCCTGCATCCAGATCCCGCGCTCGGCACGCGCCTTGACCAGTGCTTTCATGTCCATCCTCCGGGTCAGATGATGCCGAGCCGCTTGCCCGCATCGGCGAAGGCGGCAATTGCGAACGCGACGTCGTCGTCGCTGAGGGCCGCCGACATCTGGGTGCGGATGCGGGCCCTGCCGAGCGGCACGACGGGATAGGAGAAGCCGGCGACGTAGACGCCGCGCTCGTCCAGCGCGGCGGCGAGGCGCTGCGCCAGTTGCGCCTCGCCCAGCATCACCGGGATGATCGGCGTCTCCCCCGCGAGCAGGGTGAAGCCGGCCTGCGTCAGGCCCTCGCGGAAGCGCCGCGTGTGCCGCATCAGCCGCGCCCGCAGGGCCTCCGCACCTTCCGCGATCTCGATGGCCTTGAGCGCCCCGGCGGCGAGCGCCGGCGCGAGGCTGTTGGAGAACAGGTAGGGGCGGGCCCGCTGCCGCAGCAGGTCGACGATCGGCTGGCTGGCAGCCACGAAGCCGCCCATGGCGCCCCCCAGCGTCTTGCCGAAGGTGCCGGTAATGATGTCGACCCGGTCGCCGACCCCGGTGAGCGCGGGCGTGCCCCGGCCTTCGGGGCCGAGATGGCCGGTGGCGTGGCAGTCGTCCACTGCCACCAGCGCCCCGTAGCGATCGGCCAGCGCACAGATCGAACGCAGGTCGGCGATGTGGCCGTCCATGGAGAAGACGCCGTCGGTGACGATGAGGGTGAAGCGCGCGCCCGCGGCCGCCGCCTCCTTGAGGCGCGTTTCGAGCTCGTCCATGTCGCCGGCGGCGTGGCGGAAGCGGCGCGCCTTCGACAGCCGTACACCGTCGATGATGGAGGCGTGGTTGAGCGCGTCGGAGATGATGGCGTCTTCCGCCCCCAGCAGCGGCTCGAACAACCCGCCATTGGCGTCGAAGCACGCGGCGAACAGGATGGCGTCGTCCTTGCCTACATAGTCGGCGATGGCCCGCTCCAACTGCCGGTGCACGGCCTGCGTGCCGCAGATGAAGCGCACCGACGCCATGCCGAAGCCGTATTCCGCCATCGCGGCCTGGGCGGCCGCGACGATGTCGGGATGGTTGGCCAGCCCCAGGTAGTTGTTGGCGCACAGATTGACCAGTTCGCGCCCGCCGACCGCGATGCGGCGGCCCTGCGGCCCGGTGAGCACCCGTTCGCTCTTGCGCAGGCCATCGGCCTCGAGGCCGGCGAGCGTCGTGCGCAGATGCGCGAGGAAGGCCGATTGCATGTGCCAGCTCCCTTTTCGGTATGCCGGAATTTCCGCTATCTTGGACTTGTTGTCAACTGTGATGGAAAGTCGGCGGCTTGCCCGGCGGCGCGCCGATGCTATGAAGGGAGGAACGGAGGACGCCCGCGACCATGACTCTGGGGGACGCGCCCAAGATCGGGCCGGCAATACAGCGCCACCGCCGCGCACAGCACCTGACGCTGGAGCGTCTCGCGGCGCTGTCGGGGGTCTCCAAATCCATGCTCTCGCAGATCGAGCGGGGCGAATCCAACCCCACCTTCGCGGTGCTGTGGGCATTGACCCGGGCGCTCAAGATCGATTTGTCCGAACTCGTCGCCGGCGACGCCGCCCATCAGGACAGGGGCCTCGAGCTGGTGACCCTCGCGCACACCCCCGAGATCCGCGATCCCGATGGGGCGTGGACGCTGCGCATCCTCAGCCCGCCGGCCACGGCCGGCCGCGTCGAATGGTACGAGGTCGACATCGCCCCGCGCTGCCGGTTGCAGAGCGCACCGCACGCCGTGGGCACGGTCGAACATTTGACGGCGCTGTCCGACGGCCTCGTCGTGGAGACGAGCCTCGGCCGGCAGGAGTTGAAGGCGGGGGAGACGGCGCGCTACCGCGTCGACGTCGACCACGCCATCATCAACGAGGCGGCGGGTGCCGCCCGGGCCCTGATGGTCGTGCTCTACGGCTGAGTTGCGGCAGGCCCGCCGGCGTGCGGCAGGCCTGCCTGGACATCGGTCAGGCCGCGGCGCGGGCCAGCGCCAGCGACGCATCGAGGGCGCGCCGGACACGCGCCACCAGTTCGTCGACTTCGGCCTCGGTGATGATCAGCGGCGGGCAGAACGCCACGGCGTCCAGCATGTTGCGGCCGATGACGCCATGCGCCTGCAACTGTGCGTTGACCAGCGTGCCGAGCTGGCCGGGAGCCGGCAGCGCCTGCTTGCGAGACTTGTCGACGACCAGTTCGATCGCCGCCACCAGCCCGACACCACGCACTTCCCCGACCAGGGGATGGTCCAGCAGCCCCGCCAGTCCCGCCTGCAGGCGGTTGCCGACCGCGGCCGCATGCTCGACCAGGCCGCGCTCCTCGATGATCTTCAGCGTCTCGAGGGCGACGGCCGCGGCCACCGGATGCCCCCCGGCGGTAAAACCGTGGCCGAGCGTGCCGATGCGATCGCTCTCCTCGACGATCGGGGCGATGACCCTTTCGTTGGCGACCAGCGCCGAGATCGGCAGATACGAGGAGGAAAGCTGCTTGGACAACAGCATGATATCCGGCTCGATGCCGTAGGTCTGGCTGCCGAACATGCGGCCGGTGCGCCCGAAGCCGCAGATCACCTCGTCGGCGACCAAGAGAATGTCGTATTTGCGCAGGACCTGCTGGATTTTCTCCCAATAGGTGCGCGGGGGCACGACGACGCCACCGGCACCCTGCACCGGCTCGCCCCAGAACGCGGCGATGGTCTCGGGGCCCTCGCGCAGGATCAGCTGCTCCAGTTCCTCGGCCCGGCGGGTGGCGAAGGCCTCTTCGCTTTCCCCCGCCTCCGCATCGCGCCAGTGATGCGGGCAGCCGGTCCGCAAGATGCCCGGGATGGGCAGGTCGAAGGAACGGTGATTGCCCGCGAGGCCGGTCAGGCTCGCCGCCGCGATGGTGACGCCGTGGTAGGCGCGCTCGCGCGAGATCACCTTCTTGCGCTGCGGCTGGCCAAGCGCGTTGGCGCGGTACCAGATGAGTTTCAGCGCCGTGTCGTTGGCTTCCGAACCGGAATTGGTGAAGAACGCCTTGCTCATCGGCACCGGCGCCATGCCCACCATCCGCTCGGCCAGATCGATGACCGGCCCGTGCGACTTGTGGGTGAAGGTGTGGTAGAAGGGCAGCGTTTCCATCTGCCGCGTCGCGGCGGCGATGAGGCGCTTCTCGCTGAAGCCGAGCGCCACGCTCCACAACCCGGCCATGGCCTCGATATAGGTGTGCCCGTTGCTGTCGGTGACATAGATGCCGTGGCCGCGCTCGATCACCAGCGGGCCGGTCTCGCGGTGCTTCTTGGCATTGGTATAGGGATGCAGATGATAGGCGATGTCGCGCGCCTCGATCGAATTGGGCTGGGTCACCTGACGGTTCCTCTCTGGCTGGGAGTTGCGTAGTCGTGATGCATCATCATGTCGCTGCGTTCAAGCCAGCGTGTAGGCCGTCTTGACCGCCGTATAAAATTCCCGCGCGTAGCTTCCCTGTTCGCGCGGACCATAGGAGGAGCCTTTGCGCCCCCCGAAAGGCACGTGGTAGTCGACACCGGCCGTCGGCAGGTTGACCATCACCATGCCCGCGCTCGAGCGCCGCTTGAAATCGGCCGCGTGCTTGAGGGAACGCGTGACGATCCCCGAGGACAGCCCGAACTCCGTGTCGTTGGCCACCGCCACCGCCTCCTCGTAGTCCCTGACGCGGATCACGCCGGCGACGGGCCCGAAGATCTCTTCCTGGTTGATGCGCATGGCGTTGTCGGTTTCCACGAACAGGGCCGGGGCCATGTAGTGGCCGGCATGCGGGCGGTTCAGCACCTCGCCGCCCGTCGCCAGGCGCGCGCCCTCGGCCACTCCGACCTGGACATAGTCGAGGTTCTGGGCCAGTTGCGCCGCGCTCGCCACGGGTCCGATGTCGCTCTCGGCGTCGAGGGCGTGGCCGACGCGCAAGGCCTTCATCCTTTGCACCATCGCGGCGACGAAGGCGTCGTGGATGCCGTCCTCGACGATCAGCCGGCTCGAGGCCGTGCAGCGTTGTCCGGTCGAAAAGAAGGCGCCGTTGATGGCGGCGTTGACGGCGATTTCAAGGTCGGCGTCGTCCAGCACGACGAGGGGATTCTTGCCCCCCATTTCGAGCTGCACCTTCTTGCCGCTGGCGAGGCAGGCCGTGCCGATCTGCCGGCCGGTGGCGACCGATCCGGTGAAGCTGATGGCCCGCACCATAGGGGACGCCACGATGGCCTGGCCGACCTGCGAACCGGGACCCGAAACCATGTTGAAGACCCCCGCCGGCACACCGGCGCGGGAGAGGATCTCGGCGAGGGCCCAGGCCGATCCGGGGACCAGTTCTGCCGGCTTGAACACCACGGTGTTGCCGTAGGCCAGGGCCGGCGCGATCTTCCAGGCCGGGATGGCGATGGGGAAGTTCCAGGGCGTGATGAGGCCGACGACGCCCTCGGGTTCGCGCAGGATTTCGACATCGACGCCGGGGCGGACCGAGGCCCCGCGCTCCCCGCTGAGACGGACGGCTTCACCGGCGAAGAACTTGAATACCCGGCCGGCGCGGACGACCTCGCCGGTCGCCTCGGCAAGTACCTTGCCTTCCTCGCGCGCGAGCAGCTCACCCAGTTCGTCCTTGCGCGCCAGGATCTCGGTGCCGACCCGATCAAGGATGTCGCCGCGCAGTTCCGGACTGCTGCGGGACCAGGCCGGAAAGGCGGCCGCCGCCGCCGCGATCGCCGCGTTGGTGTGCTGCGCGGTGGCGCGCGCATGGACGCCGACGACGTCGGCCGTGTCGCTCGGATTGATGTTCGGCGCGGTGTCCGCCCCCGCGACCCACTCGCCGCCGACATAGTTGCGGTGCTCCACCGTCTTCGCTCCGTTCCGATTGGCGCCCAGCGCGGCAATCCGTCATTGTGGTTGCCTCACTTCGATGTATGATGCATCATAATTCTGCGCACGGCAATCCCCTTCGTCGGACGAAACGGTTGCCGCAGGGCGCCGCCGTGGCATAGGTATGGAGCGCCGAGCCACGCGTGCACATGAACGGCTTCACGGGATTTGGGATGCCACCGAGCCTGCAGACCCTCGCCCACGAGAACCTCAGCAGCAGCGTCTATGCCGCGCTGTGCGACGCGCTGATGAAGGGGCATTTCCAGCCCGGGGACCGCCTGAAGATCCGCGAGCTTGCCGAGCAGTTCGGCACCAGCGTCACCCCCGTCCGCGACGCCATCATCCGGCTGACGCACGACGAGGCGCTGGTGTTCCAGTCCCCCCGCGACATCCGCATCCCGCTGGTGAGCCGCGAGCGCTACCTCGAGATGCGCGCCATTCGCCTGCGGCTCGAGGCCTTCGCCGCCGAAATGGCCGCAGCCGCGGCAACCCCCGCCGACACGCGGGCGCTCAAGGCCATCCTCGAGGCCAACGAGAAGGCGATCGCCGCGGCCGACCGGCGGCGCGGCACCGAACTCAACTACGCCTTTCACTTCCACCTGGCCACGATTGCCGGCCTGCCCATGCTGCAAGGCATCATGCGCCGCATCTGGCTGCAGATGGGGCCGCTGATCTCGCAGACCTACCTGCAGGGCGGGCGCAGCATGATCGATTACCACTATCCGATCCTCGAGGCGGTCAGTCGCCACGACGGCGCGGCCGCGGCCGAGGCGATGCGGAACGACATCCTGATGGGCGGCGAGAGCATTTTGACCTGGGTCACGACCCCGCATCGGGACACGGAGGCAACGCCAGGCGCACGCGAGTCCTCGCCCGCCTGAGGCGGCCCTGCTCAGGCGGCCTCGCGGGCTGCGTCACGTATGGCGGCGAGCGGGTGCACGGCCACGGCAGGAGACAGGCGGCCGACCTGGCAACGGCAGGAAAAGCCGGTCGCGAGCACCTCGGCCTCGCCCGCCAAAGCCGGCGCCCATGAGGCCTCGAACAGTCTCCGGCTGATCTCCTGGTGGCGGGCCTCGTGGCCGAACAAGCCGGCCATGCCGCAACACCCCGCCTCGACGATGTCCACCCTCATGCCGAGCGTCGCGAACACCTGCTGCCAGAGGCGGCGGGGCTGCGCCCCGAGCGCCGCTTCGGTGCAATGCAGCAGCAGCTTGCGGGGCGGCGCGGCGCTCAATCGCGGCCAGCCGTCGCCCTCGCGGGCGCGCCCGGCCAGGAATTCCTCGACGAGCTGCACCCGCGGGACGTCGAGCCCGGTCTCCCGATACTCCTGGCGCAGCATCAGCACGTAGGCGGGGTCGACGCCGACCATCGGGCGGCCGAGGCCGGCCAGCACCTGCAGCGCCGCGATCTGCCGTCGTGCCGCGTCCACGAAGCGCCGCCGCGCCCCTTTGACATGAGCCGCCTTGGCGCCGGGCGGCAGGGTCACGATCAGCGGTGCATAACCCAGGGCCTCGAGCCCGCCGCAGACGGCGGCCACCGCCTCGGTGTCGAAGACGCTGGTGAAGGCGTCCTCGATCACCAACACGGTCGTGCCCGGAAGGCTCCGCGCCGCCGCGGCCCGGAAGGAAGCAACCGGGTAACCCAGGGCGTGCAGCGGGCGGGCGGCGATCTGGGGCAGGTCGACGAAGCCGAACAGTCTCCCAGCCAGTGCGAAGGCCGGCGGGGCCAGCACCCGCACGAGCGGGCGCACGCGCTTGAGCAGAGGCGACAGCGCTTCCACCGCCATGGCGGCGTGGTCGGCGAGCGGCCGGCGGCGGGTCCGGTAATAGGCGTCAAGGAAGTGCGACTTCATCGCCGGAATGTCGACATGCACCGGGCATGAACTGGCGCAGGCCTTGCAGCCGAGGCAGGTGTCGAGCGCCGCGAAGAGATCGGCCGCCCGCCGATGGCGGTCGGCTGCCCCCTCCCCTTCGGCGCGGTGCCAGGCCCTCAGCGCGTCGGCCCGGCCCTTGGGCGACTGCCGCAGGTCGCTCGTCGCCTTGAACGAGGGGCACATCGGCGTGGTCCGCGCGTAATTGAGGCACTGCGCATTGCCGTTGCAGGCGAAGGCCTTGGCCAGGGGATCGCGCGGCGGCGCGTTGAAGGGCCGGAACGGCGTGGTGGCGATACCCATGAGCGGCCCGGTCGCCGCCACCAGCTTGCCCGGGTTGAACCGGCCCTGCGGATCGAAGGCCAGCTTGACGCCCCGGAACGCCGCATAGGCCGTCTCGCCGACATAGTCGCGCAGATAGGCGCCGCGAATGCCCTTGCCGTGCTCGCCCCAGAAGATGCCGCCATGCGCCTTCGTCAGCGCGTAGACGGCGTCGGAGACGCGCTGCAGCAGATCCCTGTCGGTGTCGACATCGAGCGCCGGACGGACGTGCAGGCAGCCGACATCGACATGCCCGTAAATGCCGTAGTCGAGGCCGTGGCCGCGCACGATGCGATCGAAGCCCTCGACAAACGGCACCAGATTCTCCACCGGGACGACGCAATCCTCGACGAAGGCGATCGGCCGCCGCGCCCCGCTGCT
>NZ_DASWVV010000207.1:0-1792 GCF_036406155.1 Devosia sp. | reverse complement strand
GGCAAGGTGATCCAGGCCGCGGCCGCGCGCGAAGCCGCGCGAAAAGCGCGCGAGCTGACCCGCAAGAGCCCGCTTTCGGTCTCCTCGCTGCCGGGCAAGCTCGCCGACTGCCAGGAAAAGGATCCGGCCAAATCCGAGCTGTTCATCGTCGAGGGCGATTCCGCCGGCGGCTCCGCTAAGCAGGGCCGCAACCGCGAATTCCAGGCGGTGCTGCCGCTGCGCGGCAAGATCCTCAATGTGGAGCGCGCCCGCTTCGACCGCATGCTGGGCTCCGAGCAGATCGGCAATCTGGTGATGGCGCTGGGCACCTCGATCGGCCGCGAGGAATTCAACATCGACAAGCTGCGCTACCACAAGATCATCATCATGACGGACGCCGACGTCGACGGCGCCCATATCCGCACGCTGCTGCTGACCTTCTTCTACCGCCAGATGCGCGAGCTCATCGACCGCGGCCACGTCTATATCGCCCAGCCGCCGCTGTACAAGATCAAGCGCGGCGCCTCCGAGCAGTATCTCAAGGACGAGCGCGCCCTCGAGGACTACCTGATCGATGCCGGCTGCGACGAAGCGGTGCTCACCACCCGCGACGGCGCCAGCCACGCCGGCGCCGATCTCGTCGCCATCGTGTGCCAGGCGCGCGAGATCGTGCATGCCGTCGACAATCTCAACACCCGCTACAACCGTCCTCTGGTCGAGCAGGCGGCGATCGTGGGCGGACTGGCCGAGGCGGCGGGCGATCCCGAGCGCGCCGCCACGGTGATCGAACGCGTGGTGCGCCGGCTCGACCGGCTCGCCGACGAGTTCGAGCGCGGCTGGCAGGGTCGTACCGACGGGCAGGGTGGTTTCGTCTTCAGTCGCACCATCCGCGGCGTCACCGAGACGCACGCCATCGACGCCCAGCTGCTCGCCAGCGCCGATGCGCGCAAGCTGCGCGCCCTCGTCGACCAGCTCGGCGATTTCTACGGCGGCGTCGCCCGGCTCACCCGCAAGGAGCAGAGCTACGACATCTTCGGGCCATCCTCGCTGTTCGAGGCGGTCACCGCCGCCGGACGCAAGGGCCTCAGCCTGCAGCGCTACAAGGGCCTGGGCGAGATGAACCCGTCGCAATTGTGGGAAACCACGCTCGATCCCAACGCGCGCACGCTGCTGCAGGTGCAGATCAAGGAAGGCTCGGACGCCGATCTGCTGTTCACGCAGCTGATGGGTGACCTGGTCGAGCCGCGCCGCGACTTCATCCAGGACAACGCGCTGAGCGTCGCCAACCTCGACGTGTGACACCCGTGGCTGTGCCAAGATAACCTGTTATGTAGACAGGCGCGCGGCGGCTCGGCGGCGCCTGGGGCGCCCGGCCGGTGTCACCGGTCGGCAACAGAGGCTGTACAGCGGGCCCGATCCCACATAAACCGGCCACAATTAGCCTCGATAGGCTCACGGACCGTGCCGGGTCTGCCGCGACCCGGTTGCCTGCGCGCCCGCCGCCGGACGGCTGGCTGCCGCGGCGAGCGGCGCCGGGTCCGCCTCACGCGATCGGACGGGCACGAAGACGGGATCATGCGCAAGAAGAACGCCGGGGCGCTGTTCATGGATTTCCACGTTTCGCCGGAGGACCGCGTCGGAGCCGTCCCCGGCAGCAAGGCCCGCGGCCGCGCGAAACCGGCCAAGCCGGCCAAGCCGGCGGGCAAGGGCGCCCGCGTCGAGCCGCGCCTGGGCTCCATCGACAGCGTCTATGCCGAGGACGAGCCGGTGCCGACCCGTCGCCGGCCGGCGCGCGGCAAGGCGAAGCGAGCCC
>NZ_DASWVV010000206.1:0-38311 GCF_036406155.1 Devosia sp. | reverse complement strand
GGAAGGCGCGGCGCCCCGCCGTGCCGCGGCCCTGCCGGCCCCGGTGATGCAGAAGCGCCGCGCCAACGCCCCGATCTGCCACAGCGCGGACATGAAACTGCGCTTTTTCATTGCAATGGAAGCGAAGTCGGCGGGCTAT
Source organism: Devosia sp. (assembly GCF_036406155.1). Classification (GTDB taxonomy): domain Bacteria; phylum Pseudomonadota; class Alphaproteobacteria; order Rhizobiales; family Devosiaceae; genus Devosia_A. The sequence continues at coordinate 38,172 of NZ_DASWVV010000206.1, read as the reverse complement.
GCCGGCATAGTGCGGCGCGGCGCCATGGGGCGAGTCGGCGCCGCGGCGGGCGACTTGCGCGGAGAAGTGGTCCATGACACGGAACAGCTTGTGGCGGCAGATCGGCGTGCTGTGCGCCGTGGCGCTCGCCGGCGCGCCCGCTGCGGCGCAGGAACCGGCTGAGCCGGCCGCCGTCGTCGAAGGCGTGTGGCTCACCGACAGCCAATCCGAGATGACCATCGCGCGCTGCCTCGAAGGCTTCTGCGGCTACATTTCCAAGATCGTCATCACCGAGGAGATCGTCGCCAAGTACGGCAGCGACGTGAAGGCCATCGGCACCAACTTCACCGACTACAACAACAAGGACCCGGCGCTCAGGAACCGGCCGATCCAGGGCCTGCAGATTCTCACGTTGCGGGCCGCGAACCGGCCTTTCGTGTACGAGGGCGAGATCTACAACCCCGAGGACGGCAACGTCTATTCGGGCTCGGTCGAGGTGACCGGGCCCGATGCGCTGACGCTCAAGGGCTGCGTGCTGTACGTGCTATGCCAGGAGCAGCACTGGACGCGCGTCCCCCAGATCGTCGGCGAGTGACCGGCGCCGGCTAACCCGCCGGCTGCACCACCCCGAAGGCAGCGGGCGCGACCGGCGCCGCCGGCTCGGGGATGGCCAGCGCCGCCTGCACGGCGGGCCGGGCGCCGATGCGCTCGAGCCAGGTCACGACGTTGGGGAAGGCGGCGATGTCGATGCCGTGGCGGTGGTTGCGCGTGGCCCAGCCGAACAGGGCGATGTCGGCGATCGAATAGTCACCGGCGACGTAGTCGCGGCCGGCGAGGTGCGTGTCGAGCACGCGGTACAGCCGCTGCGCCTCGTTGCTGAAGCGCTGCACGGCGTAGGCCTCCCGCGTCGGGGCGTCGTGCAGGAAATGCGCGGCCTGGCCGAGCATGGGGCCGAAGCCGGCCACCTGCCAGAACAGCCACTGGTCGACCTCGACCTGCGCCCGCGGGTCGACCGGGTAGAAGCGCCCGAACTTGCCGCCGAGATATTTGAGGATGGCCCCCGATTCGAAGATCGAGATCGGCGTGCCCCCCGGCCCCTCCGGATCGACGATGGCCGGGATCTTGTTGTTGGGCGAGATGGCGAGGAACTCGGGCCGGAACTGCTCGCCCCGGCTTATGCGCACGTAGTTGAGATGATAGGGGACGCCCAGTTCCTCGAGCATGATGGTGGCCTTCCGGCCATTCGGGGTGGCGGCGTAATAGAGCTCGATCCGCTGTGTCTGGGTCGTCATCGCTGGGTCCGTTGCTTGCATCGCGGCGGACGCCCGCAGGCGCCCGCCCAGGTGACTCAGCTTACATCGTCACTTTACGATGAAACAACCGCCCGGCGAGGAACAATGTGGCGGGGAAGCCCCCGCCACGGGTCAGATTTTGCTCAGCCGCAGGTGCGGCTCGCCGTCGCTGGTGCGGGCCGGCGAGATACCCCTCAGGTCGACGATGGCGGTGACGCGCTGGCGGAACGCCTGGAACAGCTGCGAGGTCACCACGTCGACCGGGCGGTCGAACTTGACCGTCACCTGGTAGTGCTGCATGTCGGCGAGCAGCTGCACGCCGAGGACAAGGCCGGTGAAGGGCTGGCGCAGATAGGCGCCGCGGACGCGCTGGCCGACCTGGAAGGGCGACACCACGCGCTCCGGCACGGCGGCCGCGGCGGTGTTCCAGTCCCGGTAGCCGTGGCGGCGGGCGATCTCCTCGAGCGCCGCGCCGTGCGTGATGGGGACGCCGGCGCGGGCGCGTTCCGCCCGCAGGGCGCGGGCCTCGGCCTTGAAGCTGGCGGCGGATGGGGTATCGAGCGAAAAACTGGTCATGATCTGCGTCTCACAGCGCTGGAGGCCTGCTGTCATGGGGCCCGCATTGCCATGAACCGCCTCGATGCTGGAGCGATCATGCTGCCGTCGCGCCGGATGCGCGGCTGACTTCACCTGCGGGAAACCCGGCGGGCGGCTGGCGTCAGCAACCGGGGCGACATGTGGGGCGCGCGCCCGCGCTTGTCAACCGGCACGGGGCGCCGCCCGATGACCGGACAAGGCGGGGTCATCGTCCCGCTTGCAGTTCCCGGCGGGAAAACCATTTCCCACTTTTCCCGAAAACGCTCTATAGGGGGCGACTGCCTTTCTGGAACATCCCCATGACCGAACTGCTCCTCCTCGTCGCCGGCCTGGTTGGCGGCGCCCTCAATTCGCTGGCGGGGGGCGGCTCGTTCGTCGTCTTTCCGGCGCTGCTCGCCGCCGGGGTGCCGCCGGTCCTTGCCAACGCCTCCAACACCTTCGCCGCCCTGCCCGGTTATGCCAGCGGCGCCGCCGGCTTCTGGGCCGACATCATGAAGCACCGCGAGCGGCTGCTGCTCTACTCCGCCATGTCGCTGGTCTTCGGCTATCTCGGCGCCGAGTTGCTGCTGCACGTCTCGGACGCGCAGTTCGAGCTGGCGGTGCCGTGGCTGATGCTGTTCGCGGTGGTGCTGTTCGCCTTCGGCGCGCAGCTCAACCAGTGGGTGCAGACCAGGGCCAGCGGCAGCCAGCGGCTGCGCGCGACCGGCGCGGTGCTGCTGCTCGGCCTGCTGGCGGCGAGCTGCGTCTATGGCGGCTTCTTCAATGCTGGCCTCGGCATCCTGCTGCTCGCCTTCCTCGCGCTGGCCGGGTTCACCGACATCCACGCGATGAACGGCATCAAGCTGTGGATCTCCTTCATCATCGCCCTGGTGGCCGTGGTGCGCTTCGCGCTCGGCGACAGCATCGACTGGTATCACGGCAGCATCGCGCTGGTGGGCGTGACGATCGGAGGCTACCTCGCGGCGCGGCTGGCCCACCTCATCCCGGCGCGGCTGATCCGGGCCCTGGTCATCGTCTATGGCGTCGGGCTGACGGGCTATTTCTTCTGGGACGCCTACGCCGGCTGAACGCGCCCGCCGGGACCGATGGTGGCGAGCCAGCGCCGGCCGGGCGGCCACCAGGTCAGTACTGCTGCCCCGTTTTCGCCCCGCAAAGCGCCCATTTGGCCGCCATGCGGCCCCATTATGCCCACTCGGACTTGGCAAAGCCCGGCCGCCGGCCGCCTGCGACCGGCGCGCAACGACAATGACTGAACGGGTTCCGAACTGCCTAGTAATGCGTCCCAGCGGGCCGGCCGCAGCATGCGCGCGGCCTGCGCCCTCCTCCTCGTCCCTACCCTGATCACCCTTGCCCCCGTCGCGCCGGCGGCGGCCAACGACCTGCCCCCGGCGGCGCACGCCTACACTGCCCAGCCGGACCGGACCCCTGCCAGCCCGGCGCTGGCAGCGATCGGTCGCGCCACCGATGCGGCTCCCGACCCGGCCGTCCTGAGCTGGACCAGATCATATGCGCGCGACTTCGTCGCCTATGTCCGGGACACGCGAGCGCGTCCCGCCGTCACCGCCAAGCAGCGGCACTGCCTCGCCACCGCGATCTATTTCGAGGCGCGGGGCGAGCCCGAACGCGGCCAGGTCGCGGTGGCGCAGGTCATCCTCAACCGGGTCGCCGATCCGGCCTATCCCGATACGATCTGCGATGTCGTCTACCAGAACCGGGACTGGCGCAACCGCTGCCAGTTCTCCTTCGCCTGCGACGGCAAGCCCGAGAAGATCACGGAAAAGCACGCCTGGGCGCAGGCGGTGGAGGTCGCCCGGGCGGTGAGCCTGGGCCGCGCCGAGGTCACGGCGCTGGCCGGCGCCACGCACTATCACGCCAGCTACGTGTCGCCGCGCTGGGCGCCGCGCCTCAAGCGCCTGGCCCGGATCGGCCAGCACATCTTCTACCGCAGCTGACCCACCGGCCTTCCCAGCAGGGAGACCGTGCGCCATGGTGTTGACGATTTCCTGTTCCCCCGTGTCGAAACCGGCCCGCCCCGTTCGTCGTCAGCATGGGCGGGCATGGAAGCCCGCCGCCATCGGAACGGAGAACAAGATGCGCTTCATGGTCATCGTACACGCCACCAGGGATACCGAAGCCGGGGTGATGCCGGGCGAAGAACTGCTCGAGGCAATGGGCAAGTACAACGCGGAACTGGTCAAGGCCGGCGTGATGCTGGACGGCGCCGGGCTGCAGCCCAGTTCCAAGGGCGCCCGCGTCCACTTCTCCGGCGACCGGACCCGCGTGGTCGACGGCCCCTTCACCGAAACCAAGGAACTGATCGCCGGCTATTCGGTGCTGCAGTGCAACTCGCGGGAAGAGGCCATAGAGTGGGTGCGGCGGATGCCCAATCCCACCGGCGAGGAAGGCATCGTCGAAATCCGGCAGCTCTACGAGCTCGACGATTTCGGCCCGAGCGAGGCGATCGAGACGCATTTCCGCGGCCAGGATCATGCTGCGGCAAGGTAGGCCAGGATCGGCGCCGGGCGGACGCGCGCCCGGGGCACCGGTGTCATGCAAGGAGGAATTGCCATGCGCTTCATGGTCATCGTCAAGGCGACGGGCGAGTACGGGTCCCCGAGCCCGGAAGAACTCGCCGAGATGGGCAGGTACAACGAAAAGCTGATCGAGGCCGGGGTGATGAAGGGCGGCGAAGGCCTGCTGCCCCCCTCGAAAGGGGCGCTCGTGCGCTTCTCGAAGGCCGGTCCTACGGTGGTCGACGGCCCCTTCAGCGAGACGAAGGAACTGATCGGCGGCTTCTGGATCCTCGACGTCAAGTCGAAGGAGGAATGCCTCGAATGGGTGAAGCAGATCCCGTTCGGGGAGGGCGAAGTCGAAGTGCGCCAGATCGCCGAAGTCGAGGATTTCACGCGCGACGAGGTGTCGGCGCCGGCGCTCGACCAGGAAAAGGCCTGGCGTGAGCGTGGCGACTGGGACCAGCAGATCGGCTGAACGGATGAGCTTGCGGCACGGCGGCGAAGCTGGTTTGCTCCACCGCCGTGAGCACAGCCGATGCACATCGGGCCATCGAGGCCGTCTGGAGGATCGAATCGCCCAGGCTCGTCGCCGCGCTGACCCGTATCGTGCGCGACATTTCCTTCGCCGAGGAACTGGCGCAGGACGCGCTGGAGGTGGCGCTGCGGCAGTGGCCGGAAAGCGGGGTGCCGCGCAATGCCGGCGCCTGGCTGATGACGACGGCGAAGCGCCGGGCCATCGATCATTTCCGACGCGACAGGATGGCGGCGGGCAAGCTCGCAGCGCTGGGCCGCGACCTCGAGGAAATCGAGCAGACGGTGCCGGACTACGACACGGCACTCGACGACGACATCGGCGACGACCTGTTGCGGCTCATGTTCACCGCCTGCCACCCGGTCCTCTCTGCCGAAGCGCGCGCGGCGCTGACGCTGCGGCTGATCGGCGGGCTAACCACCGGGGAGATCGCGCGCGCCTACCTCGTGCCCGAGGCGACGGTTGCGCAGCGCATCGTGCGGGCCAAGCGCAGCATCGCCGCGGCCGGCGTCCCGTTCGAGGTCCCGCGCGGCGAGGAGCGCGCCGGGCGGCTCGCCTCGGTGCTCGAGGTCATCTACCTGATCTTCAACGAGGGCTATGCGGCGACCGCCGGCGACAGCTGGCTCAGGCCGGCCCTGTGCGAGGAGGCGCTGCGACTCGGGCGCATCCTCGCCGGGCTGATGCCCGCCGAGGCCGAAGTGCACGGGCTGCTGGCGCTGCTCGAAATCCAGGCGTCGCGCACCGCGGCGCGGACCGGGCCCGGAGGCGAGCCGGTACTGCTGCTCGACCAGGACCGGGCGCGCTGGGACCAGTTGCTGATCCGGCGCGGGCTGGCCGCGCTGGCCCGCGCCGAGGCGCTGGGCGGCGGCGGATCCTATGCCCTGCAGGCTGCGATCGCCGCCTGCCACGCCCGGGCGCGCACCGCGGAGGCCACGGACTGGGCCCGCATCGCCGGGCTCTATGACGCGCTGGTCGCGGTCACGCCCTCCCCCGTGGTCGAACTCAACCGCGGCGTTGCCCACGCTTTTGCATTCGGGCCGCAGGCCGGGCTCGACATCGTCGACCGGCTGCTGGCGGAGCCGGCGCTGACATCCTACCACCTGCTCCCGAGCGTGCGCGGCGACCTGCTGCAGAAGCTGGGGCGCATGGAGGAGGCCGCCACGGAGTTCGCGCGGGCGTCCCAACTGACGCGGAACGAACGCGAACGGGAACTGCTGGAGGCGCGAGCGGCGGCCACCCGGGGCATTGACCGCGGATCCGATCCGGCATAACTTAAGTGTATGCTTAACCAAGATGCAGTGCTGGACCAGATGTTCCAGGCCCTGGCGGACCCGACGCGGCGACGGATCGTCGAGCGGCTGTCCCGGGGTCCGGCCTCGGTAAGCGAACTGGCGCGGCCCTTCGCCATGTCGCTGCCTGCCGTGGTGCAGCATCTGCACGTGCTGGAGCAAAGCGGGTTGGTCTCGACGCGGAAAGTCGGGCGCGTCCGTACCTGCACGCTCGACACCCAGGCGCTCACGCTCGCCGAGCAGTGGATCAACGAGCGCCGGCTCGGCTGGCAGCGGCGCCTCGACCGGCTCGGCGACATCTTGGCCGAACCCGAATCCGAGCGGCCGTAGCCGGCCATATCCATTAGGCGAAGGAGGACACGATGACCGAGAGATCCGTCGCGCATGGCGACTTCACCGTCGAGCGCATGTACCCCGTTCCGCCGGCGCGCGTGTTCGCCGCGTGGTCGGACCCGGCGATCAAGCGGCGCTGGTTCGGCTCGCCGGAGGAGAACAACCCCGAGCACATCTTCGAGTTTCGGGTCGGCGGGCGCGAGTACAATGAGGGCAAGGTGGGCGACGACACCTTCACCTTCGACGTGCGCTACTACGACATCGTGCCCGACACGCGCATCGTCTACGCCTACGAGATGCACATGAACGGCAAGCGCATCTCGGTGTCGGTCGCGGCAGTGGAGTTCAAGCCCGACGGGCACGGGACGCATCTGATCGTCACCGAGCACGGCGCCTTCCTCGACGGCCTCGACAACGTCGCCCAGCGCGAGGCGGGCACGCAGTACCTCATGGACCAGCTCGGCGAGGAGATGAAGCGGCAGAGCGCCAGCTGAGACGCTAGTCTCCGGCCCTCAGGCGCTGCAGTTCGGCCTTGTAGATGCGCAGGCTGAGGAAGATGGCGAAGCTGAAGCAAACGACACCCGTCATCTGCGACAGCGGCAGGAAAGAGAGCGCGGGAACGTGCTTGGCCGCGAGCAGCATGAGCACGAGGGCGATGGCGGCGGCAACTTCGGACACGCGAAAAAGCATAGGTGCCTGCAATCCTTTCTGTTTTCGCGCGCGGGCCGACGCCGCTCCCGCACGCGGGATGCTGTAATTTTCCGGAATGGTCTGCTGAGCCGACCCCCCTTGCATCGATGCTACGGCAATCTGTTATTGGTTCCATCAAAAAATTCGTGAGACGCATTATTCTGCGCCGACCGTGCAGCAGTGCAACAATACGAGTCGGGCGGAAAGCCGATCCGGGGAATCACCTGCAGCTTTGCGGGCAGTGACGGAGGCCAAGCATGGACGAGCGAACCCCGGAGCCCGAGAGGACCGCAAACCGGATCGAGGAGGTGCGCGCGCGCCTGCGGCTGCTCTATCACGGGCGCTCCGTGCGCGCCGTCCGCTTCCAGTACGTCCTGCTGGTCGTCGACCTCGCTATCATCGCCTTCTTCATTGCCTCGCCGCTGATCCGCGACCGTCCGTCATTCGTGTGGCTCGACGCCGCCGTCGCCGCGATCCTGCTGGCCGATATCGGCGCCCGCGCTCTCGCCGCCACCGATCTGTGGCGCTGGCTGCGGCAGCTGACCACGATCGTCGATCTCGTCGTGCTGGCAACGCTGCTGTTTCCCGCGTGGCTGGCCAATTTCGGCTTCCTGCGCATCCTCAGGCTGTGGACGCTGTCTCGCCGCGGCGGGCTGGTGTGGGGACCGCTGCGCAAGCACCACCTGCGCAAGTGGGAGGAGACCGCGAGGGCCGTCGTCAACCTGGTGACCTTCCTGTTCGTCACCACCGGCTTCATCTACACCTTCTTCGCGCGTACGGATTCCGGCATCGAGGGCTACATCGATGCGCTGTATTTCACCGTCACCAGCGTGACCACGACCGGGTATGGCGACATCACGCTCAGCGGCGCCGGGGGCCGGCTGGTGTCCATCGCCGTGATGATCGTCGGGATTTCGCTGTTCGTGCGGCTGGCGCAGGCCATCTTCCGCCCGCACAAGGTGTACTTCCCCTGCCCCCGATGCGGGCTCCAGACGCACGACGCCGACGCCGTGCACTGCAAGGCCTGCGGGCAGATCCTCAACATCCCCGATGAGGGCTCATAGGCCCGGCGGAGCGCCGGTGTGTGGCGGCCGGAGCCCGCGGCCGCACAGCACCGTCAGTGCCTGATGGCGATCTTTTTGGTCTTCTGCTTCGCCTCTACGGGCTTGGGAACGGTCAGCGTCAGCACGCCCTTGTCGTACCTGGCCATCACCTTGCCCGCATCGATGTCGAAGGGCAGACCGATCGAACGCGAGAACCTGCCGTAGGAGCGCTCGGAGCGGTAGCGCTCGCCCTCCTTCTGCTCATGGGCCGACTTCTTCTCGCCGGAGATGGTGAGCACGTCGTCGGCAACGGAGATGTCGATGTCCCTTTCCTCCATGCCGGGCAGCTCGGCGCTGATGATGATCTCGCCATCGGTTTCGTGCAGGTCGAGCGAGGGCACCAGGTCGAAGCCGCCGTTTCCCATCTCTGTCATCGGCATGGAGGGCCAGTTCGACAGCAGCGACGGCATGCGGAACCCGGAGGAGAAATCCTCGAACATGCGATCGATCCTGTCCTGCAGGACGTCGAAGGGGCTCATCGCGGTGCGATTGCCCTGAGTCGTAGGCAATGTGTTGCGAGCTTTCATTTCCTGTCTCCAAGATGAAGGAGCGGCCGTCGATCCGGACGCCGGCGATATCCTTGCCGGGAGCACCCCCGCCGCCCTTGATCGCGGTCAACTCCACCATTCGGGAAACGAAAAACGCAGTGGGAAGGTTGCGCCGAACGCCGCCGGACCCGGCCGCTCCCGCCGGACGGTTCACCGCAGAAAAGAAAAGGCCGCCCGGAGGCGGCCTGTTCGCGTCAACCTGCCGATGCCGGCTAGCCTCCGGTCCGCCTGCGGGCGGTCGCGATGGAGGTTCCCCGGTGCCCCCAGTTCGCCTTGGGAACTTCGTCGATGACGACGAATGTCGTTTCGGGGTTCTTGTTCAGAACCCGCACGAGCACGTCCGTGATCCCCTTGATCACCTCGTCCTTCTGTGCGTCCGTGACGCCGTCGTCGGTGATGCGGACATTGACGTAGGGCATCGGGGCCTCTGGCTCAGCCGACGATTTCGTCGTCGGTGAAGAAGAACTTGATCTCCTGCGCCGCCGTCTCGGGCGCGTCGGAGCCGTGCACGGAGTTCTCGCCCACCGATACGGCAAACTCCTTGCGGATGGTGCCCGGGGCGGCCTTGGCCGGGTCGGTGGCGCCCATCACCTCGCGGTTGCGGGCGATGGCGTTCTCGCCTTCGAGCACCTGCACGACCACCGGGCCGGAGGTCATGGTCTCGACCAGCTCGCCGAAGAAAGGACGCTCCTTGTGGACGGCATAGAAGCCCTCGGCCTGGGCGCGGGTCATCCTGATGCGCTTGGAAGCGACGACGCGCAGGCCGGCCTCCTCGAGCTTGGCGGTGACCTTGCCGGTGAGGTTGCGGCGCGTCGCGTCGGGCTTGATGATGGAGAAAGTGCGCTCGAGAGCCATGTATCGGTCCTTGCTGTGTGCGAGGGAGGTGGCGCCTTGTAGCCAAGGGCCATGGCCGAGGCAAGACGGCGCATGCGCGGGAATCGGCCGACGCCGCCGCGAGCCGGTCGGCGTTGGACATCTGCGGTCGCGCGCGCTATTGGCTGGCGCTCTGTCGCCCCGATCACCCGAAACGCGCCGCCGCCCCGGCGGACGCAGCACCCGTAGCCGCCATGCTCAAGATCGCCAACCTCACCTACCGCATCCAGGGGCGGCCGCTGTTCGAAGGTGCGTCGGTGGTGCTGCCGACGGGCGCCAAGACCGGCTTCGTGGGCAAGAACGGCTCGGGCAAGACCACGCTGTTCCAGTTGATCCTGGGCCGGCTCGCCCCCGATGGGGGCAGCATCGAAGTCGCCAAGCGGGCCCGCGTCGGCGCCGTGGCGCAGGAAGCCCCGGCCGGCGAAACCTCGGTGCTGGAGATGGTGATGCAGGCCGACAGCGAGCGGGCGGCGCTGCTGGCGGAGGCGGAGACGGCCAGCGATCCGCACCGGATCGCCGAGATCCACACGCGGCTCGCCGATATCGATGCGCATACGGCGGAGGCGCGGGCCGCGACCATCCTCAAGGGGCTGGGCTTCGAGCAGGACCGGCAGCTGGCGCCGACCTCCGAACTCTCGGGCGGCTGGCGCATGCGCGTAGCGCTCGCCGGCGTGCTGTTCAGCCAGCCCGACCTGCTGCTGCTCGACGAGCCGACCAACTATCTCGACCTCGAGGGCACGCTGTGGCTGGAGAAATACCTCGCCACCTATCCCTATACCGTGTTCATGATCAGCCACGACCGCGACCTGCTCAACAAGGCGGTCAACTCGATCATCCATCTCGAGCACGGCAAGCTCACCTTCTACCGCGGCGGCTACGACACGTTCGAGGAGACGCGCCGCATGCAGATGGAGCTGAGCAACAAGACGCGCGAGAAGACGCTGGCCCAGATCGCGCACCTGCAGAGCTTCGTCGACCGCTTCAAGGCCAAGGCCACCAAGGCCAAGCAGGCACAGGCCCGCGTCAAGATGATCCAGAAGCTGAAGCCGCCGGCGGCGATGTTCGACGAGTATGCCGCGCCCTTCACCTTCCAGAACCCCAAGAAGATCCCGGCGGCGCCGATGCTTACCTTCGACGATGTGTCGGTGGGCTATGGCGACAAGGTGGTGCTGCGCAGGATCACCAACCGCATCGACCCCGACGACCGCATCGCGCTCATCGGCGTCAACGGCAACGGCAAGTCGACTTTCGCCAAGCTGCTGGCGGGCGACCTCAAGCCCATGGGCGGGCAGATGCGCAAGAGCAAGGGGCTCGAGATCGCCTATTTCGCCCAGCACCAGATGGACAAGCTCAGGCCCGAATGGACGCCGCTCGAGCACGTCGTCGAGCTCATGCCCAATGACAGCGAGGCGCGGCGGCGCAGCCGGGTAGCGCAGATGGGCCTGACCACGAGCCGCATGGACACCAAGGCGAAGAACCTTTCGGGCGGCGAGCGCGCGCGCCTGCTGATGGGCCTCATCACCTTTTCGGGCCCCGGGATGCTGATCCTCGACGAGCCGACCAACCACCTCGACATCGACAGCCGCGACGCGCTGGTCTCGGCGCTCAACGACTACGAGGGCGCGGTGCTGATCATCAGCCACGACCGCCACCTGATCGAGGCGACGGTCGACAAGTTGTGGATCGCCGAAGGCGGCACCATCCACGAGTTCGACGACGATCTCGACGGCTACCAGCGCCAGCTGACCGGCGCCGGCGGCGGCAAGGCCAACGGCAAGGCGGCCACCCCTGCCCCGGCCTCGCAGGAAGACCGCAAGGCGCAACGCCAGGAGGCGGCTGCCCGGCGGGCCGAGATCGCGCCGCTGCGCCGCTCGATCAAGGACGCCGAGCACAAGATCGCGCGCCTGCGCACCGAGCTCGCCAGGGTCGAGGCCGTCCTCGCCGATCCCAAGACGTATGACGGCGCACCCGAACGCATCGCGCTGCTCGGCAAGGACAAGGCACGCTTCGAGAGCGAGGTCGAGAGGACGGAGGAAAGCTGGCTCACCCTCAGCGCCCAGCTCGAGGACGCCGAGAAGGCGCAGGCCTGAGCCTCAGCTGAAGCCGACGTAGCGCCCCGGCTTGTGGTTCATGCCGATGATCAGGTTGAGCACCAGCGCCCCGAGCAGCGACACCAGCACGCGGTCGGCGGGGACGACGAAGAACGCCGCGACCAGGATCACCGCGTCGACGCCGAGCTGGAAATAGCCGGCCCTTATGCCGAAGCGTTCCTGCAGGAACAGCGACAGGATGTTGACGCCGCCCACGCTGGACTTGTGGCGGAACAGCAGCAGCATGCCGAGCCCGAGCAGGCTGCCGCCGACCAGCGCGGCGAACAGCGGCGCCACGGCATCGATCTGCAGCCACAGCGGGAACAGGCTCGAGAACAGCGACACCAGCCCCACCGAGGCCACCGTCTTTATGGTGAACGGCCAGCCCATGCGCAGCACGGCGAGCACGTAGAACGGCAGGTTGATGACGAAGAACAGCAGGCCGAAGCCAACCCCGGTCCCGTAGTGCAGCAGCAGGGCCAGCCCGGCCGTGCTGCCGGTGATCAGCGTCGCCTTGGTGAACAGCGTGACGCCGAGCGCGATCATGGCGGTGCCGACAAGGATGGCGAAGACGTCTTCGAGGAGGGTGTGCCGGCTCGGGGCCACGGCATCGGGGACCATCCGCATCTTCTAGGCCTTCTTCGCCCATCGCCCGGAAGGGTCCTGCTGCCAGTAGGTGACCTCGTTGCCCTCGCGCAGCGCCCGCCAGGCGGTACGAGCCTCGGCGACGGCATCGGGATCGTGGCCGGAGAACAGGTAGACGAGGCGCTGGTAGCCGGCTGCCGCTTGCGGCACGGCGCGATCGACGAAGAAGCGGACCTGGGCGCCGTTGGGGTTGCTCGCGTCGGTAACGATGAGCACCGGGTGCTCGGCGTCGAATTCATCGCCGCTGGCCACAGCGTGCGGCAGGAAGCTGTCGTCGCGGTAGGTCCACAGCGCCGTGTCGAGCGCTTCGGCGCGCTCGGAGCTTCCGGTTTCCACGACGGCGCGCCAGCCGCGCTCGAGGGTCTTTTCGAGCAGCACCGGCACCACCCGCTCGAGCGGCTGGAATTCAAGGTGGTAGAACAGGATTTCGGTCACGAGGGCACCCTATGCCTCGTAATTATCCCTCACCAGCCGGTCGAGCAATGCGACGCCGTAGCCCGGGGCCCAGGAGGTGTTGACCTCGCTGCTGCTCGCCCCCATGGCGGTGCCGGCGATGTCGAGATGGGCCCAGGGGACGTCGTTGACGAAGCGGGCGAGGAACTGCGCCGCAGTGATCGAGCCGGCCTGGCGGCCGGCCGAATTCTTGATGTCGGCGAAGCGGCTCTCGATCAGCTTGTCATAGGCCGGCCCCATGGGCATGCGCCACAGCTTCTCGCCGGTGGCGAGGCCGGCAGTGAGCAGCCGGCCCGCCAGTTCCTCGTCGTTCGAGAACAGCCCGGCATGGTCCTGCCCCAGCGCCACCCCGATCGCCCCGGTCAGGGTGGCGAGGTCGACCATGAAGCGCGGCTTGAAGCGGGACTGCGTGTACCAGAGCGCGTCGGCCAGGACGAGCCGGCCCTCGGCGTCGGTATTGTTGATCTCGATGGTGGTACCCGACATGGCCCGGACGATGTCTCCCGGCCGCATGGCGGTGCCGCTCACCATGTTCTCGACGAGGCCGATGACGCCCACGGCATTGATCCGGGCCTTGCGGGCGGCGAGCGTGCGCATCAGCCCGGTGACGGCAGCGGCGCCGCCCATGTCGCCCTTCATGTCCTCCATGCCCGCCGCCGGCTTGATCGAGACGCCGCCCGAATCGAACACGACGCCCTTGCCGACGAAGGCGACGGGGCGCGTTCCCTTGCCGCCGCCGTTCCAGTGCATGACGACGAGGCGGGGCGGACGGGCGGACCCCTGCGCCACCGACAGGAGCGCGTTCAGGCCCAGCTTGCGCAGCTGCTTTTCGTCGAGCACCTCGACCTCGAGGCCGAGCGGGGCAAGTGCCTCGGCGTGCGCGGCGAACTCCTCGGTCCCCAGCACGTTGGCCGGCTCGTTCACCAGGTCACGCGCCATGAGCGTGCCCTCGACCACCGCCGTGCGGTCGGCGATGGCCGCTTCGCTGCCCTTGCTGTCGGTTACGTAGAGCGTGACGGCGAGCGCCTCCGGCTCGCTGCTCTCGCCGTTCTTCGGCTTCTGGCTCTTGTAGCGGTCGAAACGATAGTGCCTGAGCCGCACACCCGCGGCCAGTTCGGCCACGCGCGCGGGGGTCGCCTCGGCACTGTCCAGCACCACCGCGGCCTCGGCGATCCGCAGGCCCATGAGCTTGCCGGCAAGCGAACCGCCGCGATCGGCCCAGGCGTTCGCGGGAGGATTGTCGCCCTCGGCCGGCTTGCCGGCGCCGAGCACCAGCAGCCGGTCGGCGGCGAGCCCGCTGGGCGCGAGGATGTCGAGCACCTGGCCCTGCCGGCCGCTGAACCCGGCGGCGGACGACAGCTTCTTCCAGTCGAGCCCGGTTGCGGCCCAGATCTCGCCGCCCTTGCCCGCCGGGGCGGCGCCGTCGCCGGCGTAGATAACCAGCGTCCCGGTGGGCGCGAGCGGGAAAGCGGCAGTCGTGACTGTGAGGGTGTGCGGCATGGACATGGCCTTTGGCGGGGCGCCGCGGCCTGGGGAACGTCGCGGACGGGGAGGAAGGCACACAGACTTAGTGCGTTTGGCTGGCGCGTCAATCCCGCAACACCGGGATGACTTTCGGGCGCCGCCCCGGGCCCGGAAGGGCCTTTGCCTTGCCAAGCCGGCGCCGGACACGCCATGGTCCCCGGCGGTAATGCCCGCGACGAGACAGCCCCGGGCCGGGCTTCCGCGGGTGGGCCGACACCGTGGGCAAAGGCCAAGTGACGCGTCTGAGCAGATATCTGGCGAAAGTGTTTGCCGTCGAGACCGCCGCGCTGTTCGCGGTGGCGGCGTTCCTGCTGTACCTCATCCAGTGCCTGCGCAGCTTCAGCGTGGTGGCGGTCAAGGGGCAGGACGTGTTCACCCTGCTTGGCCAGGCCCTGCTCACCATGCCCACGCTGGGGGTGGTGTTTCTCTATGTCTGCGCCGGCATCGGGCTGGCGCGCGGCCTGCGGGCGCTGCAGGCCAGCCAGGAACTGCACATCATCCACGCCAGCCGGCGGGTGCCGGCGCTGGTCGGGGCCATCGGGCTGTTCGCCGGCGGCTGGGCGCTGGTCGTGCTGCTGCTCGCCAATTTCGTCGAGCCGGTGACCAACCGCCAGTTCAACGACTGGGCGGCCAGCGTGGCAGCTGACCTCGTCAGCCGCACGCTGACGCCAAATCGCTTCGTCGAGGTCGTCCCCGGCGTCACCATGCTGATCGGGGGGCGCGGCGCAGAGGGCGAGCTCACCAACTTCTTCGCCGACGACAACCGCAACCCCGCCATGCGCCGTACCTACCTGGCCCGCACCGCCACCGTGGCCGCGGACGAGCAGGGCTACGTGCTGCAGTTGCGCGACGGCGCCATCCAGCACATGTCGGCCGACAAGCGCTTTTCAGAGGTCGCCTTCGCCCGCTACGACATGGCGCTGGAGCGCCTGACCGGCCCCGCCGAGGCACGCGAAGCGCTGGGCGAAATGAACAGCATCGATCTGGTGCGGCGGGCGCTCGCCGGCGGCAACTGGGACCGCGATACCATCCGCCAGCTGTCGCGGCGCCTGGGCGAAGGGCTCAGGGTGATCGCCATCTGCCTGTTCGTCGCCGCCATCGCCGCCTTTCCCCACGGCCGCCGCACGGCGCGCGAAATTCCTCTTGAAATCGTCGTTCTCGCCGCGGCTTTCGTCGAGCGCGGCCTGTCCTCCAGCCTGCTGCCGGCGACGCCGTACGACCCTATTCCCGGCGCCCTGCTGCTGGCGGCCGGCTCGACGGCGGCGTTGCTGGCGCGCCTGCGCGTGTTTGCACCGAGGCGCCAACGGGCGGCGCCGGCATGACCCGTATCGACTGGATCATCCTCAAGCGCCTCGGCAGAAGCATCGCCGGGACCGTCGTCGTGCTGTTCGGCCTGATCGCGCTGGCGGAGTCGCTCAATGTCTGGCGGTTCCAGCACCTGTCCGGCATCGGCGGGCCGCTGCTGGGCCTGCTGGCCATCGTGGTGGAAGCGGCGCGCTGGTCGCTGGGCACGTTGCCGGTGACGCTGCTGATCGGGGCCATCATCGGCATCCTCGACCTGCAGGCCCGGCGCGAACTCACCGTGATCAAGGCCGCCGGCATCTCCATCTGGCGGGTGCTGCGAGCCCCCGCCATCGCCGTCGTCCTGCTCAGCGTCCTCGCCTCGCTGGGCGCGGACACCGCAATCGTCACCCTGTCGCGCCAGCTTGCCCTCAACATGCCGCAGGTGCAATCGACCGACCGAGGGCTGTGGCTGCAGCAGCGCGGCGGGGAAGAGGACTACGTGATGATGGCCGCCCATCCCTACCCGGGCGGCACCGTGCTCGAGGACGTGACGGTCTTTCTCGACCGCGACACGGGCGGCGGCCGCATCCACGCGGGATCGATGCGGCTCACCCCCGGCGCCTGGGTCATCGGCGAAGGGACGCGCTTCCACCCCGACCGCCCGCCCGAGCAGGTGCACGACCTGGCGCTGCCGACGACGACCACCGCGGGCGACATGGGAGTCAAGCTCGCGTCCCCGGTGGAATTGACGATTTTCGAACTGGCGGCGGCGCTGTCGAAACGCCTGACCGATCCGGACCTGCGCAACGGCGTGGAAATGCGCTTCCTCAGACTCCTCGCGCTGCCGCTGGTTCTGATAGGGTCCCTGCTCATCGCCTTTGCGTTTACCGCGGGTTATCGAAGGACGAATAAATATGGTGCTGCGGTACTTTATGGTATCGTTCTTGGGTTTGTGGTTTATGTGATCACGGAAATGGCGGCCATGGCTGGCGCCGCCGGGGTCCTGCAACCCGCATTTGCCGCGGTCGCACCGGCATTTGTGGCGATTGTCATAGGCACCACGGTGCTGCTGTTCAGGGAAGACGGACGGACCTGATGTTCTCGCGCCGTGACATGTGTTGCGTGTCGTCACCGCGCCGCCTCGCAGCGGAAATTGTCGTTGCCTGCCTGCTCTTCGCCGCGAGTGCCCTGCCTGCTGCCGCGCAACTGCTGCCAGCCGGCTTCTTCGACCGGGTACCGGCAACCGGCGGCCAGGCGCGGATCGAAGCCGACACGCTGGCCTATGACGGCCGCCGCGACGTCATCAGCGCCGAGGGCAGCGTCGTCATGCTGTATGACGGCTACACCCTCACCGGCGACCGGCTGTCCTACAACCAGGCGACGGGCGAATTGTGGTTCGAGGGCAACGTGGTGATCCGCGAAGCCAGCGGCACGCTCTACCGGATGGACCGCGTGCACGTGACCGGCGGCATGAAGGAGGCTTTCCTCGAATCGCTGACGTTGACCACGCCCGACGGTGCCCTGATCCGGGCGCGGGACGTCGACTACTCGCGCGAACTGGCCACGATCCTCACCGACGCCACCTACTCGCCCTGCGGGCTGTGCATCGACAGCAAGGGCCGCCGCATCGGCTGGCAGGTCAAGGCCAGCAAGATGACCTATGACGGCGATGCCGGGCTGGTCTATCTCGACAATCCGAGCCTCGAACTCCTCGGCATCCCGGTGGCGTGGCTGCCGTGGATGGTGCTGCCGGACCCCAGCCAGCCGCGCCGCCAGGGCTTCCGCATGCCCAGTTGGGACTATTCCGACAAATACGGCGCACGGCTGGATGTGCCCTACTTCATTCCGCTCGGGGAAAGCGCGGAGATCATCCTCACGCCCTCGCTGATGAGCCGGCAGGGCCTGCTCATGGGGGCCGAGTGGGAGCAGCGTTTCGACTACGGCGCGGTCAACGTCAGGGGCTGGGGCACCTACCAGCTCGACCCGTCCGCCTTTGCCGGCACGGTCGGCGACACCGGCTGGCGCGGCGCCATGCAGGCCACCGGCCGGTTCACGCCGTTCCCGGACTGGCGCGCCGGCTGGTCCTACACCGCCTTCAGCGACGCCGCCTTCCTCAAGGATTACGACCTGCAGAGCAGCGACAATGTCGTCAACGAGGTCTACGCCACCTACCTGACGCGCGACAGCTATCTCGACGTCCGCCTGCAGCAGTTCAACCTGCTCGGCAACTACACGCCGGACGACCAGCAGCGGCACGCCCGCGCCATCCCCAACATCGAGGGGACCCACACCCAAGATCTGGGCGAGATGGGGCAAGTGACGCTGTCGGGCGAAGTCCTCGGCGTGCAGCGCGGCCGCGACCACGTCTACGATTACGTGCCCGACTACGTCTTCGCCTACGAGGAGAACAAGTTCCACGCCATGCTCGAGGCGGCGTGGCAGAACCAGTACATCCTGCCGGCCGGGGTGGTGGCGACGCCCTATCTCGGGCTGCGCGCCGACGCCGCCTGGTACGACGGCGGCAGCGCCCTCAAGCCCGCCGAGGTGTCGCTGCTCGAGGCGACCCCGATCGCCGCGATCGATTTCCGCTGGCCGCTAATCGCGGTCGACGGCGCCGATTCCCACCTGTTCGAGCCGATCGCGCAGCTGGTCTATCGCGGCAGCGACACCACGCTCGTCGGCGTCACCAATGACGACGCGCAAAGCTTCGTGTTCGACGACACCAATCTGTTCTCGTTCAACCGCTTTTCCGGCGCCGACCGGCAGGAGACCGGGCTCAGGGCCAATATCGGCGGGCGCTATCTCGCCAATTTCGGCGACGGCTCCTGGCTGCAGCTGATCGGCGGGCAGTCCTACCACCTCGCCGGCGTCAACGCCCTCGGCATCGCCGATCCGACGCAGACCGGCGCCTCCACCGGGCTGGGCGATGCCGCCTCCTACATCGTTCTTGGTGCCCAGGGCGCCATGTTCGACGGCCTCAAGTTCGGCGCCAAGGCGCAGCTGGATGCGTCGAGCTTCGCCGTCAAGCGGGCCAGCGCCGCGGCGCAGTTGAACTATGGCGACCGGCGGCTGGGACTGGCCTATGCCTTCATCCCGGCCGACCCGGGCGCCGGCAACATCGTCGAACAGCACGAATTGTCGGCGACCGCCACCACGCCGCTGCCCTTCGACTACTGGTATGCCGATGCCGGGATTTCCTGGGATCTCGTCGCCAACACCTGGCTGCAGCTGAGTGGCGGGGTGACCTATGACGACGACTACCTCGTGACCACACTCTACGGCGCCATCAACGGCCCCACCCACAGCAGCCCCAACGCCACCTCCATCGGCATCAGGCTGAAGCTCCGCGGTCCGGCGGGCGAGTTCAGCCTCTGACTACCGAATTTGGCCGCAATTACCGATGACATATGCCTCCGAGCCGGCTAGGGAACCGGCACAATCGAAAGACCACGGATGATGAGAATGGTTCGCGCAATCGCCGCACTGCTGCTTGGCCTGCTGATCGCCGTCGGCGCAGCCCTGCCTGCCGGCGCCGCCACTGTCAAGGTGACCGTCAACGGCATGCCCATCACGGACGTGCAGATCGCCCAGCGCTCCAAGCTGCTGCAGCTCGAGGGGCGCGGCGGCACCAAGGCGGCGACCGACGAGCTCATCGAGGATGCCCTGCAACTCGACGAGGCCAAGCGCCTCGGCATCACCGTCAGCGAGTCCGAGGTCGACGACGCGCTGCTCAACGTCGCGCGAAACATCAAGGTAAGCCGCGACAAGCTGGTGCAGATCCTCAACCAGAACGGCGTCAACGTCGATACGCTCCGGGACCGCCTGCGGGCGGCGCTGTCGTGGAGCCGGGTCACGCAGCAGGCGATCATGCCGCGCGTGCAGGTCTCCGACGCCGAGCTGGAAGCCCAGGCCGTCGCCAAGCTCGACGCTGCCCACAGCTTCGACTACATCCTCAAGGAAGTCGTTTTCGTCATGCCCGGCGGCAAGGGCTCGGCCTCCGCGCGCACCGCCGAGGCCAACCGCTACCGCAAGAGCTTCCAGGGCTGCGACAGCGCCGTGCAGCTGTCGCTGTCCTATACCGACGCCGCGGTGGTCGACGTCGGCCGGCGGCACGCCACGCAACTGCCCGAACCGATCGCCAAGGAGCTCGCCGGCCTCAACGTGGGCGGCATCACCAAGCCGCGCGTGATCGAGAAGGGCGTGTCGATGCTGGCGGTGTGCGCCAAGTCGGTCGCCGAGGACACCACGTTCATCAAGGGCAATCTGCGCCAGCAGGCCGGCAACGAAGCGCTCAAGGGCGAGGTGGCGGCCTATCTGCAGCGCCTCAAGGACCAGGCCCGCATCGTCTACGAATAGCGGGCACGCTTTTCGCGCCCCGCAGCGCCGGGGCGTGATATAGCCCGTTCGGAGCCGGCGCGGCCGGCATCGGAACGAGTCCCGAAGTGAGCAAGACGCCCCTACCGCCGCTGGCGATCAGCATGGGTGAGCCGGCCGGCATCGGCCCCGACCTGATCCTGCGGCTCTTCGCCGAGCGCCAGGCGCTGGGCCTGCCGCCCTTCATCGTCTACGGCAATGCCGCCTTCCTCGAGGCCCGGGCCCGGCGGCTCGGGCTCGCCCTTGCCATCGCGCCGGCGGCAGCTGCTACGGCGGCCCAAATGTTCGCCACGGCGCTGCCCGTCGCCGACATCGCGGGGGCCGTCCCCGACCGGCCGGGAGAAGCCGACGCGGGCGCCGGCCGGGTGGTGATCGAGGCCATTTCTCGGGCCACCAACGACACGTTGGCGGGCGCCTGCCGCGGCGTCGTCACCGCCCCGATCCACAAGGCGGCGCTGTATTCGGCCGGGTTCGCCCATCCCGGGCACACCGAATTCCTCGCGTCGCTGTGCGCAAGGCCGGGCGAGACGCTGCTGCCGGTGATGATGCTGGCCACGGAAGAACTCCGGGTGGTGCCCGCCACCATCCACGTGCCGCTCAGCCGGGTGCCGGGGCTGCTTACTCCGGCGCTGCTGGAGGCGACCGCGCGCATCGTCGCGCACGACCTGCGCACGCGCCTTGGCATTGCGCGGCCGCGCCTCGCCATGACTGGGCTCAACCCGCACGCCGGCGAGGGCGGCAGCATCGGCACCGAGGATCGCGACATCATTGCCCCGGCGGTGGCCACCCTGCGCCGCGAGAACATCGACGTGCACGGCCCCATCCCCGCCGACACGCTGTTCCACCTGCCGCACTGGCGCCAGTACGACGCCGTCATCGCCATGTACCACGACCAGGCGCTGATCCCGATCAAGACGGTCGCCTTCGACAGCGCCGTCAACGTCACGCTCGGCCTGCCGATCGTGCGCACCTCGCCCGACCACGGCACCGCCTTCGACCTTGCCGGCACTGGCCGCGGCTCGACGGCGAGCCTGCTCGCCGCCATCCGCATGGCGGACCGGATGACGGGCGGGCTCCCAACTGCCCCCGGGATGGCGGCCTAGCCATGGCGATCGACACGCTGCCGCCGCTGCGCGAGGTCATCGCCGAGCACGGGCTCACGGCAAGAAAGCAGCTCGGCCAGAACTTCCTGCTCGATCTCAACCTGACCGCCAGGATCGCGCGCGCCGCCGGCCCGCTGGCGGGGTTCACCATCATCGAGATCGGACCCGGACCGGGCGGGCTGACCCGGGCGCTGCTCGCCGAGGGCGCGGACCGCGTCGTCGCCATCGAGCGGGACGAGCGCGCCCTGCCCGCACTGCAGCAGATCGCCGAGGCCTATCCCGGGCGGCTCACCGTGATCGCCGGCGACGCGCTCGAGGTCGACTACGCCGGCCTCGTCGAGGGGCCGGCCAGGATCGTCGCCAACCTGCCCTATAACATCGCCACGCCGCTGCTCACCGGCTGGCTGACGGCAGCGCCGTGGCCGCCCTTCTACGACAGCCTGACGCTGATGTTCCAGCGCGAGGTGGCGGAGCGCATCGTGGCGCGGCCCGGCGACAAGGCCTATGGGCGGCTGGGTGTATTGTGCGGCTGGCGCAGCGAGGCGAGGATCGCCTTCACCGTAGCCCGTACCGCCTTCACGCCGCCGCCCAACGTCACCTCGGCCGTCGTCCACCTCGTCCCCCGCCCCGTCGATCCCGGCGTCACCGTGCGCGACCTCGAGGCGGTGACGCGCGCCGCCTTTGGCCAGCGCCGCAAGATGATCCGGCAGAGCCTCAAGGCCACGGGCGTCCCGGTCGAGCGGCTGCTCGCGGCGGCGGGCCTGCGCGGCGACGAACGTGCCGAGGAACTGCCGGTGGCGGCGTTCCTCGCCATGGCGAAGGCGCTGCGCTGAGCGCCCCGCCCCTCACGCAGTGATTCACCTGCCTCTCAGAGTGAATCGATCTGGTTCTGCAAGTCCTTGACGAAGCTACCCATTTGCGTCAGGCGGCGGCCGGCGGTGCGGGCCGCCGACAGGATGGCGCGGACCTTCTCGACGCTCTGCTCGAGGTCTTCGTTGACGATGACGTGGTCGTAGTCGCTCCAGTGCTCCATCTCCACGCGCGCGTTCTTCAGCCGGCGCATGATGACGTCGGGGCCGTCCTCGGCCCGGCGTTCGAGGCGGGCCCGCAGCTCCTTGATCGAGGGCGGCAGGATGAACACCGTGACCATGTCGGCGCGGCAGCGCTCGTAGAGTTGCAGCGTGCCCTGGTAATCGATGTCGAAGAGGATGTCGCGCCCGGCGCTGAGCGTCTGCTCCACCCGGGCACGCGGCGTAGCGTAAAGGTTGCCGTGCACGGAGGCCCACTCCAGCAGTTCGCCATCGGCGCGCATGCGCTCGAACTCCGGCACGGAGATGAAGTGGTAATGGACGCCGTCCATCTCGCTGTGCCGCTTGGCGCGGGTGGTGACGGAGACCGACAGCTCGATGCCGGGGTCGGTGGCCATCACGGCGTGCGAGATCGACGTCTTGCCTGCTCCGGACGGCGAGGCGATCACCAGCATGACTCCGCGGCGGGCGATATTCATGGTCACTCGATGTTCTGGACCTGCTCGCGCAGCTGATCGATGACCGCCTTGAGATCAAGCCCGATGCCGGTCAGCTCGACCGCGTTGGATTTCGCGCACAGCGTATTCGCCTCGCGGTTAAATTCCTGTGACAGGAAGTCGAGCTTGCGTCCTACCGGACCGCCCTCGGCAAGCAGCCGGCGGGCGGCGGCGATGTGGGCCTGCAGCCGGTCGAGTTCCTCGCGGATGTCGGCCTTGGTGGCGAGCAGCAGCGCCTCCTGCGCCAGCCGGTCCTCCGGCAGTTCGGCGCCAGCCGCGACGAGGTCTCCGATCTGCTGGCGCAGGCGCAGCAGGATGGCGTCGCGGTTGCGGGCCGGATGAACCTCCGCCGCTTTGGCGAGGGCGGCGATCTCGTCGATGCGCGCGGCCAGCACCGCGCCCAGATGCTGGCCTTCCTGCCGGCGGACTGCGGCCAGGTCGGCCACCGCCGTATCGACGGCGGCAAGGATGGCGGCATGCAGGCCCGCCTCCTCGGTTTCGGAAAGGGGGCTCTCGTGCTGCTCGAGCACGCCCTTGAGGCCGAGGATGCCGTCGAGCCGCGGCCGCTCGGCGTCGACCTGGGTCGACAGCACTTCGAGCGCCGCCAGCACGGCGCCGAGCGCCTGCTTGTTGATGACGACGCGACCATCGGCGCCCTCGCGGTCGACGGTGAGGGTGAAGGCGATGGATCCACGGGTGATCGTGGCGCCGATGCGGCGGCGGATTTCGCCCTCGAGCAGGTCGAAGCCGGGGGGCAGCCGCAGGCGGATGTCGAGCCCGCGCGCATTCACCGACCTGATCTCCACCAGAAAGCCGATCCCCGGCACCGTCCCGCCGGCGCGGGCGTAACCGGTCATGCTGGCAAGTCCCGTCATCGCCCCCTCCGGCTATTGCGGCGCAGCGGCTCCGGCCGGCACGTCCTCGCCGGCCTCGCTCGCCTGCTCGGCCTCGATCGCGTCCTTGGCGGCTTCGGCTTCGGCCTCGGCCGCGATCGCCTGCTGGCGCTCGATCTCGCGGTATTTCGCGACGTTGGCGCGGTGTTCCTTGTAGGTCGCGGCGAACAGGTGCCCGTCCGAGGGCACCGGGCCGGCGGCAACGAAGTAGAGGTAGTCGACGTCGTCCGGGTTGGCCACGGCCCGCAACGATTCGACGCCGGGATTGGCGATGGGACCGGCCGGCAGGCCGTCGATCTGGTAGGTGTTGTAGGCCGTCCTGGCCTCGATCTCCGATCTCTTGAGGCCGCGGCCGAGCTGGCCTTCACCCTTGGTGATTCCGTAGATGATGGTCGGGTCGGACTGCAGCCGCATGCCCTTCTTCAGCCGGTTGACGAAGACGGCCGCCACCTGGCGGCGCTCCGTCGGCACTCCCGTCTCGCGTTCGACGATGGAAGCCAGCGTCACCAGCTGCTCGGGGGTCTTGAGGACCCCGTTCGGGCCGCACACGTCGGCCCGGCAGCTGGCCCAGACAGCGGCCACCTCTTCCTGCATCCGCGCCTGCATCTGGTCGAGCACGGACTGGCGGGTGTCTTCGCGGTTGTAGTCATAGCTGCCCGGCAGGATCGAGCCTTCGGGCGGCACGCCGGCCAGGTCGCCGACCAGGACGTGGGCGTCCTTGCCGATCTCCTGGGCCACCTGCCAAGAGGTCCAGCCTTCAGGCACGGTCACGCGGCGGGCAATGGGCGTGCCCTCCGTGATCTCCCTGAGGATGGCGGCCATGGAGGCGCCGGCGGGCAGCAGATATTCGCCGGCCTTGATGTCCTTTTCCTTCTGCAGGGCCCGCGTGCCCGCCCAGAACAGCCACTCGCTCGGCAGCAGCTGGTCCCGCGGGATGAGCCCCTGCTCCTCCAGGCGCCGCGCCGTGGTCATGACCGACGAGCCGCGCTCGACGGTAAAGGCTGCCTCCTGGGGCACCGCCGGCGCGTAGAACCGGCTGGCGCCGTAGATGAGCAGTCCCCCGAGCACGATCAGGCCGAGCACCAGCAGGCTCAGCAGCGCGTTGGTGATCTCGAGGACGCCGCTGCGCCGGCGGGTCCGTTTGGCTTTGCGATCGGATTTGGACATCGGCTCGAGCTCCAGAGCGGCGCCGTTTCTGTAGAAGGTCGATGCAGCGATCGGGGCGCCGGGCGCCCCGATCTCAGCTGGCCTTGCGGAAGATCAGCGAGGCGTTGGTGCCCCCGAAACCGAAGGAGTTGGACAAGGCGACGTTGATCTCCTTGCGCACAGCCTTGTGCGGCACGAGATCGATCACCGTGTCGACCGACGGGTTGTCGAGATTGAGCGTCGGCGGCGCCATGCCGTCGCGCATGGCCAGGAGGCAGAAGATTGCCTCGACGGCCCCGGCCGCGCCCAGCAGGTGCCCGATCGCCGACTTGGTCGACGACATGGTTGCCCGCGCCGCGGCGTCGCCGAGCAGACGCGTCACCGCCCCGAGTTCGATTTCGTCGCCCAGCGGGGTCGAGGTGCCGTGGGCGTTGATGTAGTCGATCTCGGACGGGCTGATGCCGGCGCGCTTGATGGCGGCCTGCATGCAGCGGTAGCCGCCGTCGCCGTCCTCGGAGGGCGCAGTGATGTGGTAGGCATCGCCCGACATGCCGTAGCCGATGAACTCGCCGTAGATCTTGGCGCCGCGCGCCTTGGCCCGCTCGTAGTCCTCCAGCACGACGACGCCGGCCCCCTCGCCCATGACGAAACCGTCGCGGTCCTTGTCGTAGGGGCGCGAGGCCTTCTCGGGCTGGTCGTTCCAGCCCGTGGAGAGGGCCCGCGACGCCGCGAAGCCGGCGATCGACAGCCGGTTGATCGGCGATTCGGCGCCGCCGGCCACCATGACGTCGGCATCGCCCATGGCGATCAGGCGCCAGGCGTCGCCGATGGCGTGGGCACCGGTCGAGCATGCCGTCACCACCGCCGAATTGGGCCCCTTGAGGCCGAAGCGGATGGAGACGTAGCCCGAGGCCATGTTGATGATGCGACCAGGGATGAAGAACGGGCTGACGCGGCGCGGGCCCTTCTCATAGAGCAGGATCGAGGTGTCGTAGATGCCGCCGATACCGCCGATGCCCGAGCCGATCATGACCCCGGTGCGTTCGGCATCAGCCTGCGTCTTCGGCTCGACGCCGGCGTCGGCGATCGCCTGCGAGGCGGCCGCCATGGCATAGACGATGAACGGATCGACCTTGCGCTGATCCTTCGTGTCCATCCACTCGTCGGGATCGTAGCCGCCTTCGGCGTAGGTCCCCAGGGGGATGCGATGCGCGATCTGGCAGGTGATGTCGTCGACGTGGAAGTCGTCGATGCGCCTGGCGCCGCTCCTGCCGGCGAGGATGTTGGCCCATGCAGCCTCCACCCCGCAGCCCGCAGGGCTGACGATTCCCATTCCGGTGACGACGACGCGGCGTAGTTCCATAGATCGGATGCCGTGGCTGGCCGGCCGGCGGTCAGCCGACGGCCTTGGTGAGGAACGCGACGGCGTCGCCGAAGGTCTGGATGGATTCGGCGGCGTCGTCGGGGATCTCGACCGAGAATTCTTCCTCGAAGGCCATCACCAGTTCCACCTGGTCGAGGGAGTCGGCGCCCAGATCGTCGATAAAGCTGGCCTTCTCCGTCACCTTCTCCGCATCCACGTTGAGGTGCTCGACCACGATTTTGCGGACGCGATCAGCGATATCGCTCATATTTGACTTCCCTTTTACCACAGAGGTTTGGTTCGAATGTGCTTGGCGTTAGCCGGGGGACTTCACTTAAGGCCGGAGGCGCCGCAATGCAAACTCTAGGCGCGCCGTGCGCAGCCCGCAAGTTTGCCCTGCGCCGTCGATCAGCGGCGGACGTAACACACTTCCCCGGCATTTGCCATATTGGGCAGACCGGGCTTTCCCCAGTCAAATCATCACCATTCCGCCATTGATGTTGAGCGTGTGCCCGGTGATGTAGCCGGCTTCCTCGCTGGCGAGGAAGACCGCGGCGGCCGCCACCTCGGCGGCGGTGCCGAGCCGGCCGGCCGGGACCTTGGCGAGGATGGTCCCGCGCTGCTTGTCGTCGAGTTCGTCGGTCATGGCCGAGCCGATGAAGCCGGGGGCGATGGTATTCACGGTGATGTTGCGCGACGCCACCTCATGGGCCAGCGCCTTGGACATGCCGATGAGGCCGGCCTTGGAAGCGGCGTAGTTGCCCTGGCCGGGGTTGCCGACCACGCCCACCACCGACGCGATGCCGATGATGCGGCCATAGCGCTGCTTCATCATCCCGCGCAGCACGGCGCGAGTGAGGCGGAAGGCAGCAGTGAGATTGACGGCCAGCACCTCGTCCCACTCCTCGTCCTTCATGCGCAGGAACAGGTTGTCCCGCGTCAGGCCGGCATTGTTGACGAGGATGTCGAGCCCGCCCAGCGCCGCCTCGGCGTCCGGGACCAGCTTGTTGATGTCCGCCTCGCGAGCGAGGTTGCACGGAATGATGACGTTCTGGCCCGCCATTTCGTGCGCCGTCTGCTGCAGCGCGTCGACACGGGTGCCGCTCAGCGCCACGCGCGCTCCGGCGCCCGACAGCGCCTTGGCGATCTCCCGTCCGATGCCGCCGCTGGCGCCGGTGACGAGGGCGCGTTTCCCAGTGAGGTCAAACATTTGTCCAGTCCTTTGCACAGGCTGATTCAGGCGCCGAGGGCGGCGGCATAGGCCTCGATGTCGGCCGGCGTCCCCAGGGCGAGCGCCCCGGTGTCGGGGGTGATGCGCTTGGCCAGCCCGGTCAGCACCTTGCCGACACCGAGCTCCGCCAGTTCGGTGACCTCGCCCTCGGTGACGAGCCAGCGCACGCTTTCGGTCCAGCGCACCATGCCGGTGACCTGCTCGACCAGGCGCTTGCGGATCTCGTCCGGGTCGCTGATGGGCCGGGCGAGCACGTTGGCGACGAGGGGCACGACGGGGGCGTGCATGCTGACCGCGGCCAGCGCCTCGTGCATGACCTCGGCGGCCGGCGCCATCAAGTGCGAATGGAACGGCGCGCTGACCGGCAGCGGCAGCGCCCGCTTGGCCCCGCGCGCCTTGGCCAGGTCGATGGCGCGCTCCACCGCCGCCTTGTTGCCGGAAATGACGATCTGGCCGGGGGCATTGTCGTTGGCGATGTCGCACACCTGGTCGAGGGCGGCGGCCCCGGCGATATCGACGAGCGTGTCGAACTCGACCCCGAGGATGGCCGCCATGGCGCCCTCGCCCACCGGCACCGCTTCCTGCATGGCGAGACCTCGCGTCTTGAGCAGCCGGGCAGCGTCGGACAGCGAGAAGGTGCCGGCGGCGCACAGGGCGGAATACTCGCCCAGCGAATGGCCGGCGACGAAAGCGGCATGATCGGCAAGGCGGACGCCCCGGCTGGCCAGGACGCGCACCACGGCGATGCTGACGGCGAGCAGCGCCGGCTGGGCATTTTCGGTCAGCCGCAGGGTTTCGTCGGGTCCCTCGAACATCAGGGCCGACAGGTTCTGCCCCAGTGCCTCGTCGACCTCGGCGAAGACGTTGCGCGCCTCCTGGTAGGTGTCGGCGAGATCCTTGCCCATACCCACGGCCTGGCTGCCCTGCCCGGGGAAAGTAAACGCGCGCCTCGTCACCTGGATCTCCTATAGTCGCCGGCAAAGCCTAAGCGGACGTCCGTGCCGCGTCCAGCCGGCGCCGGCGCGTGTGCAGGAGGGCGCAAGCATTGTCAAGGCGGGATGCGGCTAGCCGAAGTTCACCGCCCCGGAATTGGCGCCGCACAGCAGCACGCCGGCGCGCTCACCGGGCGCCGGGACGTAGCGCCCGGCCAGCAGGGCGGCGAAGGCCGCGGCCCCGCCGGGTTCGGTGACCACCCGCAGCCTGTCCCACAGCATTTTCTGGGCGTCGACGATGGCGTCGTCCGCGACCTGCACGCAGCGCTCGACGTAGCTTTCGGCCAGCGGAAACATCAGTGCCCCCACCCGGCGCGCCCCGAGGCTGTCGGCGGCGACCCCGCCGACGGGGGCGTCGACCGGGCTGCCTGCCGCCAGCGCGTGGCTGAGCGCCGGGCAACGTTCCGGCTCGACGCCGACGATCTTCACCTCGCCCGCGAGGAAGGCGGCGATGCCGCCGATCAGGCCGCCGCCGCCCACGGCGACCAGTATCGTGTCGAGGCCGGGCGACTGCTCGCGCCATTCGAGCGCGACCGTCCCCTGTCCGGCCAGCGTGTGGACGGAGTCGTAGGCGTGGACCTGCAGGCTGCCATGGGCCTCGGCCCACTCGACGCTCGCCGCATAGGCGTCGGCATAGGCCGCGCCGCCGACCACGATCTCGGCGCCATAGCTCTTGATGCGCTCGATCTTGGCCGGGGACGAGATGGAAGGGACGTAGATGCGGGCCGTGTGCCCGAGTTGCCGTGCCGCATAGGCCACGGCCGCGCCGTGATTGCCGCCCGAGGCGGCGACGACGCCGCGCTCCGCCCCCGCGCGCATCAGCATGTTGGCAAAGGCGCCGCGGGCCTTGAAGCTCCCCGAGTGCTGCATGAACTCGAGCTTGAAGCTGAGCGGGGCGCCGCCCAGCCCGAAATCCTCGGCCTTCGTCTCGAGCACCGGCGTGCGCCGGACATACGGGCGGATGACCGCCTCCGCGGCCCGGACGGCGTCGCGGTCGGGGATGGCGATGGCGTGGCTGGTCATTGGCTGGTCCTGCGGGCGGCGCCCGACGCTTAACAAGGGAATCGACTGGGGCGCATCCGTCCTAACATGACGGGGGGCGAGCGGCCACGCGGAGCGGGCCTCGGGACGCGAGCCTTGTCCGCGGCGCGCGGCCTATTTCTCGGGTTTTCGCCCTGCCAGGCCAGGCGCGCCGGGCGGCAGCCGGTAGCCGTGGGTCTCGAGGAGCGCTGCGATCGACGGGGTCACGGCCCGGCAGCCGCAATTGAGCGCGTGGTCGTAGTGCCACTCGGCCCGCTGCTGTTCGGTGGGATTGGTCGGCATCTTGTGCGCCTCGTGCCAGGCGGCGTTGATCCGGCCCATGGTGCACCCTCCAGGTTGCGCCCGGCCCGCGCGGGGCCGGGCGACATTTTCGCTAGAACTCCCGTTTGAGCAGGTTGCGGTCGACCGAGAGCGGGCCGCCGCCATAGCCGGCAAAGAGAAGCGCGGCGACCGTCCAGATGGCCGAGAGGAACTCCGCCTTGTGCTGCACCTGCGTCAGGAAGCGGCCGCCCCCGTCAGCCAGCCGGCGCAGGCCATCGGGGGTGAACAGCTCGGGCGAGGCGGTCAGCGCCTCGATGCCGGCCGCGGTCAGGAACGCGTCGCCATACGGATTGGCCCAGTGGAACCAGTAGGTGATGGCGAGCATGACCGCGTTGGCGAGCGCGATGGGGCGGGTGAACAGCCCGACGATGATCGCCATGCCGCCGAAGAACTGCATCACCGCCAGCAGCGGCGACCAGAACACGCCGGGGTAGAAATTGAGGCTTTCGACGAAGCCCACCTGTGCAAAGGGAGCCTGGATCTTCGGCCAGCCTTCCATCACCAGGAAGGCGCCGACGAATACCCGCAGGATCACCCAGCTCGCCGGCTTGGCGAAATAGTCGTAAAAGCCGCCCATGAACGGCAGGATGAGCCGCGTGGACTGGTCGCGGTTTTGCATCAGCATCGTATTGCTCCAGTTGGGAACCCGAGCCGTCAGCCTAGCCGAGATGCCGGAGGGGGAATTGATCGGCGTCAACGGCTCCGCGTCCTTGCGCCGGCGGCGCTTTTGCCCTATACGCCGCACTGCATTCGTTCGGCCGGGGGCTGAACGGAGGGTCGGTTGCTGCCGATAGGGACTTGTCCCGGCCTCCCGTGTTCCCGCTCTTTAGAAGACTGCTTTGCTGCCTTTCCGGCTTCAAAGGGGCTCCGCGCCGAGTGTCTGCCAGAGTTGAACCTCAACAGAAGGAAGGCGCTTCATGGCCCTTTACGAACACATCTTTCTCGCCCGGCAGGACGTATCCGCCCAGCAGGTCGAGGAACTGACCAACGCCCTCACCGAGGTGCTCGTGCAGGGCGGCGGCAAGGTCACCAAGAACGAGTACTGGGGCCTCAAGTCCCTCTCCTACCGCATCAAGAAGAACCGCAAGGCGCACTATTCCCTGCTCAACATCGACGCCCCGAGCGCCGCTGTCACGGAGATGGAGCGCCAGATGCGCATCAACGAGGACATCCTGCGCTTCATGACGGTGCGCGTCGACGAGCTCGAGGAAGGTCCCTCCGCCATGATGCAGAAGCGCGATCGCGATGATCGCGACGGCGAGCGCGGCGGCCGGCCGGATCGCGGCGGCGACCGCTTCGGCGGCGAGCGCCGTCCGCGCCGGTTCTGAGCACAAGAAGGATAACGAGAAATGGCCATCAAAGACCTGACCACCACCCAGGCCCGCCGTCCCTTCCAGCGCCGGCGCAAGACCTGCCCGTTCTCCGGCGCCAACGCGCCCAAGATCGACTACAAGGACGTCCGGCTGCTGTCGCGCTACGTGTCCGAGCGCGGCAAGATCGTGCCGAGCCGCATCACCGCCGTGTCGGCAAAGAAGCAGCGTGAGCTGGCCCGCGCCATCAAGCGCGCCCGCTTCATCGGGATCATGCCCTACGCCGTGAACTAAGTCCCTCCTCCGAGGGAAACCGTTGGGGTCGCGGGGATGGTCCTTGCGGCTCCTAACTGCGGCAGGTCCGCAGGACAGCATCTGGAGAAGAACATGAAAGTCATTCTGCTCGAGCGCGTCGGGCGCATGGGCCATATCGGCGACGAAGTGACCGTCAAGGACGGCTTCGCCCGCAACTTCCTGCTGCCGCAGGGCAAGGCGTTGCGCGCCACCGAGGCGAACCGCAAGCGTTTCGAGGCCGAGCGGGCCGATATCGAGAAGCGCAACCAGGAGCGCCGCGAGGCTGCCGCCGGCATCGCCCAGGGCCTCAACGGCAAGACGGTGGTGATGATTCGCCAGGCCGGCGAAACCGGCCAGCTCTACGGCTCAGTCAGCTCGCGCGACATCGCCGATGCCCTCTCGGCCGACGGCGCCACGGTCTCCCGCTCGCAGGTCAACCTCATGGACCCGATCAAGACCATCGGTATCCACGTTGTGCCGCTCAACCTGCACGCGGAAGTGGAAGTCACCATCAACGTCAACGTCGCGCGTTCGGAAGACGAAGCCGAGCGCCAGTCGAAGGGCGAGGACCTGACCATCCCCTCCTTCCAGCGCGAGGCCGAAGAGGCCTTTGCCCAGATGGAAGCGGCCGAGGAAGCCGCCGAGGAGACCGCGGACGAAGCGCAGGCCTGACGGCCTCCCTCGCACGCCAGGAACAAGGAGGCCGGGCCCGTCCCGGCCTTTTGTTTGCCCGACGCCACCGAGTCGGCGGCAAGGCAAGCCTGTCGAGTGGCGCGACCGTCCGCGTTCGCGATTTTTCCACGCTAAACTCCGATGCTCACAGGAGTGATTCCCCTGCAGCACGATTCGGTTGCGGGGGCGCCGTTAGGGTTTAAGAAAGCCTTAAGGATCAAGCTGAGCAAACATGCCTGAGAACGTCAGACGCCTGCATCCGGAGGACGACAAGCCCTTCCGCCTTGCGCCCCACAACGTGGAGGCCGAGCAGGCGCTGCTGGGCGCCATCCTCGTCAACAACGAGGCCTTCTACCGGGTATCTGATTTCCTCGGGGCGGAGCACTTCTACGAGCCCGTGCACCGCGAGATCTACGAAGTCTGCGGCAAGATCATCCGCGCCGGCAAGACGGCGACGCCGATCACCGCCAAGACCTACCTGCCCGAGACGCTGCTCGCCGACATGACCATGCCGCAATACCTGGCGCGGCTGGCGGCGGAAGCCACCACCGTCATCAACGCGGCCGACTACGGGCAGACGATCTACGACCTGGCCCTCAGGCGGAACCTCATCCTGATCGGCGAGGAGATGGTGGCGACGGCGTACGGCGCCGACGTCGACCTCACCGCCCCCAGGCAAATCGAGGAGGCCGAGAAGCAGCTCTTCGACCTCGCCGAAAAGGGCCGCTACGATGGCGGCTTCCAGCCGTTCAACGCCGCGCTGCGCGCCGCCATCGAGATGGCTGGCGAGGCCTATAGCCGCGACGGGACGCTTTCGGGCACGGCCACCGGGCTCACCGACCTCGACCGCCTGATGGGTGGCCTGCAGCGCAGCGACCTCATCATCCTCGCCGCCCGCCCGGCCATGGGCAAGACCTCGCTGGCCACTAACATCGCCTTTCATGTGGCGCGCAACTGGAAGGGCGAGGTGACCCCCGACGGGCACCGCAAGACCACCGACGGCGGCCAGGTCGGCTTCTTCAGCCTCGAGATGAGCGCCGAGCAGCTGGCGACGCGTATTCTCGCCGAGCAGGCGGGCATCTCCTCGGCCGACATCCGGCGCGGCAACATCCACGAAAGCCAGTTCAGCCGGCTGGTGGACACCTCCAACCTCATGGCGCAGGTGCCGCTCTATATCGACGACACCGGCGGCATCAGCGTACAGCAGCTGGCGGCGCGGGCGCGGCGGCTGAAGCGGCAGCGCGGCCTCGACCTCTTGATCGTCGACTACCTGCAGCTGCTCACCGGCTCCTCGCGCAAGGCCAGCGAGAACCGCGTGCAGGAATTGACCGAGATCACCACGACGCTCAAGGCGCTGGCCAAGGAACTGGACGTACCGATCATCGCGCTCAGCCAACTGAGCCGGCAGGTGGAGAACCGCGACGACAAGCATCCCCAGCTTGCCGATTTGCGTGAATCGGGCTCGATCGAGCAGGATGCAGACGTGGTTCTGTTCGTTTATCGTGAAGAGTATTATCTGAAGAACAAGGAACCCAAGGAGGGGACCCCCGAACACCTGGCCTGGCAGGGGGAAATGGAAAAAGTGCACGGACGGGCGGAAGTGATCATCGGCAAGCAGCGCCACGGCCCGACCGGCACCGTGCAGCTCTCCTTCGAGGCGCAGTTCACGCGCTTCGGCAACCTCGCCCACACCGATTACCTGCCGGAGCGCATGGAATGATCCCGGTCCCCGCCATCGCGACGGGTTACGGCGGACGGCTCACCATCGATCTGGGAGCCCTCAAGCGCAACTGGCAGGCCCTCGACAAGGTGAGCCGCGGCGCGCTGACCGGCGCCGTGGTCAAGGCCGACGCCTACGGCACCGGCATCGCGCAGTCGAGCCGCGCCCTGTACGAGGCCGGGGCCCGCTTTTTCTTCACCGCCACGCCCGATGAAGGGGTTGCGGTCCGCGCCGCACTGCCCGAGGACGCCCATATCTTCGTGCTCGGCGGGCTGTTTCCGGGCGCCGCCCCGCTCTATGTCGGCGAGCGGCTGATGCCGGTGCTCAACTCCGTGCCGATGCTGGAGGAGTGGCTCGCCGCCTGCGTCGCCCGCAACGAGGCGCTGCCGGCGGCGCTGCAGTTCGACACCGGCATGAACCGGCTCGGCTTCCGCCTCAACGAGGCGTCGATCGTCAGGCGCATGATCGACCAGCTCAACTATGCGCCGCAGATGATCATGAGCCACCTCGCCTGCGCCGACCAGCCGGCGCACGAGAAGAACCGCACGCAGCTGGCGCTGTTCACCTCGCTGCTGGCGCAGTTTCCGGGCGTGCCGGCCTCGCTCGCCAACTCGGCCGGGTTGATGACGGCCCGGGAGAACCATTTCCAGATGGTCCGGCCCGGGATTGCGCTTTATGGCGGGCGCGCCGTGCAGGGGCGGCGCAATCCGATGTCGCCGGTGGTGACGCTGGAAGCGCCGATCCTGCAGCTAAGGGATGCCAAGACCGGCGAGACGGTCGGCTACGGCGCCACGCAGACGCTGGCGCGCGACAGCCGGCTGGCCACCATCGCCCTCGGCTATGCCGACGGGTTCCTGCGCTCGCACTCCTCCTCCAATCAGCGCAGCGGCGCCCGCACCGTGGTGCGCGGCCACTTCGCGCCGGTGGTCGGGCGGGTCTCGATGGATACCACCATCATCGACATCACCGATGTCCCCGAGATTCCGCTCCCCGGCGAAATGGTGGAGATCCTCGGCCCCAACATCTCCGTCGACGACCAGGCCGACGCGGCGGGTACCATCGGCTACGAGATCCTGACGAGCCTCAAGGGCCGCTACGCAAGGAACTATGTGGGCGACGGGGCGGGCGGCTAGGCCAGCAGGTCGAGCGGCACCTCGAGCGCATCGGCGAGCCGGCGCAGCACCGCGGCGGTGCCGGTGCGGCGGCCGCTCTCGATATCGGAGACGTGGCCCTGGCTGAGGCCGGCGCGCCCCGCCAGTTCGACCTGCGTCAGCCCGCGCCACTCGCGGACGACCCGGACGGCGTTCTCGCCGTCGGCGAGGCGATCCACGGATTCCTTCGGGACGAACGGTCCCCCTTCCGCCATTGCCTCGGCGACCAGCCGGGCGGTGGCCTCGTCTTCCTCAGCCTCCTCCACACGCGCCACCAACGCTTCATACTCGTCACGGGGCAGGATGGCGACCTCGCCAGTCTGCGTCTTCTCGAAACGAACCGTCATCGTCAGTTCCTTCCATAGACGTCGCGCCGATGGCCAACGGCAATCACGGTAATGGTCCTGCCGTCATCATGAAAGAGGACGCGCCAGTCCCCTACCCGCAACCGGGCACTTTTCCGTCCGACCATTCGCTTCACGTCTCCTGTGCCGGTGCGGGCAAACTCCATCAGGCGTTCGTCGATACGGGTCCTCACATCCATCGACAGCTTCAGCCATTGCCGAAGCGCCGCAGCTTCGAAGGTCACCGCCCGCATCGGCAATTATCGCACATTGCGATATCCCCCACAACCCCGTTCCCTTTCTGTTCTTGCGTGCGACGGTAGACTCCGTTAGAGCTTCAGGGCAATTCGTGGAAACCCTGATGGCGCGCACCAAGACCTCCTATGTCTGCCAGTCCTGCCGCGCCGTCGCGCCCCGCTGGCAGGGCCGCTGCGAAGCCTGCGGCGAGTGGAACACCATCGTCGAGGAGATCGTGGACTCGGGCGTCGGCGCCGGGCCGAAGGCGGCGACCGCCTCGGGCCGAGCGATCCAGCTGGTGCCGCTCGCGGGCGAAACCGAGAGCGCGGCGCGCGTCGAGACCGGGCTGGGCGAACTGGATCGCGTCACCGGCGGGGGTTTCGTCATCGGCTCGGCGGTACTGGTCGGCGGCGATCCCGGCATCGGCAAGTCGACGCTGCTGCTGCAGGCGGCGGCGGCGCTCGCCGACCGCGGCCAGCGCGTCGTCTACATCTCGGGCGAAGAGGCGGTGGCGCAGGTCCGGCTGCGGGCACAGCGCCTCGGCCTGGGCGGCAGCGCCGTCAGCCTCGCTAGCGAGACCAATGTCGAGATCATCCTTTCGACCCTGCAGCAGGGCCCTACCCCGCACCTCGTCATCATCGATTCCATCCAGACGCTGTGGACAGACCGGGTGGACAGCGCCCCCGGCACGGTCACCCAGGTCAGGACCTCGGCCCAGGCGCTGACCCGCTTCGCCAAGAAGTCCGGCGCCGCCGTGGTGCTGGTCGGCCACGTCACCAAGGACGGCCAGATCGCCGGGCCGCGCGTCGTCGAGCACATGGTCGACGCCGTGCTCTATTTCGAGGGCGATTCCAGCCACACCTTCCGCATCCTGCGCGGGGTCAAGAACCGCTACGGCGCGACCGACGAGATCGGCGTGTTCGAGATGACGGCGCTGGGGCTGCAGGAAGTGTCCAACCCCTCCGCCCTGTTCCTCGACCAGCGCGACGAGGGCGCCGCCGGCTCGGCCGTGTTCGCCGGCATGGAGGGGACGCGGCCCGTCTTGTGCGAGATCCAGGCGCTGGTCGCCCCCTCCCCGCTCGGCACGCCGCGCCGCGCCGTGGTCGGCTGGGACGCCGCGCGCCTGTCCATGGTGCTGGCCGTGCTCGAGAGCCGCTGCGGGGTCAGGATCGGCGCCAACGACATCTATCTCAATGTCGCCGGCGGGCTGAAGATCGCCGAGCCGGCGGCCGACCTCGCCGTCGCCGCGGCCCTGATCTCGTCGCTGAGCGGCGCGCCATTGCCGCCCGACACCGTCTATTTCGGCGAAATCTCGCTCGCCGGCGGGGTCCGCCCGGTGGTTCACGCGGCGCTGCGCCTGCGCGAGGCGCAGAAGCTGGGGTTCAAGGCGGCGGTCACCGGCCGCCTCGGCGCCGGCGACAAGGCGAGCGGGCTGCGCATCGGCGAATACACCGAACTCGCCGAACTGATCGGGCGCATCGCGGCACGGGGCCAGCGCGCCGCGGCCGAATAGGCGCCGCTTTGCCGTGAACATCGCAGCGCCGCGACGCCTGCGCGCTTGGCAGATGCGGCGGAAGCGGCTAAACGGAGCGGCAGCAAAACCCTGGGCGAGCCTCACATATGTTGACAGCGTTCGACGTCGGCGTCGGCATCCTTGTCCTGATTTCGGCGATCCTGGCGACGGCGCGCGGTCTCACCCGCGAAATCCTCTCGCTCGCGACTTGGGCTGGTGCAGCGGCATTGGCCGCCTACATGTACTTCAACCACGCCGACCTGGCGCGCGGCTATATCGACGAGCCGATCGTCGCCGACGTCGCCACCGTGCTGGTGAGCTTCATCGTCGCGCTGATC
Source organism: Devosia sp. (assembly GCF_036406155.1). Taxonomy (GTDB): domain Bacteria; phylum Pseudomonadota; class Alphaproteobacteria; order Rhizobiales; family Devosiaceae; genus Devosia_A. Next base: position 859 of record NZ_DASWVV010000206.1, on the reverse strand, counting down.
ATCCTGCACCTCGTCACCATGCGCATCGCCGACTGGGTGGTGGATAGCCGCATCGGCCCGCTCGACCGCACGCTGGGCTTCATCTTCGGCGTCGCCCGCGGTATCCTGATCGCGGTCGTGGTGGTGATCTTCGGCGCCTGGCTGCTCAATGCCGACCAGCCGGGCGGCGAAGAGCGCCTGCCCGAATGGGTGCGCGGCTCGCGCTCGCTGCCGTTCTTGCGCGACATGGGCGACCAGCTCATCGCGGTGCTGCCGCCCGACCTGGAAAAGCAGGTCACCGAGCTGCTGCGGCGCGGCACCGGACTCGAGGAGGAGTCGCCGCCGGACGAGCAGACCGACGCGCTGGAGGACGGCACGCCGCCGCCGGAGCCTGGCGCGGCCGCGCCGAACGGATGACTTTCAGGTGAAAGCGTTGCAATTGGCCGGGCGGGCGCCGACATGCGGGATGACCCGGACCGGACTGGCACAGGTGAGATGGTGACGCACGACCCCTTCGATCTGGACGGGGATACGCTGCACGAGGAGTGCGGCGTATTCGGCATTCTGGGGCACCCCGACGCGGCAACGCTGACGGCGCTCGGGCTCCACGCCCTGCAGCACCGCGGCCAGGAAGCGGCAGGCATCGTCAGCTTCGACGGCACGCAGTTCCATTCGGAGCGCCAGCTCGGCCTCGTCGGCGATCACTTCACCGACCCGGCCACAGTCGCCCGCGTCCCCGGCCACATGGCCATGGGCCACGTGCGCTACTCGACCACCGGCGAGACCATCCTGAGGAACGTGCAGCCGCTCTTCGCCGAACTCGAGGTCGGCGGCATTGCCATCGCCCACAACGGCAATTTCACCAACGGGCTGACGCTGC
>NZ_DASWVV010000205.1:0-10191 GCF_036406155.1 Devosia sp. | reverse complement strand
GAAGGCCCGCGGCGCCCGCTGTGGCGCGGCCGGTTCGCCGGAGCCGCCGACGGGACGGGCGACGGGGCGCTTCATCTGAGCCAGTCTCCAATCAGGAAATCCAGGGCCCGGTCGAAGCGGATGTGCGGAAAAACCACGTCGCCGGCGGCGTTGCGCTCGAGCTTTTGCGGCGGCAGGAAGCGCAGGAATTTGAGCGCCACTGGCCGGCCCGCCTCGAACAACACCGCGGGATCGGCCGGCAGGTCCCCGGGGAACAGCGCGATCTCGCCGGAGCCATCATAGGTCACCCCGTCCAGCGTTTCCCCCTGCATGGGCGTGCCGACGATGACGTCGAGGGTTTCGCCGTCCTCCTCGATGACGCCCTCGCGGGTGGCGCGAATGGCGGCGAGCGCCAGCGAGCGCGTCTCGGCGCCGGCGAACCTGGCGCGGCGCGCGGCATTGGCCAGCAGCCGGTTGAGGATCGCCTCCAGCCGGTCGTGCGAGGTCGAATGCAGATGGTCGGCCTTGGTGGCGGCGAACAGGATGCGGTCGATGCGGCGGGCGAGCAGGCGCAGGAACGGGTTACTGCCGCCCTGTCGGAAACAGGCGAGGATTTCGGTCAGCGCCGTTTCGAGGTCGGCGACGGCGGCCGGGCCGGCGTTCAGGGCCCGGAGCGTATCGACCAGCACGATCTGGCGGTCGAGGCGGGCGAAGTGATCGCGGAAGAACGGCTTGACCACGATCTGCTTGTACGCCTCGTAGCGCCGTTCCAGCATGGCATAGAGGCTCCCCGAGCGGACCGCTCCGGCCGGCGGGGGAAGGGGGGCGAAGGTGAGCGCCGGCGAGCCTTCGAGGTCGCCCGGCATGAGGAATCGACCCGGCGGCAACGTCGACAGGGCTCGCCCGTCTTCGCGGCTCGCCCTCAGATACCCCGTAAAGGCGGACGCGAGGCGCTCGGCGTCTGCGTCTGTCGCCTCATCTGCTGGAGTCACCGTTCCAAGAACGTCCATGTACGGTTCGGCTTCGTGGCGGGAATGGGGCCGGCGGGCCCGTTCCAGCGCCTGCGCGCTCCACTCGGCGTAGCTCAGCGACAGCAAAGGCAGGTCGAGCAGCCATTCGCCGGGATAGTCGACGATGTCGAGAGTGAGGGTCGAATGCCCCAGCGCGCCTGCCAAGGCGCGTCGCGACTGGTACTTGAGAACGAGCCGTAACTGGCTGATGCGCCGTGTTGATTCCGGCCAGGTCGGGGGTGTCGCGGTGAGCGCCGCGAGGTGCTGCTCGTAGGCGAAGCGGGGGATTGCCGCGTCCGGGTATTCCGCCAGCCGGGCGCCGACGAAGCGGCCCTCGGTCAGCGGGGCGAAGCCGGGCAGGCGCCCGCCGGTCAGCAGGTTATGCACCAGGGCAGTGATGAAGATAGTCTTGCCGGAACGGCTCAGGCCGGTAACTCCGAGGCGCAGCGTCGGCGTGAACGGCGCCGTCGCCGCGTCGGCGAAATTGCCCAGCGCGATCCCGATCTCGTCGGCGATGTTGGTCGGCGGCTGCGGCAAGGGCGTCCCTCGGATCGTCCCCTGAAAGTAAGCCCGCGGCGCCGGAATGCAAGGCACCGCGGGCCCTTAGCTGCCGATCCTGGCGAGATCGAAGGGTGTCGTCTGGTAGATTTCGTTGATCCAGTTCTGGAACAGCAGGTGGCCGTGGCTGCGCCAGCGGTTCTCCGGCTCCCTGGTCGGGTCGTCGCCGGGAAACAGGTTGATGGGCGGGGCGGTATCGAGGCCGGCCTGGCGGTCGCGCTCGTATTCGTCCGCCAGCGAGCGGCTGTCATACTCGAGGTGGTTCAGCATGTAGAGCGCCCGGCGCTTGCGATCGCCGAGCATGCACACCCCGATCTCCTCGTTGTCGATCAGGATCTCGAGGTCGGCATCGAGGCTGTTGCGCTCGATGTCGTTGTAGCGCGATACGGGGATCGCGAGGTCGTCCGAGAAGCCGCGCAGGTAGGGGGAACGCGGGTTCACCACCTTGTGGCGGAACACGCCGAATGCCTTCTTCTCCATGCGGTAGCGCCTGACGCCGTGAAAATGGTGCAGCGCCGCCTGCGCCCCCCAGCAGATGAACATGGTGTGGTGCACGTTGGTCTGCGTCCAGTCCATGATCTCGAGCATTTCGGGCCAGTACTTCACGTCCTCGAACGGCAGGTTGGCGATCGGCGCGCCGGTGATGAGGAAGCCGTCGAACTTGCGCCCGCGCACTTCTTCCCAGGTCGAGTAGAAACTGTTGAGATAAGCTTCGGGCGTATGCTTCGAATGATGGTCGGTGATCCGCACCAGCGTCAGGTCGACCTGCAGTGGCGTCGCGCCGATCAGGCGGGCGAACTGGGTCTCCGTGCGTTCCTTGTTCGGCATGAGGTTGAGCAGTCCGATCTGCAGCGGGCGGATGTCCTGCCGCGCCGCCCGGGTCGAATCCATGACGACGACGCCTTCGGCCTCGAGGGTCCTGCGGGCGGGGAGGCGATCGGGAATGCGGATGGGCATATCGGTTCTCTGGGGTAGGCGATGCAACGCGCCTCTGCGAGGCGAACGGACGTGCCTCCCGCAAGATGGGTGTTCGCCCGGCCTTTGCACAGTGGCTGCGGCAGAGTGGGCTCCACCCCGGGAGACGTCAACGAGGCAGCGTCACATTCGGCCGCGCTTGGCGATTGCCTGCGCCATGACGTCGAGGAAGTCCATGCCGTCGCGTACCGTTGCCAGATCGGCAGCGTCAACCGTATAGCCGAAATTGTCGGCGAGAGCCTGGTAGCGCGGCAGCCGGTCGTGCAGCAATGCCTCGAAGCCCCAGGCACCGAAACCGGCCGGGTCGACGTCCTCGTCGCGCCCGATGTGGTTCAGCCGCTTGTACTCGGCCCATTTGTCGAGCAGGAACTGCGGCTTGTAGTACATCGGCTTGGGGCTCCTGCGAAAGCGGCGCACCAGTTCTTCGGCGTCGGCGTCGGTTCCCCGGATATAGACCAGCGCGGTGTGCCCGGCGAGGACCTTGATGACCGGATCCTCGGGATCCTCGTGGTTCACGACCTCGATCAGCGACCCCCCCGTATCGGCGATGAAATTGTCGTAGTCATACAATGCCTTGGCGCGCTCGATGAAATCGGGAACATCGAGCAGGGCGGAAATTTCGGCGACGCGATGCTGTTCCTGCCGGCGCCGGTACTCGGCGAGCGTCAGGCCGCCGCGCGCCGGGTCGCCCGGCGTGCCCAGATAGGTGGACAGCGGCTCGAGGTTGTCGATGGTGATGTTGGAGCGGATGTAGATCGAGTCCGAGCGCAGCAGGTCCCGCAGGAAGGGCAGCCGCATGGCTTCGCGCTTGAAGTTGTCGACGATGTACTCGCCCATGTGGCGGGTGCCGATGCGGTAGTCGACCGAATAGTGGAACCAGTGGCTCTGGCGCAGCAGGGTCGCCAGCCTGGTCTTGCCGACGCCGGCCATGCCGAACACGGTCACCGCGTGGCGTGGTGCCGCAACGAAGTCCTTCGGAGTGTCGAAAAGCATGGCTGGTCCGGGCCCTGGCAAGCGCGACCCAGCGTTTAGACGAAGTGGGATTGAGGCACAAGCGGCGGGCAAAATCTGCCGCGGGGTCGGCCAGTTCTGCCGGCTGCCTGCCGCGGTATCCACCGGCCGGGCGACAAAGCGCCGGTATTTCAACAAGCTAAGGACTTGGCATCGGGATTGCTTCGTCTTCCCTGAACCGGCGTGCCGATACGCCAGAACGGGGTCACGGAGTCTTCTTCAATGGGTATTTTTGGCGCTCTCTCCACGGCAGTCAGCGGGCTGCGCGCACAGTCCTTCGCCCTCGAGAACATCTCGGGCAATATCGCCAACTCGCAAACCACCGGCTTCAAGCGCATCGACACGGACTTTCTGGACCTGATTCCGGATGCGCCGCAGAAGCGACAGACGGCCGGTTCCGTGCTGTCGCAGTCGCGCTCGACCAATACCTTGCAGGGCGACATCCGGACGGTATCGACCGAAACCAACATGGCCATCAATGGCAACGGGTTCTTCGTCGTCGAGCCGCGCATCGGCCAGGCCGACGGCGATGCCGTATTCTCGGGATCCAACTTCTACACGCGCCGGGGCGATTTCGAGCTCGACAAAGGCGGTTACCTCGTCAACGGCGCCGGCTATTACCTCAAGGGCCTGCCCATCGATCCCGTGACGCAGAACATATCGGGTTCGGTGCCGCAGGTGCTGCGGCTGGACAATGCCATCCTGCCCGCCTCGCAGACCACCCGCATCAACTACCAGCTGAATCTGCCGCAACTGCCCAAGACCGCGCAGTACCAGGAATCGAAGACACCGGGCAGCCAGTTGCTGGACCCGGCCGACTTCATGACGGTGGCTCCGAACGTCACTGCCACCCTTACCGGAGCCGCGCTTGGCGGCGGCGTCGACGCCAACACGATTGTCAACTATGGCGAAACGCTCACCGTCACGGTCGATGGCGCCCCGGTGACGATGGAATTCTTCGACGGCAGCCTCGGGGCCTACTCCGGCAGCAATGTCGGCATCGACGTCCAGGCAGGCGTCTCCGTTACTTCGGCCCTTGCCGCGATGCAGACCGCGCTGCGGACCAATGGCGGGGCGGCGGTGGCGGACGCCACCATCAACCTCACGGGCGGCAACTTCGCCATCACGCTCGGGACCAACATGGTCGATGTGATGACCACATCGACGACCGCGTCGGGGCTCGGCATCCCGACGGCGGCGACGACAACGGCTCCGACGCTGCCGTGGCTCGATGCCCGCGTCCAGAGCGTGGCGGCGAAGGACGCCGACCAGTTCATCGCGCAGTCGATTTCCGGCGGGGCCATCACGGTGTATGCGGAGAACGGCGCGCCGACCAACCTGCAGTTGCGTTGGGCCAAGGTGAACAGCACGCAGTTTGGCGGATCGGAGCGGTGGAACCTTTTCTACCTCTCCGATGCCGATGCCACCGGTAGCGCCCCGATGTGGACCAACGTCGATCCGACCGCCGACCCCACCGGCGACTACGTGTTCGGCGGCAACGGCTCGCCCAGCCCGGCGGTGGAATACACCCAGCTCAATGGCCTTACCGTCAACGGCGTGCTGGTGGGCGACGTCCGGCTGCAGCACGGTGCCAACGGCCTCACCCAGTTCGCCGATCCCAACGGCACTGCCGAGGTCACGGCGCTGAACCAGAACGGGTATGGTGCCGGCGAGTTCGTCTCGGTCGCGGTCAACGACAACGGGCGCGTCGTGGTCTCCTACAATAACGGGCAGCAGTTGGAGGTAGCACAGGTGGTGACCGCCAATTTCAACGCAGCCAACCAGCTCAAGCGCATGGATGGCGGCGTGTTCGCGGCCACCTCGGAATCGGGCGAGCCGATCCTCAACAACGACGGCGGCATCATCGGCGCGTCGCTCGAGGCTTCCAACACCGATATCTCGGAGGAGTTCACCAAGCTCATCGTCACCCAGCAGGCCTACGCGGCCGGTACCCGTATCGTCTCCACCGCCGACGAGATGCTGCAGGAAGCCCTGAACATGGTGCGCTAGGCAGCGGCGACGCGCAGGGCCCGGCACGGGCGGCGGCACGCCGGGCCGACAACCAGGGAGAACTAGTCGATGGGTCTGACGGTCGCGCTCAACAACGCGCTCTCCGGCATGCGGGCCGGACAGGACGGGCTCGATGTCCTGTCGCGCAACGTCGCCAACTCGGGCACGCCCGGCTATCACAAGCAATCGCTGAGCGTCATCGATACGCTTGGGGCCAACTCGAGCTATGTGCGCAGCGGCTCGGTGACGCGGGCGTTCAATCAGACGCTGCAGAACCACTACACCCTCGCCGCCTCGGACTCGGGCTACGTCAACATCCGCGCCAGCATGCTCGACCGCTGGCAGGTGGCCCTCGGCAAGCCGGGTGAGGCGGGGTCGCTGGACACGGCGTTTGGCGATTTCCAGAGCGCGATGAGCGCCTTGGCCACCAGCCCCGACAACTACGCGACGCGGGCGCAGGCCGTGACCAGCGCCCAGACCCTCGCCGGCACCCTCAACGACCTGTCCAACCAGCTCCAGAGCCTGCGGCGCGAGGCCGAAGGCAAGATGGAAGCCAACGTCACCGAGCTCAACCAGCAGCTCGCGGCCCTGGAGAAGATCAACGGACGGCTTGCCGACCAGGGGTTGGACGCGAGTTCGCGCGCGACCCTCATGGACCAGCGCGACCGGTTGGTGTCGCAGGTGGCAGAACGCGTCGACCTGCGGGTCGACTATCGGTCGGACGGCACCGTCGCCCTGATGACGCGCTCCGGCGTCGGGCTGCTCGACCACCGCGCCTCGGTTTTCGAGTTCCAGAGCGCCGGCGTCATCGCTGCCACCTCGCGGGTCAGCACCGATCCGGCGGAAAGCGGGGTAGGGCGCCTGCTGCTGCGCACGCCGGCCGGGCTGACCATCGACGTGGTGCAGCAGAACGTCTTCCGATCCGGGGAGATGGCCGGGCTGGTCGGACTGCGCGACAAGACCCTCGTGCAGGCGCAGGACCAGCTCGACGAGATCGCGGCTTCGCTGGCGATGGCGATGTCCACGGTGCAGTCCCAGGGGACGGCAGTCGTAGGTGGCGGCGCCAGCGGCCTTGAGGTCGACCTGGCCGCCATCCGCAACGGCAACGACTTCGTGCTCGACTACACGGAAAACGGAACACGGCGCGCACTGCGAGTGGTGCGGGTCGACGACACGGCGAAACTGCCGCTCGACTACGTCGATGCCCGCGGCCAGCGCGTCATTGGCCTCGATTTCTCGGGTGGCACGGCCAGCGTCGCGGCACAACTGCAGGCTGTGCTGGGAAGCAATTTTGCCGTCACCAATCCAGCGGGAGACGTGCTCCGCGTCATGGACGACGGCGCGGCCGGAAAGAGCGATGTCCTCGACCTGAGGACGCGGGCCACCGTCACCGCCAACCAGGATGCCGGCCTTGCCCTGTCGCTGTTCGTCGATACAGGCAACAGCGACTTCACCAACACCCTCGACGGTGACGGACAGAAGCTCGGCTTTGCCGCACGCATCGCCGTCAATACCGGCATCATCAGCGACGGCAGGCTGATGGTGCAGTATGAGACGGGCGGCTCGCTCGGCAACGCCGACCGCGCCAATTACCTGCTCGACCAGCTGGACAGCATGCAGTTTGCCATGGCGAACGGCGGCAGCGACCAGAGGGCGGCCTTCCGCATCTCGGGCAGCATTTCCGAGCTGATATCGCAGACGGTCAATTACCAGGGCAACGCAGCGGCGGGCGCGATCAGCGAAGCGCAGACACAGGAGCTGACGCTGGTGGCGCTGACGCAGCGCATGGACACGGAGTACGGCGTCGACGTCGACGCCGAGATGGCGCGTCTCATGGAGCTGCAGAACGCGTTCGCCGCCAACGGCAGGGTGATTTCGGTCATCCAGGACCTGCTCAACCAGCTGCTGCGGATCTGAGAAAGGCGGCGACGATGACGGTCATCAAGAACTCGATGTTCCCCTTCCAGGCGAGCTTCCAACACATCACCAACATGAAGCAGCGCTTCGACCAGTTGCAGGGGCAACTGGCGACCGGACAGAAGGCGGCAAAGCTCTCCGAGATGGGGTCGAGCCGCTTCTTCGACCTGTCGATGCGCGCCCGTCTTACCAAGAATGCGAGCTACCAGGACACGATCACGGCGGTGAACCTGCGGCTCGACGTGCTCGATGCCACCGTGTCCCGCCTCGACAAGCTCGAGTCCGACCAGCGCACGCTGGCGGCGCCGGGCGGCTACGGGTCGAGCAACATCAACCTCACCACTACCCCGGACCTGTCCCTGGCGCGGCTCGACGAGGTGCTCGACCTGCTCAACGCCAGCATCGACGGACGCTACCTGTTCGGCGGCAGCACGACGGACCGGGCCCCGGTACTGGAGACGTCCGCGATCCTTGATGGCGCGCTGGGGCGCGACGGCTTCCGCACCGTCGCGGGCGAGCGCAAGCTCGCCGATGCCGGACCGGACGGCCTCGGCCGGCTCGGCGTGACCACTGCAGCCGATACCGTCACCGTGGCCGAAGACGGCGTGCACCCCTTCGGCTTCAAGCTGTCGACGCTATCCACCCCGAGTTCGAGCATCGCGCTCACGCAGCCCTCGGGCAGCCCGGCCGCGCTCGGTGTCCAGTTCACCGCGCTGCCCGTTGCCGGCGAGACGGTGAGCATCGGGTTGACCATGCCCGATGGCTCGGAGGAGGTCATCCAGTTGGTGGCGACGACCGGGACGACAGGTGTCGGCGCGTTCCAGATCGGCGCCGACCCCGCCAGCACGGCGGCCAACTTCGATGCCGCCTTGCAGGCGACGCTGCAGCGGGTGGGGGAGACGACGCTCGCCGCCGCCTCCACCTACGCGGCCGCGGACAACTTCTTCAACGAGCAGGGCGTTCCGGTGCTGAGGGTGGGCGGCCCGCCCTTTGACACCGCGACCTCGCTCGTGGCGGCCACGCCGGCGGACACCATGATGTGGTACCAGGGCGAGACCCAGGGCATCCGCGCCAAGGATTTGGGGCGGCTGGAACTGGCCACGAGCGCCGCGACGACGACGCTGGGCGAGCAGGTTCCGCTGGCCAAGGGCTACGGCTTCCGGATCGCGGGCGTCGCTTCGGGTCTCTCCAATGCCACGGCAGCGCTGGCCGGCGGCAGCCCCGAGAACCTGAACGTGAGCTTTGCTGGCTTGCCGAACGCGGGCGAGGCCATCACCGTGCGGCTGAAGCTGCCCGACGGCAGCAGCCGGGACCTTACGCTGACGGCGGTCATGGGGGCGCCCAGGCCAGGCGAGTTCAGCATCGGCGCGGACGGCAATGCAACCTCGGCGAACTTCGCTGCTGCCCTGAGGGAGCGCTTGGCCTCGACGGCGGACGCCGCGGCAGGGACGGCGCGCACCACGGTAACCGCCAAGGTCGAGGACAACACCACCGTCAGGTATGGCGTGCAGGCCAACGAGAACGGTATCGTCGGCCTGATCCGTTCGCTCGCTGCCATGGCAGTGGAAACTTATCCGCAAGGCGACCCGACTTCCACCGGCCGCTTCGATGCCATGGCCGGGCGGCAGATGGCGAGGCTGTCGGAAAGTCACAATAACGAGCCCGGCTCGATCGAGGTCATCACCATCGAGCTCAACCTGGCCAAGGCGCGGATGGGCAATATCTCCGAGCGCCTGACCACGCGCAACGCCCAGCTGCTGACGATGCTCGAGGAGATCGAGGGTGTCTCCAAGGAAGAGGTGGCGATGGAGATGCTGGCGCTGCAGACCCGGCTCGAAGCCAGCTACCAGGCGACCGCGCTGGTGGCCAGGTTGTCGCTGGTCAACTACCTGTAACCTCGTCTGGGTCTCGCCCCAGAACGAAAACACCCCGGCCGGGCCGGGGTGTTTGCTGTCGGCTCGACCGGCGCTTCTATTCGGGCATCGCCCTCAAGCCGGCGGCCAGTTCGCGGTTGATGTTGATGAGCACGTCGAGCTTGCGCGCCTCCGGCTGGTTCTGCGTGGCAAGCGTCTGCTTCATCACGAAGATGCCCAGATTGGCGATGTTCTCGCGCAGTTCGCGCGGCAACCGGCAATCCTCGCCGGTGACCGAAGTGAGGAAGATGTTCCACAGCTTGCGATTGAAGCGCAGCGCCTCGAACAGTTCGGGCCGGTTGGTCTCCCAGTCGTCTCGCACCCTCTGCAACTGGGCGGCAGCGCGGGAGAGAAGGTTGGCCTCGAGGAGGCGCGGGCTCACCGTCTGCTTGCCCACCTGCTGGTAGGCGAGCGCTGCGCTATTTTGCATTTGCGAGCAGGTCCTGTTCGTACTGGATCAGTTTTTTTGCAGCCTTCAGAGCCTTGTAGAGGGACCCTGTTAAAATCTCGTTATTGATCTCGTCGACGATGGGCGTGGTCGACGGCGCGGCCGTCACGATTTCGTTGACCAGCGTGAAATAGTCCTTCCGCATGCGCTCCACGTCCTCGTAGATGTACATGAGCTGCACGGCCAGGTAGATGCGTTTGGCAGGGCTGTTGGCCGTCTCGACCGTGAGGATGTCCTTTTCGCGCAGGATCGGGGCCTTGCCGTCGATGAACAGGCGCGTGCGCTGATCGGAGTTGGTGACGACGCAGTTGCCGATGATGAGGCGTTCGCCCGGTTTCAGTTCGACTTTCAGCGACATGGCTTGAGCTCT
>NZ_DASWVV010000204.1:0-16011 GCF_036406155.1 Devosia sp. | reverse complement strand
CGCCGTTCGGCTTCCCGCTCAGCGGATGGAGCCGGTCGCCACGCCGCATCGAGGGGGTGACGTGCTACGCCGGGCGCGACTCGCTGCCGCAATTCCTGTCCCAGTGCGACGCCCTGGTGTGCCTGCTGCCGCTGACCGATGACACCCGCGGCATCCTCAACGCCGAGATCTTCGCCGCGCTGCCGGCCGGGGCCGGGATCGTCAATGCCAGCCGCGGCGGCAACCTGGTCGAGGCCGACCTGCTCGCCGCGCTCGACAGCGGTCACCTCAGCGCAGCGGTGCTCGATGTCTGCCAGAAGGAGCCGTTGCCCGCCGGCCATCCGATCTGGTCGCATCCGCGCATCCTGCTGACGCCGCACGTGGCGACGCAGACGCAATCCGACACGGCCGCGCTGGTCGTGCTCGACAATATCCGCCGGCACCAGCGCGGCGAGCCGATGCTGAACGTCGTGGAACGCGGTCGCGGGTACTGAACTGCGGCCGATCGCCGACGCGTGGTGGCCATTTGCATGCTGAATGGCCGCCACGCAACGCGAGCAGCCGCCTCGGGCAACAGGGAGGGAGCCAAATGCTGCAGCTACTCATGATCGTGCTTGGGGTTCTGAGAAAGATCATCGCGACAAGCGTGATACTGTTGTTCGCCTACATGATCGGCGCGATATTCGTGCAGATACTCGGGCGCTACGTCTTCTACTACCCCATCGCCGCGACCGCCGAGACGGCAACGTTCGCGCTCATCTGGCTGGTCCTGCTCGGCGCCGGCATTGCCATGCAGCGCCGCATGCATGTCGGCATCGACATGCTGGTGGTCCTCCTGCCGATCTGGGCGCAGCGCGTCGTGGTCGGCGTCGGCGTGCTCCTGGCCCTGTGGTTCCTCTGGCTGCTCGTCCAGGGCGGCCTGCAGCTGGTGCAGATCGGCTGGAACCAGCGCTCGGCAGTGATGCAGTGGCGGAACAGCTTCATCTACCTCGCTTTGCCGGTCGGGGCGCTCTACTTCGCCCTCGAGTTCATCCTCTACGCGGCGGAACGGCTGACCCAGGCCAAGCCCTCCAGCGTGCCCGCTGAGGCGGCAGAAATCGGCGAACTGAAATGACGATAACCCTCATCTCCTTCCTGGTCCTGATCTTTTCGGGCATTCCGATCGTTTTCGCGCTCGGTGTCGCCGCCGCCGTTTCCCTCGCACTCACGACCGAGGTGCCGTTGGTGGTGATCGCGCATCGCGTCTATGCCGGCCTCGACTCCTTCCCGTTGATGGCGATCCCGTTCTTCACCCTCGCCGGCCTGATCGTCGAAAAGGGCGGCATTGCCCGGCGCATCGTCGATCTCTCGGCGGCGCTCGTGGGCTGGATCACCGGCAGTCTCTACATGGTCGCCATCGTGACCGGGACCGGGCTCGCGGCCCTCTCGGGTTCGGGGTCCGCCGATACCGCGGCAATCGGCTCCATGCTGTCTCCGGAAATGCGGCGGCGCGGCTACGATGTCGATGTCGGTGCGGGGCTGATCGCCGCCGCCGGCGCCCTGGCGCCGATCATTCCGCCGAGCATCATCATGATCATCATCGGCCTTTCCGGAAACATCTCGGTGGGCAAGCTGTTCCTCGCCGGTCTGCTACCGGGTCTGCTGATCGCGGCCGGCCTCATGTTCGTGGCCTGGCTCTTTGCCAAGCGCAACGGCGCGGCCTATCGCGATGCCGAGCCGTTCGCGCTGCGGCGGCTCGGGCGCAGCCTCGTCGCCGCCGGGCCGGCGCTCAGCCTGCCGGTGGTCGTTGTCGGCGGCATCGCCGGCGGCGTCTTCACTCCCACCGAGGCGTCGTGCGTCGCGGTCATCGTCGCCCTGCTGGTCTCCTTCCTCGTGCACCGTGAACTGCGGATTGCCGAACTTCCGGAACTGGTCCTGCGGGCGGCGAGCATCTCGGCTGCCGTGCTGATCATCGTGGGCACGGCCAACGTGTTCGCCTGGCTCATCACCAGCCAGGGGGTGCCGGCGTTGATCGGGGGCTACCTCAACGGGATGACCGACCAGAGCTGGGTGTTCCTATTGCTGGTCAACATCCTGCTGCTCGTCGTCGGCATGTTCATGGAGAGCTTTTCGGCGGTGCTGGTGCTGATGCCGGTGCTGATGCCGATCGCCCTGAACTATGGCATCGATCCGGTGCATTTCGGCCTGATCGTGGCCCTGAACCTGTCGATCGGCCTGATCACCCCGCCCTACGGCATCTGCCTCTATATCGTGTCCATCGTCTCGAAGCGCACGGTCGGGCAGGTCGCCTCGCAGATCTGGCGGCCCCTGCTGCCGATGCTGATTGCGCTGGCCCTGATCACCTACATTCCGGAGATCTCGCTCGCCCTGCCGCGGCTGCTCATGCCGTAGAGCGAGGCCCGGCCATGGGTGGCTGAAACGCCCTCAGCAAACGGGACCTGCCGGCGCACGAGCGCCGGCAGTTTCGTATGTAGGTCCGAGTTCAATCTAAAATGCAATGCCTTGCATTCTTTTGTGTTGCGTGCTGTACTCAATTTAGTATGGTGGCTGTGAAGTGCCAGGAGGCGCCGAATTCCGGCCCTCGAGCTGGGGCGGTCGTGGAGGTCGTGTTGAACGGGTTCGATACGGTGATTTGCGGTGGGACGGTGGTGACGGCTGGAGATTCCGTGCCGTGCGACGTCGGCATTCGCGACGGCGTCATCGTCGCTCTGGGCCGCGATCTGCCGGGAGGCACGCGCCGCATCGATGCGACCGGGCGGCTGGTGCTGCCGGGCGGCATCGACGCGCACTGCCACATCGACCAGCGCTCCTCCGCCGGCGGTTACACCAACGACACCTGGGAGAGCGGCACCCGCGCCGGCCTCGCCGGCGGCACGACGATGCTGATCCCGTTCGTTGCGCAGGTGAAGGGCCAGTCGCTGCACGATGCCGTGCGCCGGTACCACGAGCTCGCCGACGGCAAGGCGCGTTCCGACTATGCGTTTCACCTCATCGTCTCCGATCCCACCGACGAGGTGCTCGACCGGGAACTGCCGGCGCTGATCGAAGCCGGCTACACCTCGATCAAGATCTATCTCACCTACGAGCCGCTGAAGCTGGACGACAGGCAATCGCTGCGCGTCCTGGAAACGGCGCGGCGCGAAGGCGCGCTGACGATGATCCATGCGGAAAATCACGAGATCATCGCCTGGCTCACCGAGAAACTCGTCGCCGCCGGGCGCGTGCGACCCGAATATCATCGGGTTGCGCATGCCGACGTCGCCGAGAGCGAGGGGGCCAGTCGTGTCATCGCCCTGGCGGAAGTCGCCGACGTCCCCGTGCTCATCGTGCACGTGTCGGCGCAGGACGCCATCGCCGCCATCAGGCGAGCGCAGGGGCGTGGGCAGCGCGTCTATGCCGAGACCTGCCCGCAATACCTGTTCCTCACCGAGACCGATCTGGTGCGATCCGGCTGGGAAGGGGCCAAGTGCCTGTGCAGCCCGCCGCCGCGCGATGCCGCCAACCAGGAACTCGTCTGGAACGGGCTCATCGACGGCACCTTCCAGATCTTCTCGTCCGACCATGCGGCCTATCGCTTCGACGGCGACAGGGGCAAATTCTCCGGCGGGTTCGACGAGGCGACCGCCGGCTTCCACAAGATCGCCAACGGCGTGCCCGGGCTGGAGCTGCGCCTGCCGCTGCTGTTCAGCGAGGGAGTGCTGAAGGACCGCATCAGCCTCAACCGCTTCGTCGAACTGAGCGCGACCAATGCGGCAAAGCTGTATGGCGTCTACCCCAAAAAGGGCACGATCGCCGTGGGCGCCGATGCCGACATCGCGATCTGGGACCCCGGCCTGACCCGGACGGTGTCGATCGACATGCTGCACGACGACATGGACTACACGCCCTATGAGGGGCGTGTCGTCACCGGCTGGCCCGTGGAAGTGCTGGTGCGGGGCGAAACCGCCTTCAAGGACGACGTCGTCGTCGCGGCCCCCGGCAACGGAAAATTCGTTCGCTGCGAGCGCTCCGGCATGGCGCGCCCCCTGGGCCGCAGCGTCCACGGCTTCGAGCCGTCCACCGGGGCCTTCGCGCCCTGGTCCTGACCACCCATCCTGTCGCTCGATCACGGACGTCCACAAGGGAGAAGAGAATGATCAAGAACTGGAAACGTGCCTGCCTGTCAGCCCTGATCTGTTCGGTCGCGGTGCTGGCCACCGCCGCCCCGAGCATCGCGGAAAAGCTGGTGCTCAAGCTTGGGCACCCCAGCTCGCTGACCTACCCCAGCCATATCGGCGCGCTGAAACTGGCGGAAGAGGTGGCCAGGCGCTCGAACGGCGAAATCGAGATCCAGGTGTTTCCGCTCAGCCAGCTCGGCGGCGAGCGTGACCTGATCGAGGGCCTGCAGCTTGGCACCGTCGACATGGCGATCTTCTCGAACATGTCGATCACCAATTTCGTCCCGGCCGCCCCCATCCTCGAGCTGCCGTTCTTCTACAAGGACGGCGACCATATCCTGCGCGCCATCGAATCCCCCGCCGGGCAGCGCCTGATGGGCATGTACGAGGACGCCATCGGCAAGCTCCTCGGCTTCTACAAGACGTCGTCGCCGAGCTTTTACAACTCGGTGCGGCCGATCCACACCATGGACGACCTCAAGGGCCTCAAGCTGCGGGCGATCCAGAGCAATATCCGCATCGAATTCTTCACCGCCCTCGGGGCCCTGCCCATCCCGCTGCCGTTCAGCGAGGTCTACGGTGCGCTGCAGCAGGGCATCGTCGACGGCGCCGACAATGACCCGGCCTCGCTCCTCGGCATGAAGCACTACGAGTATTCGAAGTACTATTCGCTGACCAAGCACGTGAACTTCCTCAACTACGTGTTCATCAGCCGGAACGTGTGGGCGTCGCTGACGCCGGAACAGCAGCAGATCATCGAAGAGGCGACTGCCGTCTCCGAGGCCACGGAGGCCGCCTATCTCACCGAATCCGTGGAAAAGGACATGGCCGAGCTCAAGGGCCTGGGGGTCGAGATCAACGACGTCGACACGGCGCCGATGATCGCCAAGGTTGCCCCGCTATGGGACAGCTGGGTGCCGGCCGAGTACCACGACCTTCTCAATGAGATCAGGGCCGTCGAATAGGCTCCTGCGAGCGTAGCGGCAATCTGCTCCCTCGCCGTCCGGTTATCCGCCGGCGAGGGACGATTGCCGACTGCAAGCCTGGCTGCGGTGCGCCGAGAGCGGCTGCGGCGGGCGTCCTATCCCGCACGGCGCGGCCCGCCCGCGCCCCAGAATAACGGAAATCCCGCCATGACCCAGACCCCCGATTCCACGACCTCGCCTATGCGCCTGTACTGCTTCGACGGCGGCCGGTGCATCTGGCCGCAGGGCAATTTCACCCAGTATATCGGCTGGGACCAGAAGATGCCGATCCCCATCCCGTTCTTCCTGATCGATCATCCGAAGGGCAAAATCCTGTTCGAGACGGGGATGCATCCGAACCTGGCGGTCGACCCGGTCGGCCATCTGGGTCCCTACATCATGAGCAAGTTCAACCCGCAGATGACGCCGGAGCAGGCCGTCGTCCCGCAACTCGCCAAGATCGGCGTCGAGCCCAAGGACATCAAATACGTCATCCTTTCGGTGCTGTTTCCCGATCATGCCGGCGGCATGGAATTCTTCCCGGACGCTACCTTCATCGTGCAGCTGCGCGAGCTGCAGGATGCCTGGTGGCAGGACACGCGGGTCACCACGACCTATTGCTACAACGACTATCGCAACACCCGCGACTTCAAGTTCTGGGAACTGCATGACGAAGACCTCGACCTGTTCGGCGACGGGTCGGTGGAGATCATGTTCGCCCCCGCGCATGCGCGCGGCGAGCAGGCGCTGGTGATCCGGCTGCCCGAAACCGGCACCGTGGTGTTTCCGGCAGGCGTCATTCCGCAGAAGAAGACCATGGATCTCAACAGCATGACCGGCACGCCGCGCCTCGACCCGGTAGTCATCCACCGCCATATGGACCGGCTGAAGGCCGTCATCCGGCGCGAGAACGCCAAGGTGATCTATCATCACTGCCCCGAGACGTGGCCCGAGGTGCGCCTCGCACCCGACTATTACGGCTGAGCGGGCGATTCGGCCGTGAGCGCGCCGGGGAGGGGTGAATGAGACTCAGGCACAAGAGCGCCCTGATCACCGGCTGCGCGCGTGGCATCGGCGCCGCGACCGCGCGCATGTTCGCTCGGCAAGGGGCCAGGCTCGTCATCGGCGACGTGCTCGAGGGTGAGGGCGGTGCCCTTGCCGAGGCGATCGCGCAGGCGGGCGGCGAGGCGGTCTTCACCCGCCTCGACGTCACCTCGGAGGCAGATTGGGAGCGCGCGGCGGAGCTGGCCGTCGGCCACTATGGCGGGCTCGACATTCTCGTCAACAATGCCGGCATCGGCGCCGGCAACATGGCCATCGAGCAGACCAGCGCCGACGACTGGGACCGCGTCATGGCCGTGAACGCCAAGGGCGCCTTCCTGGGCATGCGGGCTTGCCTGCCGGCATTGCGCGCCGCCGGCGGCGGTGCCATCGTTAACCTTTCGTCGCAACTTGGCCTGGTGGGTACCGACAATAGCAGCGCCCAATATCAGGCCTCCAAGGGGGCCGTGCGCATGCTGACCAAGTCGGCGGCCGTGCGCTACGCCAAGGCCGGGATCAGGGTGAATTCCGTACATCCGGGACCGGTGGCCACTCCTTTGACCGCCAGTGTGCGCAGCGACCCCGAGGCCCGCGATGTCGTTCTGAGCCGGATTCCGCTCGGTCGCTACGGCGAGGATGAGGAGGTTGCCTATGGCATCGTTTATCTCGCCTCCGACGAAGCCCGGTTCGTCACCGGAACAGAACTGATCATCGATGGCGGCTGGACCTCGCAATAGTGTCCGCCGGCCGCAAGGCCGGCGAGCAATCCAATTTCAGAACTTGGGAGCGCCGTTTCTTGAACATCCAACGTCTGCCCCGCGGGCGGCGTGGGGCGCGTCGGGTCGACGACCGGCGGGTGATCAGCGGGATCATCCACATGCTGCGCACGGGAGCGCGGTCGCGGGACTGCCCTGGCGCCTACGGTCCTTACACGACGATCTACAATCGCTATCACCGCTGGAGCCAGCAGGGGGTCTGGTTCGCCGTTTTCCAGGCACTGACCGGGATGAGCGGCGTGTGGGGGGGGTGGCGCGATCGACGCCACCCACATCAAGGCGCATCGATCGGCAGCGGGGGCAAAAGGGGGGATTTCGCGCAGGCCATCGGCCGCTCCCGCGGCGGGCGAACCACCAAAATCCACGCCCTGAACGACGCCGCAGGCCGACCACGCGTGCTGCGGCTCAGCGCCGGCAACGTCAACGACGGCACCATGGCGACCGCCCTGATCGAGGCTGCCGGGTCGATCGGTCATTTGCTGGCTGACCGCGCCTACGATTCCAATGGCCTTCGCAGCTGGCTTGCCGAACGGGGCACCCTCGCCGTCATCCCCTCGACCCGCAGCCGCACCGTGCCCATCCCACACGATCGCGACCTCTACCGGCAGCGCAACCGCATCGAGCGCATGTTTTGCCGCCTCAAGGACTTCCGACGCGTCGCAACCCGCTACGACAAGCGCGCCCGAAACTACGACGCTACCATCCACATCGCTGCAATCGCCGCCTTCTGGATCAATTGAGTCCTGACCCTAGGCCTCGACCGGCAGGTTGGAGGATGGGAACGCGCGTCATGGCGGCCCGTGCAATTCACCCCGACGTCACCATGCCGCGGTCCGTTTCCGCCGCACCTACGTGGCGCCGCGGATCGTCAGCTTCATCGAGCGCAAACCCCGCCAGCAGTTCGCCGAGGTGCTCGACCTGTTCCAGCTCCCAGAGGCACGAGAGATTGGCTTCCGCCCTGGTGCGGGAAAAGCGCCCGCCGACCAGCCCGTGATACTTCTGCGAGACCTCCTCGTCGCTCAACGGATTGCGCACATGTCCCTTGAGATGATCGATCTGGTGAACGCGCTCGCTGCCGTCCTGCAGGCGTACGCACACCCGTACCGACAGATCTCCCGGATAAGCCCTCGTGAACTCGGGGTCCGCCCGCACCTCGACCCGCTGCACCAGCTCGAGCTTCCTGGGGTCACGGTATGCGCTGGCATCGAAGGTCGCGCGGGAGACCTGCCCGTCCACCAGCGCGGAAACGACAATATAGGGAAGGCTATGGTTCGCGTTCTCGCGTGTCTGTGGGTCCCATTTGGCAGCGGTATCCGCTGAAAGAATGCGCCCGGTATCGGAGATGTCGATGACGACGCTGTCAATCCTGGCCGGATCGCTGATCTTGTCGCGGAGGGCCAGCGCCGCTTCGATGTCGGCCTGGATGTTATACTGCACCGGCCACACCTTGATGTAGGTCTGGTTGATGCGGTAGCCGCCGGCCTTGGAGCCGAATCCCTCGAATTGCAGGGGGCCGGAAACCTGCCGCTCGAACCCCTTGGCGCCCACGAACGGCTCGACCGGCCCGGTCACCCCCGCCTGCGCCAGCATCGCGGCGATCACGCCGTTGCGCGACGCGTTCGAGGGGGCGAGCGCCTTCCACATCGACACTTCGCCGACACGCGTCTGGTGCAGTGCGGTGTTGGCAACCACGGTGAGCGCCAAGGTCTGGCGCATCTGCTGCGGGCCATCGCCCCCTGCATCGCGTCAAGCTCGATTTTTCGCTGATCGTCCGCGACAGCGTCGCGCAGATTTCCGATGCAGGCGCGCCCGAGCGCTGACGCTGGGGTGTCGGCCACCGCTAGTCGTCGCCAGAAGAGACCGGAAATCTGCTGGGTCCGCGCCCACGACGCGGGTGCTCCGCCGACGCTCCGAGCTGGAAGCCACCCGGGCCAACGTTGCCCCGCCGCGCCCATTCCCAACCGTCTTCGGCGATGTCCTATGATGACGAGATTCTGCCTTGCCGGGTGAGTCATACTTGTGTAGCACAAGGGCCTTGATCCTCAGCCGAATCCCCCGGATTTTCTACGGATTCCAGGCAGTCGGAAACTGGGTGCGGCTCCTGGCGCCCCAGCCATCCAGCGCGCCAGCCATCCCACCGCGTCCCGTTGCTTCGGGGGCCCAAGACCTTCGCCACCGGCATGGTCGACCACCCGTGGCCGGTGGAGGTCGAGAAGGTCTGCACTGCCACGGGGGCATCGGGCCCGACCGGTCGCGGCCGACGCCGTCGCGCCCGCACTTCTCGTCCGCGGGCTCACCCGCCAGCACCTGATAATAGAAATAGACCGTGTCTATTTGTGAACGTCAGCAGACGCCGCTAGCGTGCCCACCCAAGAGCGAAAACGCCGGTTCCAATGGGAGATTTTCTGATGCGGGCGCACTATCCATCTTATCTATCGGCACTTTCCGTGCTCGTGGGGCTGGCCGTTGCCGCGCCGGGCACGGCAGCTGCGCAGAGCCCTGGGCTCGACGCCGCCAAGGCCCTTGTCGACAAGCACCAGTCGACCGGCGAGTTCGTCGCCCCGGGTCCGGCCTTCGACGCCAAGGCCTGCATGGCCGGTAAGAAGATCATGGTCATCCCCATGACCCAGGCCAATCCGTTCAGCGCCAACGTCGCCAACGCCATGAAGTCCGCCGCCGTCGACGTCGGCTTCGAGGTGCGTGTCTTCGACAACCAGTTCGACGTGCAGCAATGGATCCGCGGCATCGAACTGGCCGTGGCCGAGGGATATGATCTGATCGATCTGTCGACGGCGCCGATCCCCGAGATGCTCCAGCCGCAGATCGAGGCGGCCCGCGCCGCCGGTGTCAAGGTGACCGTCTCGCACTGGTACGATGCCAACGAGCCGGTTCCCGGTTTCGTCGATGGGGCCTCGCTGGCACCGTTCTCGGCGTCCATGCGGCTGGCCTCCGCCTGGACGATCGCCAAGACGGACGGCAAGGCCAGCGTTCTCTTCGTCCATTCGGATGAAGTCAGTTCCGGCAAGTATGCGCGCGAAGCCATCGAGCAGGCCTTCGCGGAGTTCAGCCCCGAGAGCAAATACACCTTCCTCAACGTGCCGCTGTCCGACTGGTCGACCCGCATGACGCAAGCCGTGCAATCGGCGCTGCTTGCCGACCCGACGATCAACTATGTCGTCCCCTTCTACGACGGCATGAGCCAATTCGTCCTGCCGGCTCTCGATCTCGCCGGCCGTTCCGACGTGAAGATCGCTTCCTTCAACGGGACGCCGTTCGTGCTCGACATGGTGCGCGACGGCAAGGTCGAGATGGATATCGGTGAAAGCGTCGGCTGGATCGGCCGCGCCGCGCTCGACTACGACATGCGCCTGCTGTGTGGGATCGAGGCCGACCCGGTGCTCAATGTCCCCCTCCACATCTTCGATGCCTCGAACGTCGAAAGCGCGGGCGTGCCGGCGACCTACGACTCCGGCTATGGCGACGCGCACGTCGCCGGCTTCGCCGAACTGTGGGGCCTCGCAAGGTGATCGACGCTGCCCGCGTCACATCGGTTCCGGCGCTTCGTATCGAGGGAATGAGCAAGTCCTTCGGTTCGGCGCTGGTACTTGATGGCGTCTCGCTGGAGCTGGCGCGGGGCGAAATCCTCGGGCTGCTCGGCCATAACGGCTCGGGCAAGTCCACGCTCATCAAGTGTCTGGCCGGTTTCCACCGGCCGGACCACATCGGACGCATCGAGCTCAACGGAGCGCCCACCACGGCCGACGCCGTCGGGACGGGGCGACGGATCGGCTTTGTCCACCAGGACCTTGGGCTCGTGAACGGCCTGACGATCCTTGAGAACTTCCTGCTGACGCATCGGCAGGCGCTGTCCGGCGTCACCATCCCGTGGACACAGCTGCGCGCCTCGGTGGGCGCGGCGCTGCGGCGCTTCGGGCTGGATTTTCCGCTCGATGCCAGTGTCGACGGCCTGAGCCAGGCGGATCGCTGCCTGATCGCGGTGGTCCGCGCCGTCGAGACACTGGGCGGGCAGGCGCAAGGGCAGATCCTGGTCCTCGACGAGCCCACCCCGTTCCTGCCGGCCGCCGGCGTTGCGAAGCTGTTCGCGCTGATGCGCAGCTTCACCGGTTCCGGCGGCAGCATCGTCTTCGTCGCGCACGACATCGACGAAGTGCTCGAGATAACCGACCGCATCGTCGTCCTGCGCGATGGTCGCAGGGTGGCGGGTTTCGACACCCGCAGCGCCGGGCGCGACGCCATCATCGAAGCCATCGTTGGCCGAACCCTGCAGCATCATCACGTCAGGCGCGGCGATGACGTACGCCTGCGTCGAGACGGCCTCTGGCAGATCGACGCGCTTGCAGGGGCTGGTGTGACGGCCTGCAGCTTTTCCCTGGCGGCCGGCGAGATTCTCGGCGTGACGGGGTTGATCGGCTCCGGCGCGGCCAACGTGCCTGAACTGCTGGCCGGCGCCCGACAGGCGCGGTCAGGGACGCTGCGGCGCGTCGGCAACGGGGCACCGGTCGAGATCGATCTCGCCAGGACCCCGCTACGCGAACTCATGGCGCACAACGTGTTCCTGCTGCCGGATGACCGCTTGCGCAAGTCTGGCGTCGGGGAGCTGACGCTGGCCGAAAACCTGGCGTTACCGGCCCTGCCGCGTTTCACGCGGGCGCTGCGGCTCCTGCGAGCGCCGCTGCGGCGACACGTGGAAGCCGTCGTCAAAAGCTCCGGGGCCGTGCCGGCCGAACCCGACATGCCCTTGCACAGCTTCTCCGGCGGCAACCAGCAAAAGGCCCTCGTTGCCAAGTGGCTGGCGCTCGCTCCGCGCATTCTCGCGCTGTCCGAACCCACGCAGGGCGTGGATGTCGGGTCGCGGCAGGCGATCTATGCGGCCATCGAGGAGGCCGCCCGGGGGGGCGCCGCAGTCGTCTGCTACAGCAGCGATGCGGGCGAACTGGAACAGATCTGCGACCGCGTACTGATCTTTTCAGGCGGCCAGGTCATCGCCGAACTCGCCGGGGACGACATCAGCAAGGACGCCATCATCTCGGCCACGCTCGGAACGACCGGACCCGGGGAACAGGACGTGACAAAGCAAGGGGAGCGCGCGTGAGCGAGGAGAGGACGAAAGCCGGCGGCGGCTCTATTCACGAGCGGATCGGGCTGATCTATGCCTGGGCGCTGCTGATCGCAGTCTTCCTGGTTGCGAAGCCGGCGGTATTCGGGTCGTTCAACATCTACGCCTCGATCCTCGGCGGCCAGTCGGCTGTGGTGATGCTGACGCTGGCCCTGATCGTGCCGCTGGCAGCCGGCGAGTTTGACCTGTCGGCCGCCGCGATGCTGGCGCTGTCGGCGATGATCGTCGCGGTGCTCAACGTGGACATGGGCGTACCCGTGGGACTGGCGATCCTTGCCGCCCTGGCCGTATCGATCGTCGTCGGCACCGTGAACGCGCTGCTGGTGATCCGGCTGGGCATAGGCTCGCTGATCACCACTCTCGGCATGGCGACGTTGCTGCAGGGCATCGTCCGCTGGATCAGCGATTCCCGCACCATCTACGGCATTTCGGACGGCCTCGTCGGCGCCGTGCTGAAGTGGCGCATCTTCGGCATCGCGCCATCCTTCTACTACACGCTGATCCTGTGCGTGGTGCTGTGGTACGTGTTCACGCGCACGCCTTTCGGCATGAAGCTTCTCTTTGTCGGCCGCGGCCCCGAGATCGCCCGCCTCAACGGCGTCGCCGTCGATCGGGTGCGGATGGGGGCGCTCATCTCGTCCTCCTTCATCGCCGCCCTTGCCGGCGTCATCTACGCCGGCACTTCGGGTGCGGCGGATCCGGTTTCGGGCTTCAGCCTGCTGCTGCCCGCCTTTGCCGGGGCGTTCCTCGGCTCCACCGCAATAACGCCGGGCCGGTTCAACCCGTGGGGTTCGCTCTTCGGCATGTATTTCCTGGCCACCGGCATCACCGGGCTCGTCACCATCGGCGCGCCATCCTTTGTACAGGACCTGTTCTATGGCGGCGCGCTGATCGTCGCCGTTGCCACCGCGCAACTGCTGCGGCGGTGGCGAGCCCGACGGGCCTGATCGACGCGGAGAGCAAACTATGACTGACCGAACTGCGACCGGGCACGGGTCCGGCTACATTCTGGGCGTCGATATCGGCGGCACCTTCACCGACCTGCTGGCCGTGCGCGAGGCTGACGGCGCGCTGCTGACGGCCAAGGTACCCTCGACGCCGCACGACCCCTCGATTGCGGTGCTGAACGGGATCGAGCGCATCACCCAGCAGCACGACATCCCGGTCGAAGCGATCCACACCGTGATGCACGGCACGACCGTCGCCACCAACACCGTGCTGACCCGGGGCGGGGTCAAGGTCGGCCTGCTGACGACGAAGGGCTTCCGCGATGTCCTGCATATCGGGCGCTCCTTCGTTCCGGGCAATCTCGGAGCGTGGGTGACCTGGGAGCGGCCCGAGCCGCTGGTGGCGCTGTCATCCGTCGTCGAGGTCAATGAGCGCCTCGCCGCCGACGGGGCGGTTTTGGTGCCGCTCGACGAGGCGGCGCTGCGGCGCGACATCCGCAGGCTGAAGGGCGAGGGCATCGAGGCGCTGACGATTTCGTTCATCAACGCCTATGTCGACGGTGCCCACGAGCGCCGGGCGCGCGAGATCGCACAGGAGGAACTGCCGGGCATCCAGGTTTCGATCAGTTCCGAAGTCGCGCCGGAGATGTACGAGTACGAGCGGACGGTGACGACGGTCGTCAACTCCTACGTCGGACCGATCGTCAAGAACTATGTCGACAACCTGCAGGCCCTCCTCCAGGCCAAGGTGCCGAACGTGAGCCTGCGCATCCTGCGTTCCGACGGCGGCCTGTCCTCGGGCGAGGCCGCGGCGGCATCTCCGGTCAACATGCTGATGAGCGGCCCGGCCGGTGGCGTCGCCGGTGCCATCTCGGTGGCGAGGCAGGCCGGCGTTCCGAATTTCCTGACCTTCGACATGGGGGGAACCTCGACGGACGTTGCGCTGGTGCTCGGCTATGAGGCACGCACGCGGCGCGAGACGGCGGTGCATGAGGTGATCGTGCGCGCACCATCGATCGATGTGAAGACGGTGGGCGCGGGGGGCGGTTCCATCGCCTTCGTGCCGGAACTGACCAAGGCACTGCGGGTCGGGCCGAAAAGTGCCGGCGCTGTCCCCGGACCTGCCGCCTACATGAAGGGCGGCACCGATCCGACGGTGACCGATGCGAACGTGGTCCTGGGCTACCTGCCGGCCAATGTGCGCCTCGGCGGGGCCATGACGATCGACCCTGCGCTCGCCGAGAAGGCGATGGAGAAGGTGGCCGCGCCGCTTGGCCTGTCGATCCGCGAGGCGGCAGAGGGCGTTATCGACATCGTCAACGAGAACATGTTCGGTGCGCTGCGCCTGGTCTCTGTCGAGGTAGGTTACGATCCGCGCGATTTCGCGCTGATGGCCTTTGGCGGTGCCGGGCCCCTGCATGCCAACGCGCTTGGGGCGCTGCTGCAGAGCTGGCCGGTCATCATCCCGCCCGGGCCGGGCGTGCTGTGCGCCTATGGCGACGCCACGACCAAGATGCGCAGCGAGAGTGCCCGCAGCTTCGTGCGGCGCTTCGGCGAGACGTCGGCCGAGGAGATCCGCTCGATCATCGGGCCCCTCAAGGACGAGGCGGCCGCCGGTCTCGAAGAGGGCATGACGCCGAAATTCACCTATCAGGCGGATGTGCGCTATTGCGGGCAGGGTCTCGTGATGCCGATCGATCTCAGCGAAGACGATCTGGCGGGCGACGTCACCGCCATCCTGCGGCAGCGTTTCGACAGCATGCACGAGCAGCAATTCGTGTTCGCGCTCGATGCGGAGTGCGAACTGGTGAATCTGCGCGCCACGGCAGAGGCAGGCGGCGTCGACCTTGCTGGTCATCGCCTGTCTCCGGCCAGCGGCGATCTTTCCGCGGCGCGGCTCGAGACCAACACCATCTTCTACCGCGGTGAGGAGCACGAGGCGCACATCTACGAGCGCTCGCGCCTCGGTGCGGGCGCGCGCGTGCCCGGTCCGGCCATCATCACCGAAATGGATACGACCGTCCTCATCCTGCCGGGTCACCACGGCGAGGTCTCGCCGGAGGGCTCGATCCTGATCTATCCGAACGACTACAAGAAAGCGGAGGCCTGAGTGATGCCCGCCAAGATCATCCAGCCGAACACGGCGGCTTACAACCGCCTCGACGTGAACGTCGTCACGGTGGACATCATCGAGAACGCCCTGCGCAATGCGCGCAGCGAAATGGATGCCGTGATTTTCCGCACCGCCATGTCGCCGGGCATTCGCGAGCAGCACGACGCCTTTCCCATCATCGCCAATTCGAACGGGTTGATGGTGGTGGGCCAGTTCGGCTCGTTCATCCATGGCTTCCTCGAAGCCTACGAAGGCACCGTCGAGGAAGGCGACGTCTTCCTGACCAACGACCCCTATTCCTGCAACGGGGCCATCAGCCATCTGAACGACTGGCTGGTGCTGATGCCGATCTTCTTCGAAGGACGGCTCGCGGCGTGGGCGGCCATGTTCGGCCACATGACCGACACCGGCGGGCGGGTCCCCGGCTCCCTGCCGACCGATGCCCAGCAGATCTTCGAGGAAGGCATCCAGATTCCGCCGGTCAAGATCATGCGCGGCAACGTCCTCTCCGACGAGATCCTGAAAATCTGCCTGCGCAATAGCCGGGTGCCGGAATGGAACCGCGCCGACCTGATGGCGCTGATCGCTGCCGTGAAGCTGGCGGAACGGCGCATCCACGAACTGTCGCGGCGCTTCGGGGCGGATACGCTCTATTCTGCGATGGAGATGCTGCTCGAGCGCAACCTGAACGCTTTCCGCCGGGTAATCCGCGAGGTGGTTCCGGAAACGCCGGTGAGCTTTGCCGACCACATCGACGATGACGGCATGGGCAACGGCCCGTTCAAGATCGCCTGTTCGATGTGGCGCGAGGGCGACCGGGCCATCTTCGACTTCTCCGGTACCGATCCGCAGTCCACCTCCTCGGTGAACTACTATCTGCAGGACGAGCAGTTCAA
>NZ_DASWVV010000203.1:0-25382 GCF_036406155.1 Devosia sp. | reverse complement strand
CGGCCAGGCCGGTCCGTGACGGGACGGGTGACCGATACGCTCGGTCGCCTCGCGACACTGGCAGCCGCTGCCCGGCTGCCGAAGGCAGGGCCCCCGCCGGCAGCGGCAGGGCCCTGGCCGGAAGCGATGCGGCGAAACCTTCATGCGTGACCGCACAACCGTAACGGGCCGGCTCCAAACCACCCGGCCGCTCCGGCGAGGCGCCAGCCTCACCCTTTTGCGGACTACCCGCTCCGAGGCGACCGCCTCGCCGGGGCCGCTTCCCTCGACAAGGGAGGCGGCGCACAGACAGAGGCGAAACCGTAAGGCCAAAGGCCCGGGCGGCGTTTCGGCGCGTCTGCCATCGTCGACCTTGACCTTTTGCCCAAGCCTGCGCCATTAAGCGGCCAGCATAGGGACGAGTTGCCAAATGGAAAAGTTCACCACGCTGACCGGGGTCGCGGCACCGCTGCCGATCATCAATGTCGACACCGACATGATCATCCCCAAGCAGTACCTCAAGACCATCAAGCGCACGGGGCTGGGCACGGCCCTGTTCTCGGAGATGCGCTACAACGAGGACGGCAGCGAAAACCCCGATTTCGTGCTCAACAAGCCGGCCTACCGCAAGGCGAAAATCATCGTCGCCGGCGACAATTTCGGCTGCGGCTCCTCGCGCGAGCACGCGCCCTGGGCGCTGCTCGACTACGGCATCCGCTGCGTCATCTCCACCAGCTTCGCCGACATCTTCTACAACAACTGCTTCAAGAACGGCATCCTGCCCATCGTGGTCAGCCCCGAGCAGCTCGAGCTGCTGATGGACGACGCGCAGCGCGGCTCCAACGCCACGATCACCGTCGACCTCGAGAGCCAGACGATCAGCGGCCCGGACGGCGGCACCATCCGGTTCGACATCGACCCGGCCCGCAAGCACGTGCTGCTCGAGGGGCTGGACGACATCGCCGGCACGCTCAAGCACAACGCCGAGATCGCCGGGTTCGAACAGCGCGTGCACGCCGCGCGGCCGTGGATCTGATGGTCCGCAGGATCTCCTCGGGCTCGCCCTTCGAACACAAGATCGGCTTCTCCCGCGCCGTCGTCGACGGCGACATGGTCTATGTCTCCGGCACCACGGGCTACGACTACGCCACCATGCAGATGCCCGAGGACGCCCGCGCCCAGGCGCGCAACGCCTTCGCCACCATCGCCAGGGTGCTCGAGGAGGCCGGCGCGGGCCTCGCCGACGTGGTGTGCGCCCGCTACTACATTGCCGACATGGCCCATTATGACGCGATGGTAGCGGTCGCCGGCGACGTCTTCGGCGACATCCGGCCGGCCGCGACCATGGTGGTGTGCGGGCTGACCACGCCCGAAATGAAGCTCGAGATCGAAGTCACGGCGCGCATCGGCGCGCGCAACTCCTGAAAAGAAACCGCTCATGTCCCATACCCTCTTCCTGCTCCCCGGCGACGGCATCGGCCCTGAAATCATGGCCGAGGTCGAAAAGCTGATCGCCTGGACCAATGCCCAGGGCCTCACCGACTTCGCCACCGATCGCGGCCTCGTCGGCGGCTGTGCCTACGACGCCTGCGGCGAGGCCATCTCGGAAGCCGACATGGGCAAGGCGCTGGCCGCCGATGCGGTGATCTTCGGCGCCGTGGGCGGGCCGAAATGGGACCACGTCGCCTACGAGCAGCGGCCCGAGGCGGGGCTGCTGCGGCTCCGCAAGGATTTGCAGCTGTTCGCCAATCTCAGGCCGGCCATCTGCTACCCGGCGCTCGCCGACGCCTCGGCGCTGAAGCGCGAGCTGGTCGAGGGCCTCGACATGCTGATCGTGCGCGAGCTGACCGGCGGGGTGTATTTCGGCGAGCCCAAGGAGATCACCGATTTGGGCGGCGGCCAGAAGCGCGCCGTCGACACGCAGGTCTACGAGACTTACGAGATCGACCGCATCTGCCGCGTCGCCTTCGAGCTGGCGCGGACCCGCCGCAGGCTGGTGCATTCGGCGGACAAGAAGAACGTCATGAAGTCCGGCGTGCTGTGGGACGAGGTGGCGCACGCGGTGGCCGCCGACTACGCGGACGTGCGCTTCGAGCACATCCTCGCCGACAACTGCGCCATGCAGCTGGTGCGCAATCCCAAGCAGTTCGACGTCATCGTCACCGACAATTTGTTCGGCGACATCCTGTCCGACGCCGCCGCCATGCTCACCGGCTCGCTCGGCATGCTGCCCTCGGCCTCGCTGGGGGCGCCCGACGCGGCGACCGGCAAGCGCAAGGCGCTGTACGAGCCGGTGCACGGCTCGGCCCCCGACATCGCCGGCAAGGGCGTCGCCAACCCCATCGCCATGCTGGCGAGCTTCGCCATGGCGCTGCGCTATTCGTTCGGCATGGCGGAACTGGCCGGCCGGCTGGAGGGCGCCATCGCCGCGGTGCTGGCCGACGGCCTGCGGACCGCCGACATC
This sequence comes from Devosia sp., assembly GCF_036406155.1. Lineage (GTDB taxonomy): Bacteria > Pseudomonadota > Alphaproteobacteria > Rhizobiales > Devosiaceae > Devosia_A. The sequence continues at coordinate 22,939 of NZ_DASWVV010000203.1, read as the reverse complement.
GCCCAGGGCGGCCGCAGCGTCGGTACCGAGGAAATGGGCGCGGCCATCCGCGCGAGGCTGGCGGCGTAGGGCGCCGCCGCCGCTCAGGCCCGGGGCGCGCCGGCGCGGATCGCGGCGGCGCTGCGCCCCAGATGGTGGACGAGCCCGGCCATGGCGGCGAGCCAGGCGGCGAGCGCCACGTAGATGAAGGCCTGCGGCACGACGACGAGGAAGCCCAGCTCCAGCGCCCGGCTGAGCTGGAAGGTGCTGGTGGTGTACATGCCGAGCGGGAACACCATGCCCCAGAAGGCCGGCTCGTACACCAGCCGGTCCTTCTGCCACAGATAGCGCCAGGCCATCAGCGCGAACAGGAAGGGAATCCACCAGCTCGCCACCGCCCAGAAGAACAGGGTGAAGCCGCGCAGGAAGGGCAGGAAGGGGCCGAGCAGGGGCCAGGCTTCGGCCCTCAGGATGAGGATGGAGCCGGCCAGGGTCGAGATCGCCACCGCACCCATGTTGATCCAGTAGGGCGGGCTGAAATCGCGCGAGGCGAGGCGCACGAAGGTCAGCCGGTAGAAGATCAGCGGGATGATGGCGAGATAGAGCATCGAGCCGATCATGAACATGACCAGCGACAGGAACTGGATCGGCTCGGGCGGCGCGCTCGCCGCATCCAGCGTGCCGCGCAGCACCACGATCGACTGGGTGGCGACGGCGGCGATGAGCCAGGCGCCGTTGATGCCGGCGGCGAGCGAGGGCTTGCGGGCGCGGATGGTGACGGCGGTGAAGAAGCCGTACATGACCACGAGCCACAGGCCGAGGCCGAACCACCACAGGATTTCGCCCACCAGCCGGGCATCGGCGACGACGACGTTCTGCGTGCCCAGCACGCAGGTGCCGGCCACCAGGGTGAAGAAGCCGGGCGCGCGCTGGTGGTCGGAGACGTCGCGCGCCAGCTGCGCGCGGAAGGCGGCCATGCGCACGAGCGTCAGCCCCCACAGGCAGGGATAGGCGATCCAGTTGACCACCAGCAGCGCGCGGGCGACGAGCGGCAGGCCGAGCAGGGCGCAGGCGATGGAGACGACGCCGGTCGCCATGGTCAGGGCGAAATAGCCGGGAAACAGCGTCTCGGCCGCCGACAGCACCATGGCGCGGGCCATCGCGGCGGGGGACGCCGTGCCCGAAGCGACCGGGGCGCCCTCAGTGCCCGGCATAGCGCAGCAGCAGGTCGAATTGCAGGAAGACGAGGACGAAGGCGGCGTTGGCCGCCCAGGCCACGGTCAGCCAGCGCGCCAGGACGCTCCAGAACGACTCGCTGGCGCTGGCGCAGCGCCACAGCGACGGCACGATCCACAGCGAGTAGCCGGCGAAGCCTAACAGCAGCGCCTGCTCCCACGCCAGTAGCCCGTGCAGGCGGACCCAGGCATAGAGGGCGACCTGCACCGCGCTCAGGGCCACGCCATGCAGCCAGAACACCTCCGCCAGCGGCGACTTGCCGTGCCAGGCGCGGATTTCGGGGGCGAAGAAGGCGGAAAGAAAGGACGGATGTCCGGCGGAGTGTTCGGTCAAGTCTGTCGCGCCTCCAGCCAACAGGCGCGCGCCGCTTCCGCTGTTGCGAACGTGTGCTGTCGCGGCGGCAACAATAGCACCTCGGCGAGGCAGGGCAACCCACGCCGGCCGCGGGGATGGTGGCCGCCGGCCACATCCGGCCAAAATCGGGGGACGGGCGTTGACTCGGAGGCTCCCGCGTGGCTCTCATCGGGCCGGACAGGGTCGGGCAGGGTGCGCGCATGAACAGGGTGGTGGGCTGGCTGGTGCCGGGCGTGGCGCTGCTCCTCGGAGCGGGCACCGCTGCAGCCCAGGAGGGATTCGGCATCGACGAAGTGCGCGGCGGGCTGTTCTTCCACAGCGTCGACCACGCCCCGGCCGACAGTTTCCTCGGCTTCCTCGATACGCGCCGGCTCGAGGACGTCAATGTCGAGCTGTTGTTCACGCCCTTCGACCTGGGCCCCGGCTGGATCGGCGAGTTGCGCCCGCATGTCGGCGCCACGGTCAATCTGGGCGGGCTGGAGAGCCAGCTCTATGCCGGCCTCAGTTGGACCTGGCAAGTCTTCGACGGCCCGGTCTTCATCGAGGGCAGCTTCGGGGCGGCGCTGCACAACGGGGCCGCCGACGGCGTCGGCTACCCGGCGCGCAACCTGGGCTGCCCGGCGCTGTTCCGCGAGAGCCTCAGCCTCGGCTACGCGCTCACCGAGCAGGCCAGCGTCATGGCCACGTTCGAGCACGCCTCGCATGCCGGGCTGTGCGGCACCCACAACGAGGGCCTCACCAACCTGGGCGTGCGCCTCGGCTGGACGTTCTAGCCTGGCGCCTCACGCCACCTGCCCGGCGGCCCAGCCCGAGGCCCAGGCCCACTGGAAATTGTAGCCCCCGAGCCAGCCGGTGACGTCGACGCATTCGCCGACGAAGTACAGGCCGGGCACCCGGCGCGCCGCCAGCGTGGTGGACTCGAGATCGGCGGTATCGACCCCGCCCAGCGTCACCTCGGCGGTGCGATAGCCCTCGCTGCCCGTCGGCTTGAGCGTCCAGCGCCTGAGCCTGTCCTCGACCCCGGCGAAGGCCTTGTCGGAGAAGTCGCCGATCATGGCGGGGCCGCCGAGCTCCGTGGCGAGCACCTGGGCGAGGCGCCTGGGCAGGTGCCGGCCCAGCACCGTCTGCAGCTGCAGCTTCGGGGTGTCGGCGCGGGCGCGGCGCAGCCACTCGCCGAGCCCGCCGCCAGGGAACAGATCGACGACGATGGCGTCGCCTTCGCGCCAGTAGCTCGAGATCTGCAGGATAGCCGGGCCGGAGAGGCCGCGGTGCGTGAACAGCAGCGCCTCCTCGAAACTGCGTTTGCCGACGCCGACGCGGGCCGGGTCGACGGCGACGCCGGCGAGCGGGGCCAGCGTCTCGCGCAGGGCCGGCGCGAAGGTGAGCGGCACCAAGGCCGGCCGGGTCTCGGTGACGCCGAGGCCGAACTGGCGGGCGAGCTGGTAGGCATAGCCGGTCGCGCCCATTTTCGGGATCGACTTGCCGCCGGTGGCGACGATGAGCGCGGCGGCCGCAGCTTCGCTGCCGCCGGCGGTGACGGTGAAGCACCCCCCGGCGTGGCTCACCGACTCGATGGGGCTGGCGAGCCGCAGCGTCACCCCGGCCCGCTGCAGGTCGTCGACGAGCATGTTGACGATCTGCCGGCTGGAGCCGTCGCAGAACAGCTGGCCGAGGGTCTTTTCGTGCCAGGCGATGCCGCGGGCATCGAGCCGCGCGATGAAGTGGGCGGGGGTGAAGCGGGCGAGCGCCGACAGCGCGAAGCGCGGGTTGCGGGAGAGGAAGCGCTCGCGCCCGGTGCTCGCGGTGGCGTCGACATTGGTGAAATTGCAGCGCCCGCCGCCGGAGATGCGGATCTTCTCGCCCGGAGCCGGCGCATGGTCGAGGACCAGCACGCGGCGGCCGCGCCGGCCGGCCTCGGCGGCGGCCATCATGCCGGCGGCGCCGGCGCCGAGGACGATGACGTCAAACTGCAACACCGCCGCCATTCCCGCGCGCATGCTGCCGCCCGACCCGAAATTTGCCGCTTTTCAACCACAGTTGCAGACGATGGCCAGCCCGGCTTGGTCCCGTCGCGGTGAACGCGATTCGCTTGTGTGTAACCATTTGCTGCATAGACTGCCCCGTGTCGCCCTGTATTTGATGTCCGGCGGTCAGAAGGAAGACGAATAGTGCGTGTATTCAGTAAAGGCGTCGCGGTCCTGCTGGCCTGGCTTGCGGCGGCGGCATCGGCCGCGGCGCAGCAGACCCTCAGCACCATGCCCGTCGACGCCTATCTACACGAGTTCCGGCTCGGCGCCTCCTTCGAAGGAGTCGGGCTCGACCCCGATTTCTACTACCTGCCGACGACGGTGCCGCTCGACCGGCTGCACAAGCTCAGCTTCGAGGCGCTGTTCCGCTCGCCCTATCCCGACCTGTTCCGCTGGATCGGCTCGCCCAAGCCGACCGTGGGCGGCGCGCTCAGCCTGACCGGCGACACCAGCTGGGTGTTCGCCGGGCTGACCTGGCAGCTGCCGGTGCTGGAGACGCCGCTGTTCCTCGAGGCGACGGTGGGGGCGACGCTGCACAACGGGCCGCTGCACGACGCCGCCCCCGGCGAGGCCGTCTATGGCTGCCGCTCCCTGCTCTATGTGCGCGGCGGGATCGGCTACGACATCGACGAGCACTGGACGGCGTCGGCCTATCTCGAGCACGGCTCGCACGGCCGCGTCTGCGGCACCGACAATTCCGGCTTCCACAGCGTCGGCCTCCAGATCGGCTACAAGTTCTGAACGCGCAAACAATTTGACTCTTTGGCAATTGAGCGTAGATAGCGTCGCACTGCCTCGAGGAGACAGCCCTGCCATGGGTGCGCACGGATTCGACAGCAACGGCATTGCGATCGGGACCCCGGGTTCCGGCGCCGGCTGCTGCGCGCCCAAAGGCAAAACCACCAAGACCCGCTAGCGCTTTTCCCCGGGCCATCTCCCGCCGGGGAGAGGCTTCGAACCATGCGCCGCCGGTCGCGGGCCGGTGCGGGGGAAACGGGTAAAGGATCAGCAGATGGGTTATCGCGTCGCCGTCGTCGGAGCCACGGGCAATGTGGGCCGCGAAATGCTCAACATCCTCGACGAGCGCAAGTTTCCGGCGAGCGAAGTCATCGCACTCGCATCCTCGCGCTCAACGGGGCTGGAACTCAGTTTCGGCGACCGCCGGCTCAAGGCCAGGAACCTGGCGGACTTCGATTTCTCCGGCGTCGATTTCGCGCTGATGAGCGCCGGCTCCGCCGTGGCCAAGGAATATGGCGAAGCGATCGGCCGGACCGGCTGCATCGTCGTCGACAATTCGAGCTTCTGGCGCTACCACTCCGACGTGCCGCTGGTCGTGCCGGAGGTCAACGCGCACGTGCTCGACGCCTATATGGCGCAGGCCGGGCGCAAGAACATCATCGCCAACCCCAACTGCTCGACGGCGCAACTGGTGGTGGCGCTCAAGCCGCTGCATGATTTCGCCACCATCAAGCGGGTCGTCGTCGCCACCTACCAGTCGGTGTCGGGCGCCGGCAAGGAGGGCGTCGACGAACTGTGGACGCAGACCAAGGGCATCTTCGTCAACGACAGCGCCACGCCCAAGAAGTTCTCGAAGCAGATCGCCTTCAACGTCATCCCGCATATCGACGTGTTCATGGAGGACGGCTCCACCAAGGAAGAGTGGAAGATGGTGGCCGAAACCAAGAAGATCCTCGATCCCCGGATCAAGCTGAACGCCACCTGCGTCAGGGTGCCGGTGTTCGTCGGTCATTCCGAGGCGGTCAACATCGAGTTCGACAAGCCGATCACCGCGGACGAGGCGCGCGACATCCTGCGCGAGGCGCCCGGCATCAGCGTCATCGACAAGCGCGAGCCGGGCGGCTACGCGACGCCGGTGGAGTGCGTGGGCGAGTACGACACCTATGTGAGCCGCATCCGCGAGGACCCGACGGTCGAGAACGGGCTGGCCATGTGGGTCGTCAGCGACAATCTCAGGAAGGGCGCGGCCCTCAACACCGTGCAGATCCTCGAAACCCTGGTCGAGCGCCGGCTGGTGGGGCAGAAGGCGGCCTGATACCGGCGAGGACGCCCATGTCCCTGCGGCACCTGCTGCTCGCCTTCGGCGTGGTCACCGTGTGGGGCCTGAATTTCGTCGCCATACGCTGGGGCGTGGACGAGGTGCCGCCGCTGCTGCTGACGGCGCTGCGCTTCGCCCTGGCCGCGGTGCCGGCGGTGTTCTTCATCCGGCCGCCGAAGGTCGGGCTCGCCCTCCTCGTCGCCTACGGCTTCGCCATCGGCGTGCTGCAGTTCGGCCTGCTGTTCGTCGCGATCAGCCTGGGCATGCCGGCCGGCCTGTCGTCGGTCGTGATGCAGGTGCAGGCCTTCTTCACCATCGGGCTGGCCGTCGCCTTCCTGGGCGAGCGACCGGGCCTGCTGCAGCTGGCGGGGGCGGTCGTCGCCTTTGCCGGTATCGGCGTCATCGGCCTCGAGCGGCTGCAGGGTGCGGCGCTGTTGCCGCTGCTGATGACCATCGCCGCGGCGCTGTTCTGGGGCATCGGCAATATCATCACCAAGAAGGCCGGCGCCGTCGACATGCTGAGCTTCGTGGTGTGGTCGAGCCTGGTGCCGCCGCTGCCGCTGCTTCTTGCCTCGCTGCTGCTGGAGGGGCCGGGGGCCTTGCCGCAGGCACTGGTCGGCCTCACCTGGCTGGGGGCGGGCTCGCTGCTGTTCATCGCCTATGCCTCGACGCTCTTCGGCTACGGGGGGTGGAGCGTCCTGCTGCAGCGCTACCCCGCCAACCTGGTGGCGCCGTTCGCGCTGCTGGTGCCGATCACCGGCATCGGCGGCGCGGCGCTGCTGCTCGGCGAGACGATTTCGGCCGTCGAGATTGCCGGCAGCGTGCTGGTGTTCGCCGGCCTGCTGCTCAACGTGTTCGGGCCGCGGCTGTGGGGCAGGCTGCGACCGCGGGCGGCGCCGGCGCCGTGAAAGCGGCCGCTGGCCGCATTGGCCCTCGCCGTAAGGAAAAGTTGTTGATTATGATGCAGCCTTTCCGGGTTCGGGCCGTTACTGCACTGCATTCGCAAGGCCGCGGCGCGCGGTACGGGGTGCGCGTGCATTGGGGACGAGGATGGTGGCAAGGAATGCCAAGGCGGCGGTCTCGGCCGCGCCCGCCGATGTCGGGGCCAATGCCCCGTCCAGCGCAGAGGACACCACGAGGGCGCTGCTGGCGGCGATCGTGGAGTCCTCCGACGACGCGATCGTCAGCAAGGACCTCAATGGCATCGTCACCTCGTGGAACGCGGGGGCGGAAAGAATTTTCGGCTATACCGCCGAGGAGATGGTCGGCCAGCCGATCATGCTGCTGATCCCCGCCGGCCGCGAGAACGAGGAGCCCGCCATTCTCGCCCGCATCCGCCGCGGCGAGCGCGTCAGCCATTACGAGACGCTGCGCCGCCACAAGGACGGCCACCTGCTCAACATCTCGCTCAGCATTTCCCCGGTGCGGGGTGCCGACGGCAAGATCGTCGGTGCCTCCAAGATCGCCCGCGACATCACCGAGCGCAAGCAGCTCGAGGAAGCGCGCCGCGCCCTCAGCCTCGAGATCAACCACCGCACCAAGAACCTGCTCGCCGTCGTCGAGGCGCTGATCCGGCAAACCGCCGCGCACGGCTCGCCCGAGGATTTCGTGCGCCGCATTTCGCAGCGCCTGCGGGCTCTCGCGGCCAACCAGGACCTGCTGGTCGAAGGCAGCTGGCGCGGCGCCGAGATGGGGGACCTGGTGCGGGCCCAGCTCGCCCATATCGACCAGATGCTCGGCTCGCGGGTCAAGCTCGACGGCGATCCCGTGGTGGTCACCCCGCCGGCGGCGCAGGCCCTGGGCATGGCTTTCCACGAACTCGCGACCAACGCGCTCAAGTACGGCGCCCTCTCGGGCGAGCGGGGCCACGTCAACATCTCGTGGCGCATCGAGGCGGTGGGCGAGGAGCCCGAACTGACCGTGACCTGGCGGGAAAGCGGTGGCCCGGCGGTCATCCCCCCGGGGCGGGCGGGGTTCGGCACCACCATCATCGAGCGCATCACCGGCCAGTCCCTGGGCGGCGGCGTGGTCATGACCTACGCGCCGAGCGGGCTGGTGTGGGAATTGAAGGCCCCGGCGGCGCCGCTGCTCAGCGTCGTCCAGCAGCTCGCGCCGCCGCCGCTGCCGGACGAGGCGACGGGGCCCTAGTCTGGCCGCCGACCGTCAGACGTCGGGCCGGCCGAAATCGCCGGTCGTGTTGTCCATGACCCACAGCTCGCCGTTCGAGATGTCGAACCAGGCGCCGTGGATGGTGAGCTTGCCCTCGGCCTCGAGCGCCTGCACGTAGGGAAAGGTGCGCAGGTTCTGGATCGAGTTGCGGATGGACAGCCGCTCGAGGGCAATTTGCCGTTCGGCCGGGGTGAGGGCGCTGTAGCTGCCGACTTTTTCCGCGACGGGTCCGAGCAGGCTCATCCACTTGCCGATGAAGTCGCCTTCCCCCAGCGGCCCGGCCGAGGGGTCGAGCGCGGCGCGGATGCCGCCGCAGCGGCCGTGGCCCATGACCACGATGTCGCTGATGCCGAGCGCCACGACGGCAAACTCGATGGCCGCAGAGGTGCCGTGCCGGTTGGCGTCGGGCTCGAACGGGGGGACGAGGTTGGCGACGTTGCGCACGACGAACAGTTCGCCCGGATGCGCATCGAAAATGGTTTCAGGGGCCGCGCGGCTGTCGCAGCAGGCGATGATCATCGCGGTCGGCTTCTGCCCGGTCTCGGCAAGTTCGCGATAGCGCGGCTTCTCTACCTGGTAGCGCGCGGACATGAAGGACTGGTAGCCATCCAACAGAGCTTTCGGAAAGCGGTGCATTCGGTGCCAATTGCCGGTAAGAAAGCAACACTGCTTATCGTTAAGCAGCCAGTCCCGCAACTCGCGCTTGTATAGCGGAGCATCCGGATTCAACCATGCTGATCTATCGATTCCTGACCGGGGAAGACGATTCCGCCTTCTGCCACAAGGTCACCAAGGCGCTGTCGGAAGGCTGGGTGCTGCACGGCACGACCAGCTACGCCTATGACGCGGCGAGCAAGAAGATGCGCTGCGGCCAGGCGGTGACGAGGATCGTCGCGGACCAGCCCTACGACCCGCACAAGAAGCTCGCCGACTACAGATAAACCGGCAATGAACGGCCGGTTCAAGGCCGGTTCGGCGTCGCTGCGCTAGAACCTTCTGCACAACGCGCCTCGGGGCGCATTCAGCAGGGGAGTGTCGCATGCGCACCAAGGTGCTCATCATGCTGCTCGGACTCGCCGCCGTCGCCATCCCGGCGGTGGCCCCTGCCGGCCAGGGTCCGGTCCGCCTCGCCGACCGCCAGGTCCCGGCCGTGCCGCAGCTGACCGATGCCGCGTGGCGGCTGCTGCTCGCCGATCCGGCCGCGGCGCAGCCCTTCAGCCTCGTCCTGCCGCGGCGTTTCACCACGCTCGAGCCGGCCGGCGGCGCCCTCTGAGCGGCGCGCGCAGCGCCGCCGCGGCGTGCCCGACGACCGGTTACGTCAAAAGTTCGAGGCGGCCGATCCTTTCTCGCTTTGACGTAGCCCTCTCCCGCCGCTAGAAGTTTCGCCATATTCCAATACAGGAGCGTCCGCGCCGGATGGCGCCGGCGCCGCGCGAGACATTCATGGCTCCCCGATCCCGACCGCTTTCTCCCCATCTGCAGGTCTACCGGTTCACGCTGACGATGACGATGTCGATCGTGCACCGCATCACCGGCATCGCCAACTATGCCGGCACGGTGCTGCTGGTCGCCTGGCTCGCGGCAGCGGCCCTTGGGGAGGGGCCGCACGCGGCGATGAACGCCTTCTTCGGCAGCTGGTTCGGCCAGCTCGTGCTGTTCGGCTACACTTGGAGCCTCATCCATCACATGCTGGGGGGGCTGCGCCACTTCGTGTGGGATTTCATCATCGCTTTTGACCCGGCGGGGCGCGAGGCGATCGTGCGGGTGCATCTGGCCCTGTCCATCCTGCTCACGCTGGGGCTGTGGGCGCTGTTCGTGTGGATGTGAGGCAGAAATGATCGATCGCAAAATCATCGCCACCCCGACCACCCATTACGGCGCACCCAAGCGGGCGACCCGGACCTTCATCCACCAGCGCATCAGCGGCGCGCTCAACGTCCTGTTCCTGGTCTTCTTCATCTGGCTGGTGATCCGGCTGGCCGGGGCCGGGCGCGCCGAGATGGTCGGCGTCATCGCCAACCCGTTCGTCGCGGTGGTGCTGGCGCTGCTGCTGGTCAGCGTCACCTATCACATGCGCATCGGCATGGGCGAGGTGATCGAGGACTATCTCGACAAGGAGCGCACGCACCGGCTGGGCATGACGCTCAACACCGCCTTCTCGGTCGCCATCGCGTTGATCGGGCTGGTCTCCGTCGCCAAAATCGCATTCTGGGGTTAAGTGCCAATGGCTGCCTATGAGATCATCGACCATGCCTTCGACGTGGTCGTCGTCGGGGCCGGCGGCGCGGGCCTCAGGGCCACGCTGGGCATGGCCGAGCAGGGGCTGACCACCGCCTGCGTGACCAAGGTGTTCCCGACCCGCTCGCACACGGTTGCCGCCCAGGGCGGCATCGCCGCCTCGCTCGGCAACATGGGCGAGGACAACTGGCAGTGGCACATGTACGACACCGTCAAGGGGTCGGACTGGCTGGGCGACATGGACGCCCAGGAGTACATGGTGCGCGAGGCGCCCGCCGCGGTCTACGAACTCGAGCACTACGGCGTGCCGTTCAGCCGCACCGAGGAAGGCAAGATCTACCAGCGCCCGTTCGGCGGCATGATGATGAATTTCGGCGACGGCCCGCCGGTGCAGCGCACCTGCGCCGCCGCCGACCGTACCGGCCATGCCATCCTGCATACGCTGTACGGCCAGGCGCTGCGCCACAACGCCGAGTTCTTCGTCGAGTATTTCGCCCTCGACCTGCTGCTGGGCGCGGACGGCGCCGTGAACGGCGTCATCGCCTGGAGCCTCAACGACGGCACGCTGCACCGCTTCCGGGCCAAGATGACGGTGCTGGCCACGGGCGGCTACGGCCGCACCTACTTCTCGGCGACGAGCGCCCATACCTGCACCGGCGACGGCAACGGCATGGTGGCGCGCGCCGGGCTGCCGCTGCAGGACATGGAATTCGTGCAGTTCCATCCCACCGGCATCTACGGCGCCGGCACGCTGATCACCGAGGGCGCGCGCGGCGAGGGCGGGTACCTGACCAACTCGGAGGGCGAGCGCTTCATGGAGCGCTATGCCCCCAACGCCAAGGACCTCGCCTCGCGCGACGTGGTCAGCCGCTGCATGACCATCGAGATCCGCGAGGGGCGCGGGGTGGGCCCGAAGAAGGACCACATCTACCTGCACCTCGACCATCTCGACCCCAAGGTGCTGCACGAGCGCCTGCCGGGCATCACCGAATCCGCCCGCATCTTCGCCGGCGTCGATCTGACGCGCGAGCCGATCCCGGTGCTGCCGACGGTGCACTACAACATGGGCGGCATCCCCACCAACTATCACGGCGAGGCCATCGACCCGCGCCGCGGCGGCCCGGACGCCACCATTCCCGGGCTGATGGCGGTGGGCGAGGCGGGCTGCGCCTCGGTGCACGGCGCCAACCGGCTCGGCTCGAACTCGCTGATCGACCTCGTGGTGTTCGGCCGCGCCGCCGCCATCCGCGCCGGCGAGGTGGTGGACCGCAAGGCCCCGGTGCCGGCCGTGGACAAGGCGGCGGACGACAGGATCCTCGCGCGCTTCGACCGCCTGCGCCACGCCAACGGCTCGGCGCCGACGGCCAAGGTGCGCGAGCGCATGCAGCGCATCATGCAGGAAGACGCGGCCGTGTTCCGCACCGAGGAATCGCTGCAGTCGGGGGTCCGGCGCATCACCGAGTTGTGGGACGTCTTGCCCGACCTCAAGGTCACGGACCGCTCGATGATCTGGAACACCGACCTGGCCGAGACGCTCGAACTCGAGAACCTCGTCGCCAACGCCACCGTCACCGTGGTCTCGGCCGAGGCGCGCAAGGAGAGCCGCGGCGCCCATGCGCGGGAGGACTATCCCGAGCGCGACGACGCCAACTGGCGCAAGCATACGCTGGCCTATCTCGACGCATCGGGCAAGGTGACGCTCGACTACCGCCCGGTGCACACGCAGCCGCTCAGCGACGAGATCGACCCCAAGAAGCTCGCGCCCAAGAAGCGCGTGTACTAGGAGGCAGGCATGTGCCGGATGGGCGAGAACCTGGACTGGGCGCGGCTCGCGGCGGCACGGATCGAGAGCGCAGCCGCGGCCGGTGCCGGCGCCCCATGACGACGGCGGCCGCCGCGGGCTATTCGGGGACGCCGCTGGCGCAAAAGCTCGGACTCAGGGACGGGCAGCGGGTGCTGTTCATCGCGCTGCCGCCCGACCTCGAGGGGCTGCGCAGCGCGCGCCGCTTCGCCGAGGTGACCGAGGCCGGCTGGGATACGCTCGGCGCCGGCGCGCCGGGCTACGACATCATCCACGGCTTTGCCTCGGTGCGGGCGGTGCTGCAGCGCCACGCCCGCCGGTTGCTGGACCTGGTGGCGCGGGACGGGGCCATCTGGGTGTCGTGGCCGAAGCGGGCGAGCAAGGTGCAGACCGATATCAGCGAGGACACGATCCGCGAGGTCGCCTTGCCGCTCGGGCTGGTGGACGTGAAGGTCGCTGCCGTCAGCGACGTGTGGTCGGGGCTCAAGCTGGTCGTGCGCAAGGAGTTGCGATGAGGCGGGTCATGGCCGTGCTCGCGCTGCTCGCCGCGGCCGCGGCAACGCCGGCGCTGGGGCGCAGCGACGCCGAATTCGTCGCCGCCTGCATGGCCTACGGCATGGCCGAGGCGGCGTGCACGTGCAAGGCCGAAGCCGCCGGCAAGCTGCTCGATGCGCGGCTGTTCGGCCTCGTGCTGCTGTCGATGCGCGATCCCGACGGCTTCACCGCCAGGGCCAGGGGCGGTGACCTGACCGATGCCGATCAGGCCCGCTGGGCCAGCTATATCCAGGAATCCAACCGCGCCTGCGGGCTGAACTACTGAAGGACTCACTGCCATGGTCGAGTTGATGCTCCCCAAGGACTCCCAGATCAAGCCGGGCAAGACCTGGCCGAAGCCGGCGGGCGCCACGCGGCTCAGGGAATATCGCATCTACCGCTACGATCCGGACACCGAGGCCAACCCGCGCATCGACACCTATTTCGTCGATCTCGACGATTGCGGGCCGATGGTGCTCGACGCGCTGTTGTGGATCAAGAACAACGTCGACCCGACGCTGACGCTGAGGCGTTCCTGCCGCGAGGGCGTGTGCGGCAGCTGCGCCATGAATATCGACGGGCTCAACACCCTGGCCTGCACCAAGGGCGCCGACGAGATCAGCGGCCCGGTGAAGATCTACCCCTTGCCGCACATGCCGGTGGTCAAGGACCTGGTGCCGGACCTGACGACCTTCTACGCCCAGCACCGCTCCATCGAGCCGTGGCTCAAGACCACGACGCCGCCGCCCAAGACCGAGCGGCTGCAGACGCGCGAGGACCGCGCCAAGCTCGACGGGCTGTACGAATGCATCCTGTGCGCGTGCTGCTCGACCTCGTGCCCGTCCTACTGGTGGAACGGCGAGAAATACCTGGGCCCGGCCGTCTTGCTGCAGGCCTATCGCTGGCTCATCGACAGCCGCGACGAGGCGACCGAGGAGCGGCTCGACAACCTCGAGGACCCGTTCAAGCTGTATCGCTGCCACACCATCATGAACTGCACCAAGACCTGCCCCAAGGGCCTCAACCCGGCCAAGGCGATCGCGCAGATCAAGAAGATGATGGTGGAGCGGCACATCTCGTAACCCGGCCGTGCCGACGCGCGCCTTGCGCCGCCGCCCGGATTGGGCTTGGCTGCGCGGGCAGCCGCGGGAGGCCCCATGCTCGAAACCATCGCCCAGGTCGAAGACCCGTCCGTCGCCCGCGTGCTGATCGCCGCCCTCAAGGCGCACGGGTTTCACCCGCTCGAGGGCGGCGAAAGCGGCCTGCCGGGCATGCCCGGCGTGTTCTCGCCGCAGGGCGTCCCCGTCACCGTGCCGGAGGCGGAAGCCGGGGACGCGCGACTCCTCGCGGAGGCGCTGCTCAAGGAGATGACCGCCCGTTAACCTTGGGCCGATCGCCGCGGCCGACGGTCGCAACATGGCCACATTGATCGCGGCACTAGACGAAAAGCGGGCAGCACGCCGGTTGAACGGGGTGGCTGCCGGCGCTATATGCCCCGGGCGATATTCGCCAAGAATGGGCCCTCGGGCACGGAGCAGGCCAATGACGACTCGGAAACGCGCCGGCGTTCCAGCCGCCGCGATCGCAGCGCTGGCGTTGCTTTTGACCGGTTGCAGCAGCATGAGCGGCCAGCAGGCTGCGCGCAGCCAGCCGGAACAGCTGCAGCCGATCCAGGACGGCACGGTGGCGAGCACCGACCTGCCAACCATCGGCGGTGCCCCCGGCACACAGCCGGTGCAACTGGGCGCGCCGCCCTCGCCGGGTCAGGTCAACCCGGCCCTGACCGGCCAGCCGGTGCTCGGCGGTGGCCAGCCAGTGCCGCTGACGACCGCCGATGGCGGCTTCGTCACCCTCGATTCCGTCGGCAACCTGCCGGCCACGCCCGGGCGCGACCTCACCGGCGGGCTCACTACCAGCAAGCTGGTGGGCGGCTGGACCATCGTGTCGGGCACGGCGCAGTGCAAGCTGTACCTCACGGAGACGGCCAAGGCCGGCACCGGGCGCCTGCGCGCCTCCACCCCCGGCTGCGAGATGCCGGGCCTCAAGGTGGTGGCCTCCTGGCAGCTCGCCGGCAGCCAGGTGCAGCTGTTCGATGAAAACGGCGACATGATCGCCGCCCTCATCCTGTCGGGCAACCGCTTCATCGGTACCCTGGCGGGCGGCCAGGGCATCTCCATGGTCGGCTAGGGGTGGCCGGCTCGCGGAGGGGGTCCGCGGCCCATCCTGTCAGCACGGCCCTCGCCGCCCTCGTCGGCACGGGGGCGCTCAGCGCCGATCCGCTGCAGCAGCGGGCGGCCCGCACGCTCGACCGGATCGCCGCGGAACTGAGTTCGCGCGCGGCGGCGCGCGGCCTGCTGCCCGCACTCGGCCGCAAGAAGCGCCCGGCGATCCGCGGCGCCTATCTCGTGGGTGAGGTCGGGCGCGGCAAGACGCTGCTCATGGACCTGTTCTTCGCCCATGCCGGGATCGCCGAAAAGCGGCGGCTCCACTACCACGAATTCATGGACGAGGTGCACGCCGCCATCGCCCGCTTCCGCAAGTTGGCCAAGGGCCGGGCCGAGAACGCCGACCCGGTGGCGGCGGCGGTCAAGCCCGTCCTGGGCGGGGCGCGCCTGCTCTGCCTCGACGAGTTCCAGGTCAACGACATCACCAACGCCATGCTGCTGGGGCGGCTGTTCGAGCAGCTGTTCGCAGCCGGCGTGGTGGTGGTGGCGACCTCCAACGTCCTGCCCGAGAACCTCTATTCGGGCGGGCTCAACCGCCAGCTGTTCCTGCCCTTCATCGCGCTGCTCGAAAGCCGTGTCGAGATCGTCCGCCTCGACGGGCCGACGGACTACCGGCGGCTGAAGTTCGAGGGCGAGGACGTCTACCATTTCGGCACCGGGCCCGAGGCCGCGGCGGCGCTCGACCGGCTGTGGCTCAAGCTCACGGGCGGGGCGCCAGGGGCGCCCGAGGAGATCCACTCGCTGGGCCGCACCATCCGGGTGCCGCGCGCGGCGATGGGGGCGGCGCGCTTCTCCTTCGCCGAGTTGTGCGAGCGGCCGCTGGGCGCGCGCGACTACCTCAAGCTCAGCCACGCCTACGAGACGCTGGTGCTCGACGGCGTGCCGCAGTTCGGCCGGCTGCAGTCGGATGCCGCCAAGCGCTTCATCCTGCTCGTCGACACGCTCTACGATCGCGGCGTCAAGCTGGCGGCGAGCTTTGCGGCGCCGCTCGACGCGCTGGGGCAGGACGACAAGACCCGGTTCGAGTTCCAGCGCACCGTGTCGCGGCTGGTCGAGATGCAGTCGAGGGACTATTTAGGCGCCCCGCCCAAGCCGGACGCGGAGGCCTGAAGCGCCCCGGCGCTTCGTCAAACGGCTTACTTGCCCTCATAGGTGGGTGGCGCTAAGAGGGGCGCGCAATTCCAGCAGTGACCGAACGGGGGTATTTGGATGGCGCGCAAGAAGATCGCTCTCATCGGAGCGGGGCAGATCGGCGGGACTTTGGCGCATCTCGTCGCGCTCAAGGAACTGGGCGACGCGATCCTGTTCGACATCATGGACGGCGTGCCGCAGGGCAAGGCGCTGGACCTCAGCCAGTCCGGCCCGGTCGAAGGCTTCAACGCCACCATCAAGGGCACCTCCGAGTACAAGGACATCGCCGGCGCCGACGTCGTCATCGTCACTGCCGGGGTGCCGCGCAAGCCCGGCATGAGCCGTGACGACCTGCTCGAAATCAACCTCAAGGTGATGGAGCAGGTGGGGGCGGGCATCGCCAAGTACGCGCCCGATGCCTTCGTCATCTGCATCACCAACCCGCTCGACGCCATGGTGTGGGCGCTGCAGAAATTCTCGGGCCTGCCGACGACCCGCGTCGTCGGCATGGCCGGCGTGCTCGACTCTGCGCGCTTCCGTCATTTCATCGCCGACGAGCTCGGCGTCTCGGTCGAGGACGTCACCGCCTTCGTGTTGGGCGGGCACGGCGACAGCATGGTGCCGCTGCCGCGCTACTCCACCGTCGCCGGCATTCCGCTCACCGACATCGTCAAGATGGGCTGGATGGGCAAGGACAGGCTCGACGCCATCGTGCAGCGCACCCGCGACGGCGGCGCCGAGATCGTCGGGCTCCTCAAGACCGGCTCGGCCTTCTACGCCCCGGCGGCGTCGGCCATCGCCATGGCCGAGAGCTACCTCAAGGACAAGAAGCGGGTGCTGCCGGCCGCCGCCTATCTGAAGGGCGAGTACGGCGTCAAGGGCACCTATGTCGGCGTGCCGGTAATGATCGGCGCCGGCGGCGTCGAGAAGGTGGTCGAGATTTCGCTCTCCGGTTCCGAGCAGAAGGCCTTCGACAAATCCGTCGCCGCAGTCGACGGGCTGATCGAAGCGTGCAAGAAGATCGCCCCGAAACTGGCCTGATCCCGCCGCCCTCGCGCCCCCGCGCGAGGGCGGTTCGGCCTGCGGGCTGCCCCCCGGCCGGACGTGTCCGGGGGCGCGGTCCGGCGAATTGCCCCGAACGACTGTGAAGGACCGTCGATGAACATCCATGAACACCAGGCCAAGGCGCTGCTCAAGACCTACGGCCTGCCGGTGGCCAAGGGCGTCGCCATCTTCAAGCCCGAGGAGGCCGAGGCCGCCGCCGCGTCCCTGCCCGGACCGCTCTATGTGGTGAAGAGCCAGATCCATGCCGGCGGCCGCGGCAAGGGCAAGTTCAAGGAACTGCCGCCCGACGCCAAGGGCGGTGTGCGGCTGGCGCGCAGCGCCGCCGAGGTGGTCGCCAACGCCGGCGAGATGCTGGGCCACACGCTGGTCACCAAGCAGACCGGGGCAGCCGGCAGGCAGGTCAGGCGGCTCTATATCGAGGACGGCGCCGACATCGCCCGCGAACTCTACTGCTCGCTGCTGGTCGACCGCGGCAGCGGCCGGGTGAGCTTCGTCGTCTCCACCGAAGGCGGCATGGACATCGAGGCGGTGGCGCACGACACGCCGGACAAGATCGTGTCGCTGCCGGTCGACCCCGAGACCGGCGTCACCAGCGCCGACGTGGAGAAGCTGGCCGACGCACTCGCGCTCGAGGGCGCGGCGCGCACCGATGCCGGCCTCGTCTTCCCGGGGCTGTATCGCGCCTTCGTCGAAAAGGACATGAGCCTGCTCGAGATCAATCCGCTGATCGTCATGCAGGACGGCCATCTCAGGCTGCTCGACGCCAAGGTGAGCTTCGACAACAACGCCCTGTTCCGGCATCCCGAACTGGCCGAGTTGCGCGACCTCTCCGAGGAGGACGAGAAGGAGATCGAGGCCTCGAAATACGACCTCGCCTATGTCGCCCTCGACGGCAATATCGGCTGCATGGTCAACGGCGCCGGCCTCGCCATGGCGACCATGGACATCATCAAGCTCTATGGCGAGGAGCCGGCCAACTTCCTCGACGTGGGCGGCGGCGCCTCCAAGGAGAAGGTCACGGCGGCGTTCAAGATCATCACCGCCGACCCCGCCGTCAAAGGCATCCTGGTCAACATCTTCGGCGGCATCATGCGCTGCGACGTCATCGCCGAGGGCGTCATCGCGGCGGTGAGGGAGGTCGGCCTCAAGGTGCCGCTGGTGGTCCGGCTCGAGGGCACGCGGGTCAAGGAAGGCAAGGCCATCCTCGACGCCTCCGGCCTCGACGTCATCTCGGCCGACGACCTCGACGACGCGGCGCAGAAGATCGTCGCGGCCATCAAGGGCCAGAACTAGCCGCCCCCGGCGCAGCAACCAGACGGAAGAGCCATGTCCATTCTCGTCAACAAGAACACCCGCGTCCTGGTGCAGGGGCTGACCGGCAAGACCGGCACCTTCCACACCGAGCAGGCGCTCGCCTATTACGGCACGCAGATGGTGGGCGGCGTCCACCCCAAGAAGGGCGGCGAGACCTGGACCTCGGGCGTCGACGGCACGGCGCTGCCCATCTTCGCCACGGTCGCCGAAGGCAAGGCGGCAACCAATGCCGACGCCTCGGTGATCTACGTTCCGCCGGCCGGCGCCGCCGATGCCATCCTCGAGGCGATCGACGCCGAGATCCCGCTCATCGTGTGCATCACCGAGGGCGTGCCGGTGCTCGACATGGTCCGGGTCAAGGCGCGGCTCGACCAGTCGCAATCGCGGCTGATCGGGCCCAACTGCCCGGGCGTGCTCACCCCCGAGGAGTGCAAGATCGGCATCATGCCGGGCAACATCTTCTCGAAAGGCTCGGTGGGCATTGTTTCCCGCTCGGGGACGCTTACCTATGAGGCGGTGTTCCAGACCACCAAAGCCGGGCTCGGCCAGACCACCGCGGTCGGCATCGGCGGCGACCCGGTCAAGGGCACCGAGTTCATCGATGTACTGGAGATGTTCCTGGCCGACGACGCGACGAAATCGATCATCATGATCGGCGAGATCGGCGGCTCGGCCGAGGAGGACGCGGCGCAGTTCCTCATCGACGAGGCCAGGCGCGGCCGCAGGAAGCCAATGGCCGGCTTCATCGCCGGGCTGACGGCGCCCAAGGGGCGGACCATGGGCCATGCCGGCGCCGTGATTTCGGGCGGCAAAGGCGGCGCGGAGGACAAGATCGCGGCGATGGAAGCGGCGGGGATCAGAATGTCGAAGTCGCCGGCCCGGATCGGCGTCACCCTGGCGGACGTGTTGAAAGGCTAAGGTCGATGCGGCTCAGCGACATTCCGTTCGGAACGACCGACTGGTCGGCCGTTGCCCCCGAACGGCATGCGGGCGAGGCGGGCGAGGCGACGTGGCGGGTGCGGCATTTCGGCCCGCAGGACAACCCGGTCCGCGTGCGGATGGTCGAATATTCGCCCGGATACGAGGCCGACCACTGGTGCGCCAAGGGCCATATCCTGCTGTGCCTCGACGGCAGCCTCACCACCACGCTCGAGGACGGGCGCGAGTTTGAGTTGTCGGCGGGCATGAGCTATCAGGTCGCCGATGGCGCCGAGCAGCATCGCTCGCGGACGGAGACAGGCGCGCGGCTGTTTATCGTCGATTGAACAACGCCGGGCGACCGGGGCCGCTGCGCCGGTCGTTTACAGCGTGCTAAGCTAACCCGGTCACATTGGGGCCGCCGAGACCGGGGATGACAATCTCCGGACAGTTTGAGAAGGAAAGGTTGGGCTACGGCCCGCGACAGGATCATGACCCGACAAGATAAGAACGAACAGTTCTTGCTCTCTTCTTTCCTCTACGGCGGCAACGCCGACTATATCGAATCCCTCTACGCCCGCTTCAAGGCCGATCCCGCCAGCATCGATCCCACCTGGGCCAGCTATTTCGGCCGGCTCGAGGACACGGCCTCCGACGTCACCCGCAACGCCGAAAGCCCCTCGTGGCGCCGCACCGACTGGCCGCAAAGCGCCGGCGGGGAGCTGGTCGCCGCGCTCGACGGCAACTGGGGCGAAGCCGCCGAACTGCCGGCCCGCACGCAGCGCGCCATGGCGCGCCAGGCCGAGGCGACCGGCGCCCCGACGCCGAGCCCGGCCGACGTGCTGCAGGCGACGCGCGATTCCATCCACGCCATCATGATGATCCGCGCCTACCGCGCGCGCGGGCACCTGCACGCCGAGCTCGACCCGCTGCACCTCAAGGCGCCGGAGCCGGCGCCCGAACTCGACCCGGCGAGCTACGGCTTCACCGAGGCCGATTACGGCCGCAAGATCTTCATCGACAACTATCTCGGGCTCGAATTCGCCACCATCCCCGAGATGCTGGAGATCCTCAAGCGCACCTACTGCTCGACCGTCGGCGTCGAGTTCATGCACATCTCCGATCCCGAGGCAAAGCACTGGATCCAGGAGCGCATGGAAGGCCCCGACAAGGGCATCCGGTTCACCGCCGAGGGCAAGAAGGCGATCCTCAACAAGCTGGTCGAGGCCGAAGGCTTCGAGAAGTTCTGCGACGTCAAGTTCACCGGCACCAAGCGCTTCGGGCTGGACGGCGCCGAGGCGCTGATCCCGGCGCTCGAGCAGATCATCAAGCGGGGCGGCGCGCTCGGGGTCCGGGACATCGTGCTCGGCATGCCGCATCGCGGCCGGCTCAACGTGCTGACCCAGGTGCTGGCCAAGCCGCACCGCGCCCTGTTCCACGAGTTCAAGGGCGGCGCCTTCTACCCCGACGACGTCGAGGGCTCGGGCGACGTCAAGTACCACCTGGGCGCCTCGGCCGACCGCGAGTTCGACGGCAACAGCGTGCACCTGAGCCTGACGGCCAACCCCAGCCACCTCGAGATCGTCGATCCGGTGGTGCTGGGCAAGGTGCGCGCCAAGCAGGACCAGCGCGCCGCGGTCGACGGCCGCTTCATCTTCGACACGCGGCAGACCGACCGCTCCTCGGTGCTGCCGCTGCTCATCCACGGCGACGCCGCCTTCGCCGGCCAGGGCGTGGTGGCCGAGTGCCTCGGCCTGTCCGGCCTCAGGGGGCACCGCACCGGCGGCTCCATCCACGTGGTGGTCAACAACCAGATCGGCTTCACCACCTCGCCGATCTATTCGCGCTCCTCGCCCTATCCGACCGACGTCGCCAAGATGATCGAGGCGCCGGTGTTCCACGTCAACGGCGACGACCCGGAGGCCGTGGTCTATGTCGCCAAGGTGGCCACCGAGTTCCGGCAGCGCTTCGGCCGTCCGGTGGTCATCGACATGTTCTGCTACCGCCGCTTCGGCCACAACGAAGGCGACGAGCCCAGCTTCACCCAGCCGCTGATGTATTCGAAGATCCGCGGCCACAGGTCCACGCTCGATCTCTATGCCGCCCGGCTGATCGAGGAAGGGCTGGTGACGGCCGGCGACGTCGAGACGCTGCGGGCCGAGTGGCGTGCCCATCTCGAAACCGAGTTCGAGGCCAGCCAGGACTTCCGCCCCAACAAGACCGACTGGCTCGACGGCCAGTGGAAGGACCTGAAGCGCGCCGACTGCGACGGGCCGCGCCGCGGCGAGACCGGCGTCGAGACCGCCGAACTGGCCCGCATCGGCGCGCAGCTTTGCGCCGTGCCGGATAACTTCCAGGTGCACCGCACGGTGCGCCGCTTCCTCGACCACCGGCGCGCCGCGATCGAGAGCGGCGAGGGCATCGACTGGGCGACCGGCGAGGCGCTCGCCTTCGGTTCGCTGGTGGACGAGGGCCACCCGGTCCGCCTCAGCGGCCAGGACGTCGAGCGCGGCACGTTCAGCCAGCGTCATTCGGTGCTGTACGACCAGCAGACCGACGAAACCTACGTGCCGCTCAACCACATCTCCGACACGCAGCAGCGCTACGAGGTCATCAACTCGATGCTGAGCGAGGAGGCGGTGCTCGGCTTCGAGTACGGCTACTCGCTGGCCGAGCCCAACACGCTCACCATGTGGGAGGCGCAGTTCGGCGATTTCGCCAACGGCGCGCAGGTGGTGGTAGACCAGTTCATCTCCTCGGGCGAACGCAAGTGGTTCCGCATGAGCGGGCTGGTCATGCTGCTGCCGCACGGCTACGAAGGCCAGGGCCCGGAACACTCCTCGGCCCGGCTCGAGCGCTACCTGCAGCTGTGCGCCGAGGACAACATGCAGGTCGCCAACTGCACCACGCCGGCCAACTATTTCCACATCCTGCGCCGGCAGGTGAAGCGCGACTTCCGCAAGCCCCTGATCCTGATGACGCCCAAGTCGCTGCTCCGCCACAAGCGGGCGGTGTCGACGCTCGCCGAACTGGGACCGGGCAGCGGCTTCCACCGGCTGCTATGGGACGACGCCGAAACGCCGGGGCCGCAGAAGACCACCATCAAGCTGGCCTCCGACGGCGACATCCGCCGCGTCATCCTGTGCTCGGGCAAGGTCTACTACGATTTGCTCGAGGAGCGTGAGAAACGCGGCATGAGCGACGTCTACCTGCTCCGGCTGGAACAGCTCTATCCGTTCCCGGCCAAGGCGCTGCTGGACGAATTGAGCCGCTTCAAGCAGGCCGAGATCATCTGGTGCCAGGAAGAGCCCAAGAACATGGGCGCATGGGCCTTCGTGCAGCCCTATATCGACTGGGTGCTGGAGCAGATGGGGCAGGTCGGGCAGCGCCCGCGCTATGTCGGCCGGCCGGCTTCGGCCTCCACCGCCACGGGGTTGATGCGCACGCATCTCGCGCAGCTGCAGACCTTCCTCGACGAAGCCTTTGCCAAGTGATTATTGTTGCAGCGTGATCCATGCGGCCGGGCCTGCCGCCGTCGCGGCGGGCCCGGCCGGCTGATCGCACCCCAAAAGGAAGGGAACAGATGTCGGTAGAGATCCGGGTGCCCACGTTGGGCGAGAGCGTCACCGAAGCCACCATCGGGCAGTGGTTCAAGCAGGTCGGCGACGCGGTCGCGGCCGACGAACCGGTGGTCGAGCTTGAAACCGACAAGGTGACCATCGAGGTCCCGGCCCCGGCCGCCGGGGTGCTCGAAAGCATTGCCGCCAACCCCGGCGATACCGTCAATGTCGGGGCCCTGATCGGCGCCATCGCCCAGGGGGCGGCGGCCCCGGCGCCCAAGGCGGACGCCAAGTCCGCCGACGCCAAGCCGGTGGAGGCGCGCTCCGAGCCG